>NZ_JBFTQW010000005.1:0-459688 GCF_056399205.1 Bacillus sp. 01N45
CGTTACACGGTGTTGAATTTGGACGTAAGAAGAAGAGTCCCTTTTTTTCATAAAAACAATTAAATTAGGGGAGTTATTCCCTAATTGGAAATGACTCCCCAACATTCTAATTAAAGATACAGAACCTTCCCTCATATGCCATCAACTCCAACGCCTGCTTGTGCTGTAGATATTAATTTACATTTTGCTATTACTAATGTGCCTTTTCGTATTGTATCCACTTCATTAGGTGGTATAATACCCCCGTAGGTACCGTAATCACCGGTGATAATATGAGTACGATATATTTCCCTCATGAAATCACGCCAATATTTTATATCTCTAAATAGCAGAGTGAATTCTACTTCGCATCCTTTATTACCAGCACTTTGAAAACGCGGATATCCATGCATAACATTGTGAGTTTTTAAGCCGTCTAATGATTTTGGCATCTTTGTTTGCTCGATCATTGCAATATTAGGAATATGCCCAAATGCATGATAAGAAGCTTGACTTACGTAGGCTACATCAGAAGAACCATAACCGATTGTTGTAAATTCAATTGTTTGTGGTCCTGCACCAACAAATATTTCTCTTGCTTCCCAGGCGTAAGGTCCTCGTGCTCTAAATCTTTCAATACCATTTACCCGAACAATAAAGTATTTATCTGGTAGCATACCATCAGAACCAATAGGAACTCGGGACATAAAATGAAAGTTATATGTCCCTGGCCACCCAAAAGTAATGGTATATTTTATTGTGTTTTTTAATTCTACTATATCTTCAAAAAGAAAATATGAACCTGCTTTTCTATGCAATGTTTTTAATATACTCATACATTTCGTACCGCCATTCCCATTAGATCATCAGCGACTACGTTTTGTAGCAGCTTTCTCATTTTTACAAAGTCGTCTGCAGATTGTAGTTTTTCAACAGCGACTCTAAATGTAGCATTTTGAATTGTTACGCCCTTATCCGTTTTCTTTTCGACGTGGGTTTGTCCAGCATATGGATGTGCAGTCTTACCAATCATATCAGCAGAACGTGCTCCCATTTGTCCGATTTGAGTAGATACATCAGTTACTAGTTTCATTGGTTTAGGTGGAACAACGGCTTTGTTTAGCAATTCAGAAGCTCTATCTACTGCAGGAATCATATTTTCCATACCTACACCTAAACCTTCTGTAATAAATCCACCGAATTCCATCATTAGGCGTGAAGGACTACGAATACCAAAGAACTTTTTAACTGCTTTTGGAATTCCGCTAACTACTCCTTTTGCTTTATCAGCGATCCAACCACCCATTGAAGCCATACCTTCACCGACACCAGCAATGATATCTTTTCCCCAACTAAGTGCATCTTTTGCTACATTTTTTATAATGGATCCTACTTTACTGAATACATCTTTTACAGTATCTACAATCCCTGTAAAAGTTCCAGTAATAACTTTCTTAATCGTAGCGAAATTATTTACTATGAAATCTTTAATAGCTCCAACAACGCTAAAAATTGTATTTTTAATCTTATTGAAATTATCTACTACGAAATTAACAAAGGCTCGAACTGCTCCAATAATCGTATCCTTAATAAAATTCCATGCCGCTTGAATGAAATTCTTAATCGCATTCATTACGGTAATGATTATATTTTTAATAAAGTTGAATGCATTTTGAACAGTGGTTTTAATGAAATTCAATACAGTAACAAATACTGTTTTTATAAAATTCCATGCTGCAGAAATAATTGTTTTAATCGCATTCATCACTGTAGAAATGGCACTTTTTATAAATTCGAATGCAGCACGAACAAACGATTTCAAAAAGTTGAGGACAGTAGTAAAAATTGTCTTAATGACATTCCACCCAACTCTAAAAATCGTTTGATACGCTTTTATATAAAATGAAATTACATTCTTAATGAATTCTAAGGCGAATTTAACTACGCCTTTTATAGCATTTAAAGCAGTATTAAACAGAAATTTAATGACATTCCATCCAACTTCGAATATTTTCTTCCAAGTATTGATATACCATTTAATTGCTGCAGTAATACCTTTCCATGCTCCTTCCAGGAGTTTACCTAGAAATGATACGGATGTATGGAAGACCTTCTTTGTACCTTCCCAGAAACTAGAAAAGAACTTAGTTAGCCCATTCCATGCAGCTTTTGCCCCTTTTACAGTAGCATCCCACCCCTTAGAACATACATCACCTATCCATTTCACGGCTTGTTTTGTGTATTTAACAACGTCATCCCAATTCTTATAAATTAAATACACTAATCCAACAACAGCGAGTATTGCAATCGTCCAGGGATTCATGAGTAATGTCATTGCAGATCGTCCAAGTATAGCGAGTGCCTTACCTATCGCGCCAAACATTCCGATAAGTTTAGGTCCTACCTTTAGAAGTCCAGCAAAAGCAGTACTACCTAGGAAAGCTACTGCTCTTCCTATCATTCCGAACATCCCTATCAATCTAGGTCCGAGTTTTAATATACCTGTAAATAACAAAGGAACCTTAGATAATACTGGTACTAGGAATCTAAATGAACCGACAAATGCACCAACCCCACTTGTCATGAATCCCATCATGGCAATTAGTGGACCTAATACAGCAACCATACCTAAAATTGCTACGATACCAATTTGAATTGGCTTCGGTATAGAACTAAAGGCTTTTGCTGCTAATTCCACCGCTTTAATAATTGGAGGAAGGGCTACTTCTGCAATATCTAAGATGGCTTGTCCTAGCGGTTCTAGTGATGCCATAGTAGTACGAACTAACTTTTGCCAACGAACACCAAAGGCTTCTTGCTGCGTCTTCTGCATTTTGCCCATTGCGCCCTCAACATCACCTAATGCACCACTTGCATTATTAAGCCCTAAGACGGCTTGTGCGCCCATGTCTTCCCATTTTGTCAACTTTGTTATCGTAAAAGCTTTTTATCCTCTACTTCTTGCACTTCATATTAATGCAAGTTCGGCATACGTTTTCACTAATAAGTGTCGCGGTCTCGTGGAGGAATTATATCTTTTCATCCTCTATGCTCTGCCCCTGACTATATTTTATATAGCCTTCGGTTCAAGTTAGGAATCTCACCCTTCTTGCTTAATACCGCAATTTTACTTCGGCACAATTTATCATCTACCGAATACAGCAACACCAAGTTGGTTTGCTTTTACTTTATCGTCCATCTTACCTAAATCACCTAAGACAGCGTTAAATACATCTGCAGAAGTTCCTTTACCTTTATTGAAGTTATCCCATACTTTTTGTGTTTCGGGAGACATTTCAGCAAAGGCATCAGATACACCTTTAGAACCATCCTGTACACGAATACCGAACTCTTTTACAAGGTCGTTAATGTAATCGAGATTATAACTGCCATCACGAGTCCCGTTTGCCATAATGGTAAACATCTCGTTAGCAGAGAAACCAGCTTGTTTATAAAGCGGCGCATATTCGGCCACATTATCAAACATTTCATTCGAATAGTTCAATCCCTCTTGCCCACCAGCTGCAAATAAATCAAATGCTTCTTTTGATTCAATACCAAACTGGTTCATCAATTGTCCTGCACCACGAGTAACTTCATTGATATCAGAATCGAAAGTTTTCCCTAGTGTCATAGCACTTTTGGTCGCTTGCTCTAATTCTTCGTGAGGAACTTCTTTCATGTTCTGATACACTTTTACGAGCGACTGATCTACTTCTTCAATACTTTGGCCAAATCCATCTTTCCAAGTTTCTTTTGCGATTTTACCAAGGTTTTCAGCACCTTTTTCAGTAAGACCTAAAGAAGATTGGATGTTCCTTTGTGAAGTATCGAAATCGGATGCCACTTTAACAGCAGCAGCACCAATACCAGCTAGAGGTAATGAGACACCAGCAGTCATGTTAGTACCAACATCTTTCATTTTGTTACCTACATGACTAATGGATTCCCCTGCTTTTTGGAACTTATCATGCATTCCGTTTGCAGTCTTTTGTACTCGATCTTCAAATTGTTGTAAATCTTTATAAGCACCATCTGCTTTAATACCAATTGTCCCGAACAACTGGAACATTTCAGCGAGCATTTACGCACCCCCTTCGCTGGGGTTTATTACCCTTTTATTCCTCATCGTCGTCATCTTGGAATTGAGCCATGATTTGCTCAACGTGTGCTTCACATTCTTCTTGTGTCCATACATCGCCCATCTCATAAGATGACTCTGTATCATCTTGAGAACCAGCAAGCCCAAACGCTTGAAGGTAATCATTAAAAGTAGTTCCTTCTTCTAATTGACGGGTTTGAAATCCGATGAACGCCATCTTCTTCCATTCGTTTAAATCCTCTTGTTGCTCTTCTTGTGCAATGAAAGAAAATAAATCCATTAAACGCGAATAAGGTATGGATAAGACATATTCATCTGTCCACCCATACCGTTTTTGGATTTTATCGAAAGCACGTAACATATTTTGTTCTGCTTCCTCTAAATATTCATTTGTATTCTCGTTTACGCTTGGATCTGAGCCGCTGCTGGTTTGCTCCATTTCTCGCTCTGCACTTTCACTAGTCCCTTGACCTGGTTGAAAAAAGTCATTAAGTCCTCACTTTCTAATAACCCTTGTATAACAGCAACCATTGCTTCCGGAGGGAACTGGCGAAACTCTTCTGCTTTTACTTTTAATAGACTAGCAAAGAACTCTGTAAAGTCATCCTCACAAGCAGGAATCATTGTTAAAACACGGAAAGCAAATTCTAATCCTTTTTGTTGCTGCTTCTCTTTAAGTGCAGCTAATTGCGCTTGTTTTTCCTCTTCTGGAAGAGATTCAGCTACTTTAGTTAATTCATCCATTTCTTGCTTATCCTTACCGAAATCAGCAAAGTTAGCTATCGCACTGCGTCCAACCTTCGAAATAATCTTAGCGAATCGCCAAACGTCCGTTACGTTTAATCGTCGCATTGCTACTGTCTCACCCATGATTGTAATGTCTGTACCATTGTTCATCATTTTTTCTAAAATAGAAGCCATTTTGCTCTCTCCTTTTAGCGTTTAGCTAGTTTTATGTAATAGAAAACCGACTACCATTTATGCGGTAGCCGGCGCTTTAGCAGGTGCTCCTGCTACTTTCTTTTTCTTCGGTAAATAGATTTCATAAGGTGGTGTATTTGGTGCAGATTCACTGTAATGGCCGATGAATTTACATTTCAAACCAACCGTTCCCTTTCCATCTTTCAAATCAACTTCAATAGATGAAACTACTAATGCATTTCGAACAACGAAAATAACCGGCAAGGTGCTTCCCGAAACCATCCCAATCAAAGCAATATCGTGATAACTTGAGTCAGGAATTTCATTTGAAGGCTTCATAATATCGTAATCAGTTTCTGTTGTAGAATCTACTGTCATTCCAGGTAAAGCTAACTGCAGGTTTTCTTTTGTAAATTCTACTAATGTAAGTTCAATATGCGGTTCATCTTTTAATAACCATTTACCGCGCACCATTTTACCTAGCACACCATCAATATCTGCATCATAGTACTCACGATCAAAGCCCACTTTCGTACCACCAGTAGTTGCTCCAACCATTTCCCCGAGTTCTTTTACACTTTTAAATCCTTTGTACATAACACCAGGGCCAATAACGAAATTATCAGTAGTTCCTTCCCGAACACCGTTAATTAATTTCCAGCTCATTTGTTCTACCCCCTAATACAAGTCCGTTCGTATGGTTCGGACAAGAAATTTTACATTTATATGAATGATAGATGGGTCTTCATCTGGTACAGGAAGACTACCTGCACGATGGATAGAAAGTATCCCGTCATCTTTTAAACCAACTTCTCTATCTAGCAATTTTTCAATACGTGTAGCGACCAAATTCGCCTTATCATAATCACCGTTATCACAATACACATCGAAATTAAGAATCATACGATCTATAATTTCAACGTCATCCGGATTATTTGCTTCAATTCTCATAACTACATAGGGCATTTCCATATCATCTTGTGCAGTTTGGAATGTAAGAGCAGGGCCTTTGTCCTCGCCTTCACCGTATTCTGATAGATTGGCTTTTATTATTTCATCGTTCTCTACAAGCATTCTAATAGCTGCAATAGCAGTAGACATACATTATCCTCCCATCATTCTTTTAAGTTCTCTGCGTTGTCTTTCGAATGACTTTAATAAGAATGGACGGGCTTCCATATTACTTGTACCATTTTCAAGCCATATTGCTTTTTGCAAGTCACTTCCTACTGCACCCAATACTTCTGATTGTGATCGTTTAATATTATATTTAATCGAATTTAGCAAATCACCTGTACGAACAGCAGGAGCTTCCCCTGGTTTAGAAGCAGTATATTTACGACTTGTATGTGGTATCTTGTATTGTTTACCGCTACGGCTACCTGTGAGATTTTTTTTAACTTCATTTTGTAAATGAATAGATGCTGCTGTGACTTTTTCAACACACATAGCGTTAATATGCGTCTTTACTTGCTCCATATTGCTAGAAAACTCAATTTCTACTGAATTAGCCATATAGAATCACACCTTTTCACAATAAATCTCGATGTGGTGATTCATAAATGCAGGATTACGTGGTTCGCCTTTTACTTCGAACGTATAATCAACACCTAATTCTTCATTTTTGAAATGAATACGATCATTAGGCTTAATTTTGTAAGAAGCAGGTGCATAAATCTTAAAAGTTGTATCGAAATTTTGTTTGTCACGCTTAAATCTTTCATTATCAGCAGCAGAATTAGTAGTTACACGGCAAATCATATTCTCGTAAATTTCCTCTTCTGTTTCTGTATAATTACCAGAGGATTGTTTCTTTCTCTCTTTTCGTTTTACAACTACTTCATGAATATATAAATCATCCATATCACCATCGTCAAAGTACATACTCATGTGGCCATCACTGGCTTAACTCTTGCTCTAAACGCTTTTAAACCATTAAGTATCTTATTATTTGTAGCAGGTTCATCTAACGCTTCTGGGCTAATCTGGTACGAATAATCCCCTATACTTTCGGATGTCTTCATACCTTTCCGTTGTAATTTAGCACGACCTACTGCAGAAATAACCAAATCAATAATACATTTCCTCATAAGTACCTGCAGATCATCATAATCTTGTATCTTATATTCGAATTCATACAATTGATTTTCGGATAAACCATAAACAATACGCCCATTTACTGTAATAGAATCGGACATATCTTGTTTTGAACTAACATGTGTTACTTTTGCTATAGATTCAGCAGGAAAAGTAAGCCAAGCTAGTTTGCTTGTTTGGATGATTTCTTTCATTGGATTCTCCGGCTTGACTCTTAAATACTTTTTAGTAATAACCGTATAGTAATCTATTAGTTCTTGAATAACTGTATCAGGCATTTTCTGCACATTTACGCGGTCTTTAATGTCCTGTATGTTAATATCCATTATGTTTCTTTCTCCTTCTTATCGACTTCTTTTACAAGTTCAAAATGTCCAGTACTTACAAGGTAATCAGCTTTATCATTTGCAACTGTTTCTTCTTGGCCATTCTTAAACTTTTGTCCATAAGCGGTGTAAGTACCACCGTATCGCAGCTTAACTACTTTCATAATTAGCACCCCTTTCTCGAATGTAAACTATTGCATGAAAGTTTACATTCGTATTGTTGGTTTTATTGGTTCTATCTCATTTTCTATTAAAAACAAGAAAACATTAAAAAAGTATACATTCAAAACCCTGATAACAAAGGGTTTATTCCCATAAAAAATACGCCTGGTTATTAGGCGTCGAATGTATCAGGAATATTCGTCAGAATTGCTACTGCATCCAATTCTTGAATTACAGCATCATCATCAAAATGAATTACATAGAATCGTTTATCTTCCATTACTGCAGATTTACCTTCTGTTGTTTTACGAATACGAGTTTCATATGTGTTAACAGCAATAAAGTTACGTGGATCTGCAAGAATAATAATGTCATCTGATAAAGTAGGAACTGTAACAATTCCGTATCCCATCGGTTTATTAACTTGGTCTCCTGCTCCTAGTAATGCAGCATCACCTGCACCTGTAGGACGGTTTGTTAAATATTCAATCCATTTTTCCCTACGATTTGGTGACATAATCCAACGTAGATTACTATTTTTATATTTATTCGGCATTACACCAGATAGAGCAAAGATCGATCCTTTACCAAATCCATTAGCTTTTGCTTCTTCTCCTGTACCAGTTACTAATTTAGCGTGGTCAATAATATGAGATTCTTTTGATTTTAAAAGCTTCTTCAACCAACCATCGTTAATTGATAAAAATGGATCAGATGATTCAGCATCACCATTCCAGTGTAAATCCTCTAAATCAACACCTGTTTGACTTGACATAAGTGCCATTACAGTATCTTCAAAGCCTTCCCCTTCAATATTTTCACGCAGCGTTTCTTCTGTAATTTCCCAAGGTAGGCGAAGTGCTTTTGTATTGTATGGAATAGTTGATGTAGTAACACCTGCACGGTAATCCTCATCTTTATTCTCTGTTTTCTTACGTAGAATACGGCCGCCAATACCAACTTTATCAAGTACACCTTGTTTTGCTTTACGCATTTCTTTTCGATGTAATTGAGAGAATGGTGTTGCGTCAAAAGCCATTCTAAAGAATTCTTTACTTTGCTCTGGATTTAATAAACCAGAAGAAACTGAACCTGTAGTAATTGTCTTTTCAATTTTAGATAGACGATTTAATAATTGCTGATTGTTGTATGTTGTTCCCATATTAATATTTCCTCCTTATATTACAGGTTAACGCCTGTCCATATAGATTTTTTAATTGGTTGTTGTCCAGGTACTGGATCACCATCAGGATCTAAACCTTTACGAATAGAAGCAGCGTTTTCGATGTTTTCAAGACGTTCAGCAAATGGCTCTAATGCTTTTTGAATAACTGCTGCAACTTTCTCTTCATCCGTTTGCTCTTCTGGTGTTGGTTCTACTTCTTCACCATTCACCTGCTTTTCAATCTTCTCTAACTTAGTAGCTAGTGGCTCTACTGCTTGTTTAACAATCTCTGCAATATCCTTTGCTTTCATTTCTTCTTCCTCCTCTGGTGAAGCAGCTTCTTTTATTTCACTAATTAAAGCTAATGCTTCATCTAATTTTGCATGATTCTTTTGGGATAATACTTTCCCCGCTTTTTTAATACTTTCTAATACAATGTTTTCTGCTTGTACACTATCTTCTGATTTCGCAATGGTATAACCGCCTTTAATAGAAGAAAGGATTTCCTTCATGTCTTCAAGAGCAGTCAGCATTCGGTCAATATCGGGATTATTCTCCCAAATCTCCCAATAGAACACATCTTCGAATAAATTAAAAACGGCACGTAAATCGCGGTTTTGTCTTTCATCAACAAAACGATCTTTTACTTCACCTTTTTTAATAGCATGTTTTTCACCTTTGAAGAAACCAACCATTTTACGAATAATGCCTTTCTCTTCATGGGTAAGGTCATCTGCTTTCGCGATTTCTACACGTTTACCAAATCCACCCATTGAAAAACCGGTAACTTCACCCTTTTTAATTTCTTCCCAGGTGTCTGCATCATCAACACGAACAGTCATAAGCCATGTTCCTGCTTTTACTTCTTGTTCGCCTACTGTCATATCACTTTTAGCAATCCAGTTTTCAACTACTGTCCCTTTACCAGCGATTTCATCGTGTTGTTTATCGATGTGTTGGTAATTATCCATAAAGGTATATGCAGCCTTTTCAATTTCTTCTGCGGTCATTGTATCCCCATGTGTATCTTCTACATCTGGTTCATATACCACACCTGTAACAAGCTGCTTATCTTCCTCTGTTTTAAGGATTGGAACCTGTTTTGATATATTTGGTTGTTTAGCAGATTCGCTTTTCATAATGGCAAATTGACGACCGTTTGCGCCCTTTGTAACTAATGAAACATAACTGATATTGGCGTTTTTTAGTTCGTATCCCATCGTTTTTACCTCCTTCCCTATAAATATTGGGGTTCCACTGTCAAAACGCATAGCAGCTAATTTAAAGCCGTATACGTTTTGACGATGAAACCCCAATTAAATAGGTGTATTTTATTACTCTTCTGAAATCATAGTGCAGCGACAATGCGGATGAGCTGGCGGACACATCTTTCCATTACTAAATAGATCATCAATATCTACCGTTTCCCCATGTAAACCACCACATTCTTTACAAACACGTTCATCATTACCTGTAAGCCATGTTTTCTTGTTTCTATTTGCACCCTTATAAGCGATTAAATTGCCGTAATTCATTGCATATGTTGTTTCTGTACGTGCAATCATCATTGCTCTATAGTTACTTGCTTCTGACATCACATCTGCAATAGAAACACTTAATGCATCGACACCCATTCCTTCACTAAGATTCTTTAACATTGTCTCTCTTAATCTATCTTTAGTGGTTTCATGGATTTCTTTTGCTAATTCAAATGCATAAGCAGCAACCCATTTTGCAGCAACGTCACCAATTGGATCTAATACCATCCAGGTTAAACCATTTGATGCAAGGGTACTTTGTACAAATTCTGTTACATCATCCTGTAGCGTAGCAGTGACTTCATCGACAAACATTTGTCGTTCCTCATCCCAATCAACATTATCCAGAAATTCATCAACTTCTGCTTCTGCAATTACAAGATCAATCTCTTCATCTGCTTTATTAATACGAATTACGGGAAGCAGGTTTAAGAGCCGTTTTCCCTGCTTGGAAAAAAATCAGCTACCTTCTTTTGCATAGCTTTCTCTATTTCTTCATGCTTTTCCCTAAATGCATTAATAGCAATTAAGTTATCTTGTTCATCATCTGCAGATTTTGCAATTGGTTCTGGTGGAGAAGATTCAGTTGTACCATCAAAGAATTTATCTCCTCCTGGTACAGGTTCATAACCTACTACCTTACGAGACTCATTCAGTTTTAATATTCCACCTTCATAACTGTCTTTTGCATACTTCAAATCTGCTTCACGATCATCCGTATCGATTTCATTTAATTTAAAATGCCAATCTAAACCGCCTAGTATTTCAGAAAATACACGGAACAATTGATTGTTTAATCGATGTTCTAATATTTCTTGGCCAGGTTCAATAATAGAACGCTTGTACATCTCATTCATTTCTTTAGCAGTTGTTTGTCCTAATGAACCTGTCATAGCCCAACCGATACGATAAGGTGGTACACGATGGGCCACACATATCTCCATTGCGCTATCCTGCTTATACAAACGGAAACTACCTTCTTTTACATCAGGGCTGATTTTTTCCAATCTAGCTTTTGCTCCTGGTGGAACAGGAACTACGGCCAACTTATGATGTTCTCCCTTTGTTTCTGCAGAGAAGAACGCTTTTAATTCATTTTCCGTTCCCTCATCTATCTCATCGATTCCCTCAATAAATAGCAGAGCATCTGGAATAGTCTTGCCCGTAAAAAAGTTAATATTGTAATCTCGCACTGCTTGAGAGCCAACTATTGAGCCAATAGAACTAACGTAATTAGGTATCCCATAATAAGAAGAACGTGAACCGAATTTGCGAATAACAATTACTTCCCCGGCTTTTTCTGTTCCGTTTTCTGCAATGTCTTCTGCTCCTAAAGGTTGACCATCAACAAGACGAAACTCATCAGGATAACCGAACTTTTTAAACCATCGTTCTTTGTTACTTACGATTTGAGCAAAGCGAATTTTATCTTTATGAGCACGAACTGTGTGAGCTGGAATGTGGTATAGTTCTGACGGTTCACCTTTGTTATTACGAACAACTTCAATAATTCCCCAGCCAACTGTCTCATAATCATCCCATACGGCTCTTATGATTTCTGAGCTTGTCATTTCTGGATTACAATTACGCATGAATTCTTTTAACCTTTTATACTGCTCCTGGCTCGCTGCTTCTTTTACTTCTTCAAAAGGGGCAAAGTCAAAACCAACACCAGCAATATCATCGACTTTTGCGCTAATACAAGCAGAATGAATAGGATTACTTTCCTTTATATCCAGTAGAGTTGCCATATCATAAGGAGGTTTAATTAATCCTTTATCACTATATGATTGAGCGAATGGATCAACTGCCATTTGCTTGCTGTTGTCTTCCTTATTCTTCGGATCATCTGCAGCTTTATTAATACCAAATACTTTTACATTCTTAATTGTCTTCTTATCGCTCATATCGTTTGTATATCCTCCTTTCTTCTATTAATAGAGAGCAAAAGAAATAGCCGAACAATTAATGTCCGACTACACTCTTTTAACCTTTCCACCCATAACTACTTTACGTTTACTCATATCATCCTCACATGCATAACGAGTCATATCGATACTATGGTTATCCTTATCTTGCAATCTGTTTTTCGGATTACCGTCTTTATCAATCTCATAATCAATATTTTCGAATTCGCCTGCAGTTTTTGGACAACGTTCGGGGTCAATTATAATTTCTTCTAAATCATCCAACCATTTTTCTCCGTATTCAACAGAACCAGGCCCTTTAACAGCACCTTTGATTCTCTTAATGTCATGATCATTTTTCATTTCATCAATTGACTTTGGTTCCGATGAATCCGCGATTATCTCGACGTCATCCCAACCAAGTTGTTTAATCTTTTCAGCTAATAAGCGATTACTGATTTTAACGCCATGTATTTCGCCGAATATATAAAGCTTTCTGCGCGTTTTATCATAATGCATACGACCAAAAGACAGCGGGTCATTCCCATAACCCCAGTCAATCCCTTGACGTATATTATCAAATGTTTTAATTTCTTTATCTGTAATACGTTTGAATTTGAGATTACTAAATGGAACAACGCCGCTGCCTGTCGGTTTCCCTTCATATTCGTGTTCATATTGCTGTGGTTTAAGTCTTTTTGTTTCTTCTGCTTCTTCCACGAACTGCTTAGAAATATGAGGATTATCATGATATGTACTATGATGTACAAATGTATTCTTTGGCTTGAATTGCGTTTCAAACTTCTTATTAACCCAGGACTGTTTTCTCTTCGGTGGGTTATACGAGTAATACATTTTATATCGCAGTCCATTCGGTAATTCTTTACGCAAAATAGACTTCTCTATTGTAGAAACATCTTCTTCTAATTTAAATTCGGCCAACTCTTCAAACCATGCAATAGCAACTGGATACTTCGCTATTTTAATAGATTTGATTTTTGCAGGGTCATCAGCACCACGGAATATCATTTTGTTTCCACGCGGTTTATAAATGATTTCCATCGGACTTTCTTTAAAACGAAATAAATGCTCTACACCTAAGATTTCTATCGCTTCTTTTATTTGCTCATAGCAGGATTCCCGTATTGTATCCTTTACTTTACGTATGCAAAGCACTGTAATAGGAAACTGAATAAGATCCATAACAATACAAATGGATATATCCGTAGATTTACCCGAACCACGCCCGCCTTTACAAACAATTTTTAATATCGATTCACATTTACGAGCTAACCAAACTTGATGAAAAGCTGGTGGAAGTATTTCAGCGATTTGCTTTTTAGACATTTAAATCACCACTAATATTATCTACAATGACAACTGGCTCAATATTGTTATCATCATTATTAGTATTAGATTTAATTTTGTCGATTTGAACCTGTATAAATTCAAGTTTTGCCCTTCGCTCATCGTCTATATTAGCTAATCTATCAAAATCCTTAATAAGAGCAGACAAAGTAGAAAGTGCCTTAGATTGAGCGTTTAAGAAGCTCGCTTGTTTATCCCAAGCAAATTGAATTTCCCACTCTTCTTCAAATCCACTTTCACTAAGTTTTTTCTTTCGTAGTTCCTTCGTCATGTCCTCTTTATTATTAACGAACATAATACGTTGAGCATGAATGATTTGAGCGTGCTGCAGCATTATACTTTCCCATAGAATTGATAATGGATCATTGTTAATGGCTTCCTCTAGCTCTTCTTTTAAAGCATATAATTCTTGTGGTAAATACTTTCTATACAAACCATGTGTAGCAGCATTACCATTACGTAGCGGAGCAGAACCTCCGGGATTACCGGTAGCATTTTTATTGCCCTTTTTGGCTCCACCACGATTGTTTACAGCATTCTTATTCCCTTTGGGTGCTCCTGGTTTCTTTTTGGAGTACTCCGTATCTTTCTTTGGAGTACTCCGTTCATTTTTATGGAGTACTCCATTTAATTTGTCTATCCATTCATCTTTGGATTTCCATCCGCCAACCGTTTTTTCACTTACAGTTTTTTCGGATGTAGACAACAATTCGGCGATTTTACGATTCGTAATATCACCATTATGATCTTTAAATATTTCATACGCTTTGTTACGGTCTGGACTTCGTTGTCTGGCCATAATTACATAACACCTGCCCCCTTATCCAATTGTTTGCACTTCCTTCTCTAAACACTCAATGCATATATGAGCATTATCCGTATTTGCTTCACGGATATATGTTTTATCAAAATGAGTAATAGTTAATGGCATTTTTAATGTCCACATGCAGGGTTCATTACAAACAGAGCATGTAGGAACGTTTATAGTTTCATCTTCCATTTACACCACCTCACGTTAATTGCTTTACAAAATAAAAAAGCAGCGTAATCGCTACTTTTGTGGTTTCTAATTTATAAACTGAAATCTTCTAATGATTTATCTATCTCATCTTGTTGGATTCCTATATAACGTAATGTAATCGATGGAGCAGAATGATTAAAGATTGTTTGTAGCATTACTACATCTTTTGTCTTCTGATAATAATGATAGCCAAAAGTTTTTCTAAGAGTATGCGTTCCAATTTCATCAAGCCCTACTTTTTCAGCAGCAGCGTTCATAATTCGATAAGCTTGAATTCTCGTGATTGGTTTTCCTGTCTTTTTAGAAGCAAATAAGCAATCTGTTTCATTCATTCCACTTACATACTCATTTATTTTTTCTCTTAACGCTGTATTGATAATGAAACGTTTCTCTTTCCCGGTCTTCTGTTCTTTAATTACAATGTGAGTTCTTTCTTTCACATCATTTACATGTAACTTTAATAAGTCACTAATTCTTAGACCTGTATTGATTCCCATTTCAAATAAAAACAAATCACGATAAGATTGGCGACGTAAAACCTCTTTCACTTCTTCTAATTTTTTCTTATCTCGAATTGGTTGCACAAACTTCATTCCTTACCCCTCCATACGTTATGTTACATTAGATGTATCTTTATTATACAATATGTTACATAAAATATGGTAGTTATTTTTATAAATAGACAAAAACGTTGATATAACAGCATTTCTCTTCTGAAATCTAATGTAACAAAATATATGATGTGTTACATTAGACTATATTTTCAATCAATTACCATTAAATGGGTTGAGTTGAGTTTGTTTTGTTACTCCTTATCTTTCCTTAACAACAAACAAGGCACCACCCAGATCACGGCAGCGCCTACGATAATTGCTATACACATGTTTGTTCTATCTACATAGTAAAATAAAACACCCATAATGGACACATCATAAGATTAGTAACCCTATTTTCTGTCCGTTGATTATTATGTCTATAGACCTAGATTATGCACATCTATATTCAGTAAGCGCATACCCTATTACATGAATACTACTTTAGGAGTGATTATATTATGAATCCTTTCCCGATGAGGATTGTTGTAGCTCCAGCTTCGACTTGGCAACATTTAATTCACCATCCTTCATATGGTCAATATGGTATGCAACCTGGGCATATCCCCTTTACTCCTACAATTGCGCCTTCTCCTGTAATATACCAATATCATTATATTTTTCCAGCATTGTATTTCCAAGAGTTTCACGGTACATTTAACATCTAATCTAAATAGAAAAATATCCGTTATCTGTACCATTGATGGTCAATTCATGTTATACCTAAAACAGTATTTAAATACGTTTAATGTGTAATTTCTATATAACAAAGAAAAAAGCACCCGTTTTGGATGCTACTCTTTAATTAATACTATTCTTGGTTTACTTCCTTCATACGGACCAATAACTCTATTCTCTTCAAGACGATCAATAATCTTTTCTGCACTAGTATAAGCAACTCTAAATCTACATTGAATCCGAGTTACTTATGCAGCTTGTTAGCTTCTTCTATAATGTTTCCCTGCAATTTCATCACTTAAATGTGTTTCCGTCATATAAATTCTACCTCCCACACAAATAATAAAAAGCGCACGAATGGACGCTTTGATATAAATTATTAATTTGTACTTCAATTACGGTAAATGAAGTTTTATCCTTCTTCCAATCACCTAATATTAAGTATCAATCTATTAATACACTATTAAGTAACTGGAAGAAGAGCAAAAGCTCTCCTTAATAACGGTATCATTCAATCGTTACCATCTGCTGGTTTCGGATTTTATGTGCCATCATTACGAACCGTTTAGAATTTTAAAAACAACATAATGAGTTGTGTTTCCCGCCACTTCCCACAATACAAATATAACACGTTAATTCCAAAATAACCGGCACATTTCCTGCCAAAAAGCGGTCACGACTCTGCCAACTTTTTCATAGTTCAAATTTTTCCACTGCATCTGTTAATTCCACTGATACACCGAAAATACTTTTTTTCATTTCTGTCATTTTCTTTTTTATAATCCACTGTGGATAATTCAATTCTTCTAGAATATTTCTAAAATAAGTTGGATTTAGCTTTAACACATCAGGATTTCTTCCAGTATTCCTTTTGTATCTAATTATTACTTCTAATAGTTCTTCATTTAACATGAATTACAATTACCTCCCCCTTACATTTTATATTTATGTATATACACCATTCAATTCCTTGATACTACCACTTACCCTTATCTTATATTGTGTGTAACTGACCCCTTCGCTGAATCCCTTGGTATCATTGATTTCATTTAACTTTCTCTTTTGAGTTACACAGTACGAAAATTATGAGTAACTGTATAGGGATACCACCAGCATTTTGCAAAACAACCTACACTATACGGAAAAATAAAATAAGCTGCCCATACGGACAGCTTGTTTACATATTTCTCGTTATTGAAAGTTAAATTTTATCAGTTTTTCCTTCTTTGAGTACCTGTATTAATTTTTATAACTTGTTTTTTTAAGTAAGAAAAACCCTTTAGGTTCCCATAAAGGCAATTATGTCCAAACTAACTAATTCCTTTTCTATATAGTATTAAAAAAGGAGGTGAGAAAATGAGTAATAATGAGCATAAATCTTTAAGTAAAAATAAAGTGAAAATAGAATCGGCACATCAAGAGTGTATTGACCGCGCTTATCGTATTCCCATATTTTTAAGTACGACAACGCATTTAAATGACAACCAACAAAGATTTCTAAACCGTCTAATTTTAGAAATTGAGTATGCTTTGCTTTTTCCACGTACATTGCCTTTAAGTGAAAGTTATCCCGAATCCATTTTAACTGATATTCGTCGTCTAGTTTCATCAAGCTATGGAATGTTGGCAGTAAACCTTCGTCGTTTTAAAATTCAAACAGTTGACGTCAATGTAGGACCTCTTCCACCATCAACTCCATTCTGGGTAGGATCAGTTTATTCACAAGTAGAACCTTCAATGGCTTTTCAATTTGGTCTACCCTTATTATTAGTAAGAGAAGAAGATACTGACGTAAATAATGGAATTTGGGCAGGAGGAATTGCCCCACTTAACCTATTTATAGTTTGGCATTCTGAAACTCAAACTGTAGACCAATTCTTTAACACTCCTGAATGGAGATCAGCTTTTGCAAATTGGAGTGCACAAGTAAGAAATGCTTTTTATATTCAGACAGAACCTAAGTTCAAGTACAGTTGTGAATGATAAACTGGCCCTTTAGTTTTCTAAGGAACACATGAATATTCTATACAAAACTAGTTAATATAACGTCCTATTATCGGTAGCAAGGAAAAAGTGGCCCCTTACTCTGACAAGGGAACCTAATCCTGGTGCGGGTTTTCGGGTTCTCGTTTGTTACTGGATTAGTCGAAAACTGTATAAATTTTTGTATGCTCTTTACGTGGGGGTTATCAAAAATGCTGGCAATACCCCTAGATTTAAAAAGAAAAAAGCAATGATTAGATTTTAAACCTAATCATTGCTTTATCCATTGCATCTTGATTTACACCTATATAACGTAATGTGACCTTCTCTGACGAGTGATTGAATATCTCCATGAGTAATGCTATATTTTTCGTTTGCATGTACATATGATACCCGTACGTCTTTCTTAGCGTATGTGTTCCTATTTCATCTAATCCGAACTCTGCTGCGGCTATACTTAATATCTTATATGCCATGCTACGACCAATTGGACGATTCTTCCCTTGTCTACTTTGTAATAAATACTCATTGTCTTCTCTTTCTTCAATAAACCATTTAAGTTCTCTTTTCAGTGCTGCAGTAATTTGTATTCGTTTTTGTTTCCCTGTTTTCTTTTCCCTCATAGATATATGACTGCCTTTGACACCCCCTACTTTTAGTTTCAAAATATCTGAGATTCTAAGACCTGTATTAATACCCATAATGAAGAGAATGTAATTACGTAAGCTTTTTTCCTTAAAGTACTCTTTTAGCTGTTGTATTTGCTCTGGATCACGTATCGGTTGAACAAAATTCATTATTTATTACCTACCGTTTCTTCTGTCTCGTAAACTTCTAATCCAAGTGCAAAAGCAAGTTTATAAAACGCTTTGGACTTCCAACGTCGATAAGTACGCTCTGACATCCCTATTTCGTTATAAACCATGTAATCACATACGTCCTCTTCTTCTAAATAGCGTTTATAAATAATATCTCTTTGAATGCTTCCTGCACGTCCGTTCCCTAATCGATTTAAAAATTGATCTATACGTAATGATATTCTTTCAAGCCACTCTTCTCGTTTGCTTTGTTGAATGTTTGCTATTGCAACATCTTCTAACGGTTTACCAACTGCATGTGTAGGACCGTGCTCACGCATTTCATAAGAAGGAGTGACCTTCATTTCTTTACGCATCATCCCGAATTGTCTATATATACGTACACTTTCCAACAAGCCTTCTAATTCCTCTTGTGTTGCCGTTCTATCGATTTTTGGTAAGAAAGATAAATGTTTAGTCATGTAAGACCACTCCTTTTTATTTTTTATTACTTTTGTCTTAACGCTCCACGTCTACGTTCATAGCAAGGTCTATGTATCCCCATTAAATCTTCAATTTCACGAGTACTAAATTTCTCTTTTCCTTTTTTCTTATTTTTCTTTTTCGATTGGTTCGATTGCTTTTTCCATTCACGTAATTGATCTTTTAATACCTTCATTCCCCACATCCCCTTTCAAAAATAAAGAGGACACCAAATCTTAAAACAGCTTTATCGCTGCTCTAAAAATTGGTGTCCTCTAGTTTTCTAGCCGGACTATATTCTGTTTTCAAGCCCATTTCTCTCTCCCCATGAATAAAACTCAACATTCTGTTTATATTAAAACTACATCTAGAGACACATCCCTGTTTAGAGCGGCTAGCTTTTGTTAGCTGCTCTTTTATTTATGACCAAATGAAACTTTTTAACCGAATTACTTTCATATAACATTTCCAATCTTGCTTACACTATAACTGTAACTTTAAGTTACACAACTATTACTTGTAGGGCCTAATTTTCTTTTGTGTAACAAGTGGTTAGCTCATAAAGTTAACCACTTTGTTACGTTAAATATTTTTTATTTCTCAATACTTAACATCTGGAATTAAGTCTCATTTGTTGGTACTATACTGTTGACATTGATTTTCCTCATATGCAATTTTTGTAAAGGGCCTGTTCTCTCACATCAGGCCCTTTTTGAATTTCACCTTCACTACAAAAGGATTATTTTGTTTAAATCTTCCTTAAATCTTATTGTTACTTCTTAATACACAAACGAATTCCTGTATAATACAATTTATTAATTAATAGGAGTGCTAAATATGCCTGATACATTAAGAATCATTATTTATATCATTGTAGTAGTTGGTGCATCCGCTACTTTGATAAAAGAGTTTAAAAAGCCTCAAAAAAATATCTTTTTGATTTCGTTCAATTTTTTGATTTTCATAGGGTTTACATATTTGTTAACAAAGAAATTGATGTAATTTACATAGTAAATAATCACTTTCTCCCTTGGAGTACCGAGCAGTTAACTTTTGCTAGCTGCTCTTTTTTATTTAAATTTCATTGTCACTCCTAATACGGCATTTTCATATGTTATTTTGTAGCCGCATCTTTTCAGTTGTGAGCTCATTCATTTTATTTCTTAAAAACCTTCATGAAGTATCATGCACTATACACTCTGAGGAAGAGCACTGTTCGAAGGTGCTCTTTTTTCGTAATGGAGCAGTTAGCTTTTACTAGCTGCTCTTTTTGCCGTACAAGTTCCTATTTGCTTTAAAATGAATAAACTATCTTGAACCTTACTTTTCATCCATTCACTGGTTCATGACTTACAAACATAACCCCAATACATGGAATGTTTTTATGCGAGCACTCTGGAACAAGTGCTCGTTTTACTTTGGTGTTTTTATACAAAATGAAATTTTTGTTTAGTTTTCTTTCCTGCATAATATTTCGATATCCGTTTATACTATAGTTGTATCCTATGCTACTTCTAAAAGCGTACAATGGAGCAGTTAGCTACTTCAGCTAGCTGCTTTGTTGTGCCAAATAATTTTTTATTTCTCAACAACCATTATTGGAATTAAAATCCCAATAATGTTAATATGAAAGTAACTTTCAGTCAAAATTATTAACATGTCAAGTGTTGTTCCCTTTTAAAAGGTCCTGTGTCAACCAGGGCCTTTTAAACTTGTTCCCTACTAAAATAGCTTTTTTTCAAATACTTCACGCCCATGAAAAAATTACATTTGGTATTACGTACTCTTTTACACTAAGAGCTTTGATCCGAAGAGCACTTATATATAATATAGTGCTCTTTTTGGTATGGAATGTGAAATAAAGGCTTGCTCTTAAAACCTTTTATGTAATTATTGTGGGGGGGTCCTTACACCAGTGTGTCTGTTTACTCATAAGTTGTTAAAGTATAAATATAAATTGTTAGTTAATTTATAAGGGAGGTGTAAACATGAGTAAATTTAAAAAGAATTGTCACATACCCTTTCCATGTTCCTTTCCTTTACCTCAAATAGGGCCTACTGGAATAACTGGAGCGACAGGACCTACCGGGATAACCGGAGCAACCGGACCTTCTGGTGGACCTCCGAGACCTACCGGGCCTACTGGTGCTACCGGACCTACTGGAATTCAAGGTAGCCTGGGACCTACTGGGCCTCAAGGTATTTCTGGACCTCAAGGGATTCCTGGGATTTCTGGATCTATTGGTCCAACTGGACCTTCTGGAATTCAAGGTATCCAAGGTATCCAAGGCATTCCTGGCATTCAAGGTCCTATTGGACCCACTGGAATAACAGGGGTCACTGGAATTCAAGGGATTCCTGGCATTCAAGGGATTCCTGGCATTCAAGGGATTCAAGGAATTCCTGGTCCGACCGGCCCTCAAGGGATTCCTGGCATTCCTGGTTCTGTAGGTCCAACTGGACCTTCTGGAGCTGTTGGACCTACCGGCCCTTCCGGGGGACCGCCAGGACCAACGGGCCCGACTGGACCTTCTGGGGGACCACCAGGACCAACCGGAGTGACTGGACCCACTGGACCAACTGGGTCACCAGGACCAACCGGACTTCAAGGGATCCAAGGGATCCAAGGCATTCCTGGCCCCACTGGACCTCAAGGAAGTCAAGGGATTCAGGGGATTCAAGGTAATCCGGGGCCTATTGGTCCTATTGGACCCACTGGAATAACTGGGGCGACTGGAATTCAGGGTATCCAAGGTATTCAAGGTAATCCAGGACTTATTGGACCTATCGGCCCGACTGGCCCAACTGGGCTTCAAGGTATCCAAGGCATCCAAGGCATTCCTGGGCCTACTGGATTACCAGGAACCGCTGGAGCTACCGGACCTACCGGACTTACATTATCTGGGTTATCTCATTATGCTTATGTTTTCAATACAGCAGCTCAAGTTGTTGCCTTAGAAGCACCTATTCTTTTTAATTCACATGGTAGAATGACATCTGGTTTTACTCATACGCTGGGAACTTCTCAATTAATGGTTCTTAATGCAGGAGATTATAAAATTTCTTTTTCTGTATCAGGAGTTGAGCCTAATCAATTCACACTTTTTTTAAATGGTGCTCCGGTTACCAGCGCAGTTTATGGATCAGGCGCAGGGACTCAACCAAACAACGGCCAAACAATCCTCACTTTAGCTGCAGGCGATATTATTACCCTTAATAATCATACTTCYGCTGCTGCRGTTACTTTGCAGACTTTGGCAGGTGGAACACAAACRAATATAAATGCTTCGATTGTAATTGAAAAATTAAATTAATTTAATCATTTATTTCTTGAAACTCTAGCAGTTAATAACCTAGAGTGGATTCTTTTTTTAACAAGCAGTTAGCTTTTGCTAGCTGCTCTTTTAATTAAAATAACGATTTTGTTATATATGTTTTTTCACACTTCATAAGAAAATACATATATTAATATGGGCTGCACATGTATTCATGCTTACAAATTAGGCCTTGTGAGCTGACACCTATTTTCTATTAAAAATCTTGGTCAGAGAGCGCTTTTTAAAGCGCTCTTTATATTTAAATAAAGATTTTATTTAATCTCGCACCTAAATCAAAAACATACATACAATATTATGGGTATTCTTTTTCAACATTAGTTTTAGTCAGAGCGCCTTTCTCTCAAGGCGCTCTTTATTATTTAATGACAGGCTCCATAATTCCATGTAAGGCATACAATATTAAAAATTTACTCGTGAAAATCTGATTACGATTTTTTAGATTTTCTATATCTCATGAAACATTCACCTACCTTACTAAGGGCGCATATAAAAATGCACTCTTTTTATTTGTTGTTAAATAAGGATTTTGTTTTACTTGTACTAGCTATCCGTCCCTTGTATAAATGCACCTTTTTACATACCATATTAAAATCCAAATAATCCTCTTTTAGGACGGTACTAATATGAACAAGACATTAAAATACATTTTAACCTTCTTTTGTGTAGTGTTTTATATTGCCATAATTAGCTGTATTATTTATCTAAACTTTGTTTCAGAGCATTTTATTCCTCCAAGCAAGAAATCTAAGATCGAACATAACCATTTATAATTAGGCATAAGTAACGCTCTACAAGGCATTCTTTAGCTTTAAAATAAGATTTTGTTTAGATTTCATTAACCTTACTGATTCTTTGGCATACAATATTATCACAAGGAATTCCACAGGTTGCTCTGGTCCAGTTACCTTGAATTTCTTGCAGACCTTGTGGGAAGAATCCGTTTATAAAAGACGGGTTCTTTTATTTTTCCTGAAAAAATAAAAACGTTTGATTATATTTTTTATTACTGCCCATTTCCTCTTATTCTGCATTCCTATAAATAGACAACAGCATAGGATAAACAGTAAATGATAAAATCATGAGAGGAGCTTGGATATGCAATATAATCCACATTATTATCAATGTCAAAGCTCAATGGATAGCATCTGGAATAACAATAATTGGATTTACGGTTGGAATCCTTATTATTACAGTTACAACAATAATGCTTGGGACCACAACCGGAATCCTTGTTGTGAAAATGTTAGATTAACAGATTATGGAGCTAGACCATTTGTATTGAATATTAATCAAGCCACCAAACAAAACAATACTTACCGAACCGCTATCTGGACAGGAAAAAACTTACAAGTAACTTTAATGAGTATTAATGTTGGTGATGACATAGGTTTAGAAGTACACCCTACAACCGATCAATTCATACGTATTGAAGAGGGTCAAGGACTCGTTCAAATGGGTGATAACAAAGATAAATTAGATTTTCAAGAAATGGTCTATGATGACTATGCAATTATGATACCTGCTGGAAAATGGCATAATGTAATTAATATGGGGAATAAACCACTTAAAATTTACTCTATATATGCACCTCCAGAACATCCCTATGGTACAGTTCATGAAACAAAAGCGATTGCCATGTCTACTGAAGCAAATCGGTATTACTAATGAGAAAATATCTTAGTCTTAAACAAAATTATTTCTTAAATACTTCAAAACCATAAAAAATTTAAAATAACTCTTAGTCATAGAGCCACTTAAAAACCACTCTTTAATTTTTGAATAAAGATTTTATCTATATCTATTCACTAATCTCATACTCTGACATACAATAATAGTGCCTTTCTATATAATGTGAGTTCGTCACTGTCGTTATAATGAGGTATAAGGAGCGCTCACGATTAGCGCTCTTTTTATTTAAATAAAGATTTTATTTACTTTTGCTAGCTACCCTTCCCTTGTATAAATGCACCTTTTTTACATACCATATTAAAATCCAAATAATCCTCTTTTAGAACGGTACTAATATGAACAAGACATTAAAATACATTTTAATCTTCTTTTGTGCATTGTTTTATATTGTAATTATGGGCTGTATTGTCTATCTAAACTTTGTTTAAGAGTATTTTATTTCCAAGCAAGAAATCTAAGATCAAATATAAACATTTATAATTAGTAGGCATAAGGAGCGCACTACAAGGCACTCTTTAGCTTTAAAATAAGAATTTTGTTAAAAACTTACATACAAATGTTTTTCGTTATATAATTAAATTATCAATATATTAGGAGTGTTAATTATGTCAGAAACAATAATGATTTTGTTATACATTTGTTTCGGATTGAGTGCAGTTTTTAGCTTAATAAAGGAATTGAAAAAGCCACAGAAAAACCAGTTCTTGATTTTAGTTGATTCTCTAATTTTGCTAGGAGCTCTATTCCTAGTAAGTAGCATCTTCATCTAAATTACATAACCAGAACTCTATTAGGAAGCAGTTCAAAAAGTGAACTGCTTTTTTTATTAAATTAACTATTTTATGAAGCTTTTAAATATCCGATTTCCCGTGCATATTCACGCATCTTTTCCATTCCTTCTTCTGACCAACCCCAATGAGTACAGTACAATCCTCCATAACCATTTCTACCGTTCGAATTGTCATTACCAAATATAAAGTCCGTGAAATCTCTGATTAATCCCCACATTGTTCCGCCACCAGAGAAATTATGTTCCTGTTTCTTGTTCATGTAAGAACTTCTTGTCATACGCATCGGAACATTCGTGCCATGATCAATGAACCATAGATTTCTACCATCATGCTTAAAATGTGCTGTTCTATCCTTGTAACGAAAGAACTCCCTCTCATAATCTGCAAGATACTTAATAAGTGAATTCACGATTTCAATGCGTTTTTGTTTGTCCATCTCCCATTCTCCTTTACGAATAATCCTTTTTATATTACACATACTACCTGCAAGCCGACTTCCCACCGGCTTCACTCTTTCAAATCGGAGCTCTCTCCTCCGTATATTTTCAGGACATGGCAGGTAACTTAATCGGTTGCCTGCCGTTTTTGCGTATAATCGTAAATATTCTTGTCTATAATGTTTAGAGAAAACGTCTTATGCCATTTGGAGCAACCTCCAGCACATGATATTTGTACAGCCGTTCCTATAAAGGGGACGGTCTTATTTCATGTTCGTATTCTCTTTTTCGATTAAAATAACGCTTTTGTTCGTTTCAAACTAGTTTACTATTATTTGAATAATCGTAAACATTTACTCAATGTTTTTTCTGAATACTCATGATATTATTTATGTGCTGGTGTTCACCATCCCAAGAACTCAGTAATTTCATCCACAGGCTCCACTCTCATCCTTTTGAGAGTGGAGCCCTTATTTATAAGGGTTATCCTCAATATTTATTTTTATAAAATTCAAATTCGATTATAATAACTGTGTTTTTCGTTCTTCCATACGAATTACTTTTCCACTTTGATATACAAATGATTGTTCACCAAATCCACCTTGGGGTGGTTCTATTAGTTGGACCTGACCATTTTTAACAACATATATTCCGTTTATTTTCAAATCTATTTCAGCTTTCATTTCTACAAGATTTTCTTTAATAATTCCCATTAAGACCACTCCCGTATGTTATGATTATTTTGTCGAAGCAAGTCGGGAGCAATCTCGACTTTTTTATTTTGTTATAGATATTCCACAACATTATCGGGAATAAATGATTGTTCTAATGATAAATAAAGTCGTATTGAAATCGGTTCTTTATTATCTCTCGCAGACTTGCAAAGCTCCTCCGCTTCTTCCCAATCGAACTGCTTATCTTCCACTCGCTTAAATCTCCAAATTCCAATTGTATATTCCTCAAATAATTCATACTGATCATTTGGCGCTGTTGTTGGTTTTAATTCATCAGTAGCTCTTAGTTGCTTTGGTACTTGAACAACTACATCCGTAAAACGAACTTTAGAATTTAATCGATGAATGTGTGCTTTCTCAGTATCGAATACTACTACAGGCTCAACATCAAATATTGTTAACTGCTTTGGCATTACAATCCTCCTAAGCCTCTTTTTTATATTTAGATAACACTTGTTCTAAACGTTTCCGTTCAGCTTCTAATTCGATTTCACTATGCTCTACTGACTGAGGATGTGTTTCCGTATCTTGAGTATGTAACCAATCAGGAACAATTTCTTTTCGAGCATTACTTCTCCCACCACGAGACTGGTATTTCTTACGGAATTGAGCTTGTGCAGCTTCAACATCAGTAATACTCTTATACCCCTTAGCATGCCAATCTCTTAAAATACCTTGTACATAAGACATATTAGGTGCATTCTTTTCTAAAGCTATTTTCATTGCTTTGATAACAAGCTGTGCATTCAAATCTTCAATCCACGCATTAATCCCTTCAGCCACAAATGGTTTAAGAACTCCAAAGTTTTGCTCATAAAATGTTATTGGATTTTCTTCTGCAATTTTTTTATCTCTTGAGCAGCTTGCTGCTTCTTCTTTTGTTTTTGTTTCTTCTTTTTCTTTTTCTTTTGTTTCTGTTTTTGTTTCTTCTTTTTCCTTCATAGGGTCTTCGAAGCCCCTTATAAGCCACTCAAAACGCGCTTGGAAGTATTCCTTAATACGGGGAATTTTAAAATCTTGCTGCTGTTCTAAATCTAAACATGTCTCATAAAAATCAATTAAAAAATCTTCACACTTAATATTCTGGATTTCTTTTAACACACACTTTTCAATATTCATATTTGTAATAGCATTGAAT
Source organism: Bacillus sp. 01N45 (assembly GCF_056399205.1). Classification (NCBI taxonomy): domain Bacteria; kingdom Bacillati; phylum Bacillota; class Bacilli; order Caryophanales; family Bacillaceae; genus Bacillus; species Bacillus sp. 01N45. Next base: position 27,248 of record NZ_JBFTQW010000005.1, read on the forward strand.
TTAAGCCAATTAATCAACATAATTTCTTTCGTCTTTTTGTTGTAATGAATTTTCCCGTAATCAGCAAACCGCTCTAGCAGCTTCTCAACCGTCTCACGGTTATACCCTGTATCCATTTCTATCACTCGTAATGGAAGCTCATAGATACCACTCTGAGAAGTTTTGCTATTAGTCATTAAGTATAAGTAGAAGTATTTTTCCTCCGGTGTAAGATCTAAAACGAAAGCATCTTGCCAATATGAAACTTGAACAGGTCTATAAACTGCCATATTATTCATCCTCCATTGTTTTACTTGATTTGCTTTGATATACTTAATCCAATTCTATTTTTAGAAAGACTCTCTATAAGAGTCTAAAATCTATCACTCTGCCAAGTGATAGATTTTTTATTTTCTTCGACTAACTACTGATGCATTGATCCCCTGCCCTTGAAGGCTTTTAACAACTACACCATAACTCTTTGATACATCGTGATCCTCTTTTTCATTACGAAGGCTCTTGAATTCTTTTGCGCATCTATTTAATTCCTTCTCCCAATGATTTGCTTCATCTAATGAACCAGCATTGAACATGTTATGAATACATGTCACCATGCAGTTATGTAATTCATTTGCAAAAGCAAAATCCCCTGGTAGAACTAAGTCGAACAGACGATTACATTCTACTTTCATAATTTGCTCCCCATTTTTAATAATTTGATACTGTACGCATCGTTATGACCAGAAAGTATTGTATATGAAAGATTAGAGATAACAAATCCTCCTGGTCATAACGACAAGCACAGCAGCTTGTCGCATTAAATTGTTATATGATATAATTTATCTATTGTCATGATTGGCTATCGCGGGCTATGCGGTAGTCTTTTCTTTTTTATTTTTGTTTTTCAAAACGAACGCTGCTTCTATAATTCGAATTCTTATCTCCATCAACTTCTTCTCTTGCTTTAAGTTTTTTGCTTTCCTATAGTCTCCACAAACTGATGCAATTCGAATATCACCATATAAATTTGCTTCCTTACGAATTAGCGTTTTATATTGATTTAAAGTTGGACTTGCATAATCAATCGTCATAACTTAAACCTCCCCAATAAAATAATTAAATTAAGCTTTTATATACTTCCTAGCTCGTAATGATACTTTCCAGTACTTAAAGACTTCTTTCATTGAAATACCATATTGATCACAGAGGACCGCTACGAGGCTCATCATCGAACCTGTAGCATCCAAGATTTCATGCATTACCTTTTTCAAGTCTTCTTTCTCACCTTCGGACCAAGTTTGTGAAGGCTTAAACCAACATACCGTATCGAGTTGTTTCAAAGCTTCATTTATTTCTTGATTGACCATGTACCTCATGCTTGTAGGATGAAGATCTATTTGATCTCCATTGAAGAAAGGAATACTTACATCCCCTGTTGCTTCACTCCACATCTTAAAAAACAACTGCGGATCATTAATTCCTTCAGTAATGCATTTTCGCAAATCTTCTGGTAAGCGTCGTTGTTCAGTTTCATATTTTGCTAGTGACTCACGACTCACGGGGATTTCTAAGGAGAGTTGTTCTTGGGTGATTCCCTTTCGTTTGCGTGCCATAGCAACTTCTTTTCCTATGGACATCGTTTACTTCCCCCATTCGTACCTAAAGCATTATTTATTTGTGACAACTTACTATGGTAATTTGTTATTAGACGGATTCTTTGAATGGATTGTAATACTCCGTATTGTTTTCTACCCATTCAGTGTGATTCTCCATCCACTTAAAAAGAAGGTGTGTAGGAATAAGAACTCCCGCTTCACGACATACTGGAAAATCAGAACGGTTTAATAGCTCAGATGCTTTGGTGCGTTTAATATGTAACAGGTCCATTAATTCTGTAATAGTTAAAAATGGTGGTAATTCTTTCATTGGTTGAAGATGTTCAGTTGCGTTTTGTACTTCTTCCCGGATAATTTGTCGGAATGATTCGATGTCAAAGTTTATCATGCATATCACCTCGTTACTTAATTTTATGTTCCTCTAAGGAACATAAATTCCCAAAAAAAATTGTCCAATTGAAATTTAAACTCCCACCTATTTTTTTAGCTATTTCTACTGAAGGTGTTTTTCTTCCATTTTCAATGTGAGTGTAATAACTTCTAGATATTTTGCATTTATTTGCAATATCCTCTTGTGTGTAACCTTTTACATATCTAAATTCTTTTAACCATTCTCTCAAGATTATAACCTCCTTGTTACTTTAAAGAACATCTTAACAAGATTATAAGTTACCCAAAGGAACAAATCAACAAAAAAGTTACTAAAAGGAACAATTAATTTAGTTACTATTAGTAACACAAAAATTCGTTTATAATAAAAAGGAAGATTTAAATATTATGGTGGTGACTACTTTGAATACATTTGGTAAAAAACTGAAGTGTTTACGAGAAGAAAAAAAGAAAGAAAACGTTGAATGGACCCAAACATATGTAGCTAATCAACTAGGTGTCGCTCGTACTACATATACTGCATATGAAAATGACACAAAACAACCACCTATGGAGACTATCTTAAAGATAGCTAATCTTTTTTCTGTTTCTACTGATTTTTTATTAGGCAGAGTATCTGATTGTAAGCAAACTAAGTCATTTGATATAGATAACATGATAAATGACCCTGAACTGGGTCTCTGGTTCAAAGATATTAAAGAGGCCTCCCCTGAAAAACGTGAGGAGCTACAACGTTTTTGGGAGTTTATAATGCAAAAGGAAAATAAATAAAACCAAACAAGAACACGCTTCGGCGTGTATTTGTTTGGTTTTATATTACTTTTACCAAATAAAGAGAGCATAACAAAATGTTTATAAAAAAATAGATTTTAAAAATTTCGGTCCTTTAACGAATGTACTTTGGCTTTTAAATCAACAGGTTTAAACTTAGTAACTGGCTATGCCGGTTCGGGAAAAACACTATTATTTGGTGCATTTATATATATTTTATAAAAAAAGCATTAGGTACGTTTGACGTTAATTCAATTTATCCTTTTATATCATCTATTAAACCGTATGGTAGCTTTCCTGTACCCACACCATCAAATTCTATTATCAAATCTTTTTTATTTAAAAATTTTGGGTAACCATTATTAATAACTATTAATTGAATTTCTTCTTCATTATCCTTACCAACTTGGATAAAATATTTTATTATTGAATTAAATATTGATTCATCTTTAAATTCATCATCATTTTTAGCATCGGCTCCTAAATTTTTTCTCGGTGAATCAATAATTAATAATCCTGTATGATTTTTATTATTTGTTTCTTGTAATACAATTGCAAGAAAATAAGCTATTGTAATCATCGTTACAGCCCCAAGACTTCCGATTTGATCATATTTTACACCTCTAACATACGGAAGATAATTCGATTCTTTTATATAAGCATTACTAAGTTTTGGAAAGCAAAACCCTTCTAAAATTCCATTGAATTTTGTGTTCAAACTTTTAATAATATCTTCTTTTGTCACTAAAGCTTCTTCTTTTTTTGCAATTTCATCTCCTATCTTTTCTAAATTAATTCCCTCATCAAATATTTTTTTCCTTAAATTAGCCAAATGCCCATAAACAATTAGATTCTTTTCTAATTGTTCAATCTCATTATTAATATCTCCTATTTGAAAATTAATATATTCAATTTGTTCAACAAAAGGACTAATATATTGGTTTCTAAGATCGTCAATCCTTCTTTGCATACGATTTAATTCTAACTCTGTATTTTCCTTTTCTGTAATAAGGTTTTCCAATTGAATATTTTGCTTTTCTATGAAGTGAACTATATTTTTAAATTTTATTTTTAACCTTCTTAGTTCACTTTTAAAAACCTTTATTTCCTGATCTGATAAACTATCCAATTCACTGCCACATAAACTACAGCCTTCTTTTTCTACCAATTCATTAAGACAAGAAGGGCACGCTTGAAAAGTATAACCTCTTAAAGCTATACCACCCTCTATAATGAACTCAATTTTATCAATTTCACTAGTATATTGATTTCTTAGTAAAATTAATTTATTAATATATAATGTTTTTTCGTTGGTATTTATTTCTAGTTTACTTATTTTTTCTTTACATCCTATAATATCCTTCTCCAATTCCATTGTAAAACTATCATCAAACTTACCTTCATTTTTTATTTTTTGCAGCTCTTCTTTCTTGGAAGATAATAAATTTTTAAGTATCCTTTTTTTTTCATACGGTTCTTCTAAATCTAAAAACTTTAATTCTTTTAAAAACTCATAAACTCCGCTTTCTTTAGTCTTTAATAAGTTAATCTCTTTTATTTTGTCTTTCTCATTTTGCTTTAATGCACCTAATAATTCGTCATAAATGTTAAATATTATTTCAAAGGTTGGTTTTCTTTTAATATTTGGCCCCCAAGTTTTTTCTTGCAGAAGATTCTCGGAATCAATTTGTGATTGGCTTATATAACTATATTTAAACAAATCTCGAAAACTAAAAGGCTGATTTGCTACAATAATATTTGTCAGACTCAATTGCTTTAATAAAAAAGCTGATAATGATTTTTCATTTTTGGGTGAATCTATTTCTAAAAGCTTAAATTCCTTTTTGTATTCTTGTTTATCTTTCTCCCAACAAAATAATTTTATAGGCCGTTCAAAATCAAATAATGGCCTAATAATTTTAAACTTCTCATCTCCAATATAAAACTCTAATTGAACATCACTACAGCTATTTTTAATCTCAATATAATTTTTATGTTTTTCACTTCCAAAGGCATAATTAATCATTTCTACTATGGAAGATTTCCCCGTGGACATTGGACCAGATATGTAATTCAACCCTTTTTTAAACTTAATCACATAATCTTTTCTAAATCCTATAAGTGTAAGTTTCTCTAGAACTATTCTTTTACTCATATGTAATCAATCCCTACCCTTTATTTAAACAATAAATTAAAATAGCTTCCTCGATTTGTTTATTACTTTTTTTTGACAATTCTTTTCTAATATAATCAGCACTTTGATTAAGTTTCTTGGCATAATTAGTGCTTAGTTTACTAATTACATTTTTCCCTCTAGAATTAATCTCATAGCAGAATTCATTTCCTGTATTTCTTTTATTAATTAGTTCTTTCCCTAGCAAATATTTTAAAAACAAATAATATTCATCTCTATCTGGATGCCAATGATAGTAAGAATAATATTCATTAAAGTCCATTTCTTCTTTATGTTTATCTATATTCATAGAGTTAATCATTGTTTGAGGAAATTTCATATAAAAATCATATAGCATTATAGTATCTACATTCATTTTCGTAGATTTTTTTGTTTCAAACTTAGCCATCATAATTAAAATACGTAAAGAATTTAAAACTATGTCACTATTTATGATATTTATTTCTTTAATCATTATCTATCCTCCCTTTTGCTACTAGATATGCTTCTAACCTTTTTTCAAACCCCTTCACCCATCCTAATTTGCGTTCATCTGATAGTTGATGTAATATACCCTTTTTTACCATCAAAGGTAAGTTGCAACTACTCTGTAAAGTGGTTGAACTTAAATCTTCCACTCGTTGATAAACATTTGCTAACAATAAATTTCCATCTTCTTCATCGCTATATCCCCTATGTTGTGTTTTCCATATACCTTTAACATCATGTACTAGCATTCTAAAATCTTTTACTTCTGAAGCAATATTTCGACTCTCTATAGAACTCTTCGCTATTTCTGCATTAAAAAAATCTTGTTGACAATCTTCATGATCATATATTTGTGCTGATTCTAACATTGAAATGAAAATAGAATCTGAATAATCAACTTCGTCTACTTCATAGATTTCATCCAAAATATAATCTAAAGGCGGCTCTTCAACAACTATTCCACAACTATTTAAAACCTCTCTAATTCTCTGAACACTTATTGATCCGAGAGATAGTGCTCTTCTTCCATCTGTAGCTTCTGTTAATATTACCCCAACTAACATTCCATTAACTATTAACGGTGACCCTGAGAGCCCCTTAAAATCAGAAATCGGTGAATCATGATTTAAATCAATATCCCAATCAAAAGGCATTGTCATCGTGTCAGAAATCCTCCTAGACACGTTACTTTTTATTCTTTGTCCTACATCCCATTTTACAGTTGGATACCCATATGTTTCATAAAAGTCATCTTTTCTCACTTCATAATTATAAAATTTTGGATAACCATTACACTCTACTACTTCTTCTAACTCTAGAATACTTATTGCACATGCTATATCTCCAATGGGATTTGCACGTATAATCCTACTTTGTTGAGTAACATTTAAAAATTCTAATGTAATTTCCTTATTTTCATCAAAATAATCTTTAATTGCATGCCTAGCTGTAATAACTTTATTAGGAGCAATTAAAAAAGCAGTAGCACGATCAACTTCATCTTGGTCTCCACACATTAAACGACAAGTAATTTTTTCTAAGTCATTATCATAACTAAATACCATAATATTGTACCCCTCTAAATTTCAACTATTGTAGAATTTATACCTGATGGAATTTGTACTTCATACTTATATTTTTCTTTTAATTTATGATTATCTATTAAACTTGTATTTTTAGTATTGTAATTAAAAACTAATTTACATTCTTTATTCCTCTTTCTACAAACAATTCTTGCAATAGTTTCTAAATCTGGATGGTTATAATCTTCACCATTAGTCGATATTAAATACTGAGGTGCATCAATCAGTTCTAGTAATTTCAAATGATTATTTTTATGACTACCATGATGAGAAACTTTAATAACATCAAATTTAGTATCATAATTCAAGTCATTAACAAGCTTTTTTAACTCGTCATATATTAAACTTGAGTGTGAATCCCCAAGAAACAGTAACTTTTTATCTTTATATTCTATAATGAACGATATAGAAGAACCATTTGGCGCTGCATAATCATTAACCATTTTTTTCTTTAGTAACTCCTCAAAATCTAGTTCAACTTTTGAATCAGATACATCTTTATTTGGAATTATATCGAATAATTCTTGTTGATTTAACATAAAAAATTCAAAAGCGTCATCAAATAATCGATCATCTGTTATGGTAAAATCATATTTTTTCTTTTTCAATTCTTTCATCCAGTATTTCCCTAGTTTTTTTAACTTATCTGAATTTGGAGACAAGATTCTTAATCTTATATTTGAAGTTAAATTGATCTGATTATAGGTATCACAATTAATTGCTCTTTGATTGAAACAATTATTCCAATTATATTCTCCGTGATATAGTAATGCCGCTAATGTAGAACCTTGTTTAGCACTAATATCTTTACTTTGTTTAATTTCTTGAACCTCTCTAATCGTTTTTCCACCAGCAACTATTCCATTTAAGATATTTTTTTCCACTGAATTAATTTGTACATTCTCTTGTTTTTTTAATTGTAAATGCCTAAAACTATTATGCCAGACCTCTTTAATTTTAATTACATGTGACTCTTCAGATGTTTGATTTTCCTTAAATAATTCTATTATTCCTTCAATATGATCAGCATCAATATGTGTAACTACAAGTAATGCTATTTCTTCTCCTTTTTCCGCAATCTCTATCAATCTATTCTTGAGAAATTGATGGTATGTTTCTTCAAATCCACCATCAATTAAAATATGCGTCTTTTTTTCATCGTTAAAGCTAATTAAAAAACAATCTCCTTGCAAGGCAGGAAACATTTCTACTTTAATACTACTCAAATTTAATTCCTACTTTCTTAGTAAATAGAACTAATGAATTAGTTGCATGAAATCTTCTCATACACTAATTATTTTCACGTTAAAAAACGTCCATTACTTGTTGTAATTCATATCCCCCTTCTTCACTATTGGAAGTCTGTTTTTCTCCATAGCTCGAAAGGTTTCTCTCGATATCTTAAAATATTTCCATAATCTCTTTGGCTTTTATGATTTTTTTCGATTCCAATTGCTACCACTTCATTTTACCATATATTTCATTCATCTATTACCGTATCTTAACATTTGATTTCTGACAAGAGATTGAATTATTACTTCCGAATCACACCTTCCAACTTTTACTTTTTTATTATATTATAATAAAAAGAACGTGCGTTCCTATAATACGAATGGAGTGAAAATATGTTTCAATCGCAACCCTACTACACAACACAACTTGAAGACTATATCCAGCACTTGTACCAATCCTTATCTATAATTGTTCCTGAACAAATTGATATGATGGAGATTGCGAAAAAGTTAAACATTTGGCTGTATTTTGCTCCATTTGGAAGCCATGCAATAGAAAGAAATCAAATAGCTAACTTAGTTATTGATAATCGTATCTCTCAGCAAGAACAATGGGAGGATTTTGGCCATGAGACCTGTCACATTCTATTTCATTCTGGTAATCAATTATTAATGCATCAAATGTTTCTAGATTATCAAGAAGCAAAGGCTAAAAACTTCGCACAACAATTTTGTGTACCTACTTTTATGTTAAGAAAGCTTCCTCCCCTACAGTTAAAAGCATATATAATCTCAGAAAAATTCAATGTAACAATACAGTTTGCTGAAAAAAGGCTTTTACATTATGAAAATCAATTATTAGCAAGTAAATTACAGAATCAAATATCACAATACTGTAATTTTCAAAAATAACGATTTAGGAGGTATTGAATATGAAAGGAAGTTTTCGTAAACGTGGAAATACGTGGTCTTTTACAATAGATATCGGTATAGATCCGGCCACAGGAAAACGCCAGCAAAAAAGTAAGGGTGGATTTAGAACAAAAAAAGAAGCCCAAAATGCTGCTGCAACTATGATTATAGAGATAGAAAAAGGAATGTATTTTGATGACAAACAATTAACTGTTTTAGATGTATGGGAAAAGCTAAAACCACTTCGAAAAGCTGAATTAAAAATTACATCTTATGAAAAAGACATGAGCTTAATTAGACTCTATATCCTTCCCCCTTTTGGCTATAAAAAAATTAAAAGCATTAAGCCTGTAATGATTCAAAGCTATTATGCTGAACTTAAAGAAAAAGGTCTGTCCAATGGTACAATCAGCAATATCCATCGCTGCTTCAGATGCATATTCAAACATGCTGTAGAATGGGAAATCCTACATGATAATATAATGAATAAAGTAAAAAAACCACGCGAAGAGCAAGGTGAGATGAAAACATGGTCTAGCGAGGAATGTAATCGATTCCTCCAATATTTAAAAGAAAAAAATAAAAAGTACTATATGTTCTTTTTACTTGCGATCTATACAGGTATGAGACGTGGAGAGTTGCTTGCACTAACGTGGAAAGATATTGACTTTGATAATAAACGTATCCTGGTTAATAAATCGCTTGTAAAAACAGAAAAGGGACTATTTAAAGCTGCTACAAAAACTAAGTCTTCAAATAGAAGCATTAGTATCTCTTCTTTTGTTATACGGAAGTTACAATCCTACTACTCCTATAAAAAGAAAGAATTTTTCCGCTGGGGTATACACTTGAATGAAGAGGCCTTTATTTTCACTGGCAATACGATACATTCGCCCTTACATATAGATGCTCCTCATCGCTTTTTGAATGATCACTATAAAAAAGCTGGTGTTCCTCGAATTCGTATACACGACTTACGACATACTCACGCTACACTCATGCTTCAGGCTGGAGAACACCCTAAAATCGTACAAGATCGCTTAGGGCATTCCTCTATTCAAATGACTTTAGACAAGTATAGTCACATCACACAGAACATGCAGCAACAAGCAGCAGAAAACTTCGAGAGCATAATAAAATCTAGTGAAAACACCTGATAACAAATGAAAAAAATTAATGTGAGCAAAATGTGAGCATCATGGAAAATCACCACTTAGAAACCCTGTTATAATAAGGTTTCTCATACTATCTCGTTGAATCTTGGGAGAAGAATGAGCAGTTTTAGAGGTTTTTATTCTCACAAAACTATAAAAGTGTCACAAATGCCTATTTCATAAGCATTTGTGACACTTTTTGTTTGTTATGTTAAATGTCATTTCAATACTGAATTACTGCAGTTACCTTTTCCTTCTAGGACCTACAATTAATTTAATCGCCGTTCTTTCTTGATCATTAATAGTAACCTCTTGAAATGCTGGAACAAAGGCCAAATCAATACCACTTGGAGCAACAAATCCTCTTGCAATTGCAATTGCTTTAATCGCTTGATTTATAGAACCTGCCCCAATCGCTTGAATTTCCACATTGCCACTTGTTCTTAGTACACCAGCTATTGCACCTGCTACTGAATTTGGTTTTGATTTTGAAGATACCTTTAATATATTTTCCATGTAAGTTGCTCCCTCTATTATTTAATCGCTCTTTTGTTACGGTTTAAAATATTTCAACGTATCTTTTATTACTATTCACACCAAAAGCAAACAATGCTACATATGTACATTCATTCGATACTTTTCGTCTTCTTCCTGCCCCACTACGTAAATAAAAGATAATAACCATAAACTCTAATATACAAACACGACAAAATAGACATTCACTTAAACGATCACATCATTACAACTGAGGATAATGGTTTTACTTTCACATGTAAAATATGCGTGCCCGCTTTACTTCAATCTTTCAAGATATTCCACTGATATTTCCACCAAAACATCAACCTTTTCTTCTTCAAAATCGTTACAGCTACTATTCTATTACTATATTTCATCGTATTAGCACTTTATACTCCAAATCTATCACCTTTTATATAAGACAAGCATAAAATACTATGAGTATACACTTCATTCATAATAGGAGGTAATATATTGGGTTCATACTATCATTCTTCAAATTCAAATAAAAAATGTTCATGTAACTCTTCTTCCAGTTCATATAAAAAATGTTCATGCAACTCCTCTTCTAGTTCCTATAAAAAATGTTCATACGACCATTCACATAAAAAAAGCTGTCCAGCATACGGCACTTTTTGGCAAACTGAGTTTATAACTGTTCCTTTTGGAAATCCTTTTCCATTTAATCACGTTGGCCCTATAGCAGGAGGAGTTTCCTTACTAAATCCTACCACTATACAATTTAGCCAAGCTGGTGATTATAGAGTTTCTTTCATTTCAACGATTAACACTACTTCAAATCCTGTATTTCCACATATTCCAGTCATGACTATATTTTTAAATAATAATCCACTTGCTAATAGTCAAGGTGATTTCGCTTTCCAAATGAATACTTCATCAAATAACGAATGTCTTCAACTAGCTGGCGAAACAATTGTTACAGTGACAGCTAATTCCACTCTTCAACTGAAAAATAATAGTGGTTTTAATCGTCAAAGTATTGCAACTTGTGATAATGGTATTAATTCAGTTGAATTAACAGTTATAAAACTAAGTTAATAATCCTCTTCACATTCAGATGCTATTTCAGCATCTTTTTTTATTGAATAACGCTCTTTTGATTCCTATAATCAAACATAAATTTCATTGTACGTTTCTGTTAATCTAATAAACATGAAAAAAGTACCGAACTCTTCTACTACAAAAGTTCGGTACTTTTTATATTAAAAACTTCTCATTCTTTCTTACTTCTCCACATAAACCGACTTAACAATTGTACGATTATACGGTTGTCCTTCTTTATTCGTCCCTTTTATATCCATCGTAACGTTATATACTCCTGGTTGCTTTATGTCCTTCAAAGCACCAGTAAACGTATTGTTATTACCCTTTTGTAATTCATTGTATTCAGAGACTAGTTTCCCTTCTTTATTAACTACTCTTACTGTTATAGAAAGATCCCCTTTCATTTCAGGTGCCACAGGTGATTTTTTCAGTTTATACTCAGATTTATTCACTTTAACTTTTGTAGGCATTTGGAGAACAAATGGTGCACCACCATTGTAATCGCTTACAATTAAAAATGCATCTTTCGACTGCTTCGCCATCATTTTAACTTTCCATTCTCCTACATCCATTTTATCAAATTTAAATGTTCTAATTGTCGCACCACCAAAGAAAGATTCACCTTCACCAGTAGTAATAACGCTATCCTTATTTGTATACATTTTTCCTTTTGGAGACATCATTTGTACTTCTACATCAGAAGACGCTRTTAAGATAGAAACTATTCCTTCAGCTTTTTTATCAACCATAACAGTTTGCTCTATCCATTGATTTTGTGGCAATTCTCCTCCTAAAATGTTTTGATTTGAAGTTGTATTTAGTTGTTCTATATTTTCATTTGAACTAGTGCTGGATACTACTAAAGCTGGTACAGCTACATTTGATGTACGTAAATATGGTTCAATTCGAGAGAAAACAGCAGATCCTTTTCGTATATTATCATGATCAAATCTGGAATCTGTAAATAAATGCGTTCCATACGGTAACTTAGCACTCCACTCATTTACTAGTCCATCATTTGAACCGTATGATGACAAATAGAACCCGCCCATAGATAGCGCAGAAAATACTGGTCCCCAGCTAGTCCCAGTAGCCGTATAGTAACGGTTTAATTTAGCTGCTGGATTATTATCAATCGTTGAACGAAATTTTGCCATTTCGCCCATTTGTAATGAGTACGTACCATCATCTTTTTGACCTAAAATAGAAGCAAGCCATCCTGCCCACCAACTATATGATAAGTCCGCTAAATTTGAGCCATGATGTGGCGTCGCAAGCGTAATAACATTTCCTACAAATCGATTTGCACCATATCCTACTAATGCAGCCTGTGTATCGATACCGCCTTTACTATGTGCTACAATATTAACTTTTTTACCGAAATGATTATATATTTCTTCTAACTTTTGTGCTAACAATTTTCCGTTGTCCCACTGACTAGCTGACCCTTTCCCAGCAGCATCATATAATTGTATAAATACTGTTTGATAGCCTGCTTTCAAAGCATAGTCATACATATCATTTATATCGTGATACACTGTCTTTCCATACCAACTATCAGCATTCCCATTCCTTCCTTGTACAAAAAGAATTGGAGGCTTATTCTCATCATAATTAGCAGGTTTTTGACCTAAAAACCATTCTCCAGGTGTAAATACTTCTGTATCAGGAAATCCCTTTCCAAGCTCTTTTACAACTTCTGCCCGTACATTTGTGCTAATCATTGGAGCCATAATTAAAAATACAATCAGTAAGGCAACACATCTTCTCATCAATCGCATGTTACTCCCCCCACTTTTTTTGAAAGAAGGTGCTCTTTGTAATATTTTTTTATCTTCTCTCTTAATACTAGATAATCTTTTTACTTAAACAAAATCTTGTCCCTATTTGCAAGAGATTACTAGTACACCTTCTTTCTTAACTCACGTTATTCTCTTTGTTTCTATCTCTTCCTTTTGAGAGAACACTATAAAAAAGTTTCTCAATAATTGTTAACCGTACTAAATCCAAATATCTCTAAATCATTATTGTCTATATAAAGTATACAAATCTTGAAAAAACTTTAGGAAAAAAACACTTTATTACCACCTAGTTATAAAAAAGATTAATGAAGATATGTACTTTTATTTAATTTTATACAAAACAAACGAATAGAGGCTTATACTGTAAGACTTTCCTACCATTAAATTTTAAACTGAAATTTCCGAATAGAAAATAATATTTCGAGAAACATATATTATGATAATTTTCGCAGACTTGAATTAAACTTTTATAAGTACTAACCTATCGGTGAGCAGAAGAAAATTCTGTAAAAAGAAAGGAGAATGCTTTATGATGACCAATTTACAAAAGGAGTTTTTTAAACGACTAAAAATTCCTGCAAAAGAAATAACATTTAATGATTTAGATGAAATTCTCTTGAAAATGGGCTTGATTCTCCCCTATGAAAATCTCGATATTATGGCTGGTACTATTAAAAACATCTCAAAAAATAACTTAGTAGAAAAGTTACTAATTCAAAAACGAGGCGGTCTTTGTTATGAATTAAACTCCTTATTGTATTACTTTTTAATGGATTGTGGGTTTCAAGTATATAAAGTAGCTGGTACTGTTTATGATCTTTACGATAATAAATGGAAACCCGATGATGGTCATGTCATTATCATATTAAATCATAATTTTAAAGATTATGTTATAGACGCAGGTTTTGCATCTCATCTACCTCTACATCCCGTCCCTTTTAACGGAGAAGTGATTTCTTCTCAAACGGGAGAATATCGAATTCGCAAACAAACTACCCGAAAAGGTACACACATTTTAGAAATGAGAAAAGGAGCTAACGGGGAATCTACAAATTTCTTGCAATCTGAACCTTCACACGAATGGAAAATAGGCTATGCTTTCACTTTACATCCAATAGATGAGAAAAAAGTGAATAACATTCAAAAAGTGATTGTAGAGCATAAAGAATCGCCTTTTAATAAAGGGGCTATTACTTGTAAATTAACTGATTATGGTCACGTATCATTAACAAATAAAAATTATACAGAAACCTTTAAAGGCACAAAAAATAAACGACCAATAGAATCAAAAGATTATGCTCGCATTCTTCGTGAATCTTTTGGAATAACACAAGAAAAATATGTAGGAAAAACACTAGAAAGAGGATAGTTGACTAGAAGTATTTCATAATAAAGCAGATTCCATATTTAGAATCTGCTTTATTTTATATTTTGTTATAAAGAATTTTTTTGCTGGTATCCTTTAATTTTCAATGATATACTCATCATCATATTTATCATATTGGAGGCCTGATCCTATTTTTGATTCCGTAACTTGATCTCTTAAAAACGGTGCAGCTTCCATTTTGCTAGTTGCAATTTCAATTCCATATTTTTTCGTTAAATGGGCTAATTCTATTAAAAACCACTCTCTTCGCAATGTAACTGGAATATCCAATGTTCTTCTTTTCATATATAATAGCACCTCTTTAATTTCATAACTTAATGAACATCACTACATGCACGTGTGAAAACTACCTTTCATCACTAACATCCAATGAAACATTATAGTATATGCATGTCCATTTTAAACGTGCTATTACAAAACAATATTTCAGTTTACATAATCATATTATGTAAAAGTAGAAGAGAAAGGTATATCCCTTCCCTTTTACTCTAGAAACTTAAATTAAGAACATCTTGGTACACCTAAAGCTAAGAATAAACCTGCTACTCCCGCAGTAATCGGTACTTTTAACGTAATAACATCGTCTACTTTCGTTACTAAAAAGAAAGCATTACTTTCTTGTAATATACAAGTTACCAATAATTGAAATTCCATTTAAACCCCCTCCTTTCAATCGTTATATTACACTTTATGAATTCTATCCGAAAATGTAATAGGGATTGTATCCGTTTTTCCTTATATACGAAATAAATATTTATAAATCTATTAAAAATACTAATTTTCTAAATTTATATAAATCGTGTAATATCCAATAAGTTCCTATATAATCAATAGTGAAAATCTTACAAATGGAGGTATAAAAATGGCGATTTTGAGTAATATTGGTGTAGCTTTATTTTTCATTGCTTTTATTCTTTTAATACTATGTATCATTTCATTCTTTAAGAAAAATGGAAAAGCAAAACAATATGGTCGTCCTACTGTTATTCTTTTTATGATTTCAATTCTCTTAATAGGAATGGGCACTACAAAATCTGAACACCCAGTCATCGATTTTTTTGCTACTTTAAGTTTAATTTTATTTATTTTTTTCCTTGTTCTAGCAATCTTATCCGTAATTAAAAAGACAGGTGTAGCAAAAAAACAATTTATTATCACTGCTATTTTATTTGTCATTTTTGTTGCATTATCAAGTATTTCAGCTCCTTCTTCCGAAAAGACGACAGCAACAAATAAACAAGTCGCTTCTAATAATGAAGAGAAAAAAGGTGATAAAAAGAAAGAAGCGGATGAGAAAACTCAAAAGCAAGAAGATGAGAAGCGTCTAGCCGATGAACAAGCTCGTAAGCAAGAGGATGAAAAACGTCTAGCCGATGAACAAGCTCGCAAACAACAAGAAGAGCAAAAACGCCAGGCTGATGAGCAAGCTCGCAAACAACAAGAAGAGCAAAAACGTCTCGCTGATGAACAAGCTCGTAAGCAACAAGAAGAGCAAAAACGCATAGCTGATGAGCAAGCTCGTAAACAACAAGAGGAACAGAAAAAAGCACAGCAAGCTCAAACACAACCTGCTGCAAGTAACAATAGTAATGTAACTTACGCAAATTGTGCCGCAGTTAGAAGTGCTGGGAAAGCTCCTTTATATAGAGACCAACCAGGTTATAGCTCTAAACTTGATCGTGATGGTGATGGAGTTGCATGTGAAAAATAGTATAAAAAAAGAAGCTTCTAGTAAGCTTCTTTTTTTATCAAATAGTATTGCGATTAATTACCTTCTCTCTCTCTTCCATTTATAACACTCCTATTATTCTCAAATCAGACACATAATAAGTGATTTCAATCACCACATTGTTTTTCATTTATCGCTATTCTTAATTTAGATATTACATTTAAACTTTATGGAGGCATTCATATGGAACATACATTTACTGAAACTTCAATTGTTGGTGAGATTGTTACGCAATTTCCGAAAGCTAGTGATCTTTTTAAATCGTATAGAATAGATTTTTGTTGTGGTGGTAATAAGCCGCTTATTGATGCAATTCATGAAAGAAATTTACCGGCTTCTGAAGTAATTACAAAGTTAAATACACTTTATCATAATACGAAACGATTAAATGAATCTGAAATTGATTGGAAAAATGCTTCTTATCGTGAATTGATTGATTATGTAATTAATAAGCATCATCGTTATTTAAATGAAGAATTACCGCAGTTAAGTCCATATGTGACGAAAGTATTACGTGTTCATGGAGTAAATCAGCCTCATTTAGCTCAAATTCATAAGCTATTTCATGAACTTAAAATGGAATTAGAACAGCATTTAATTAAAGAAGAAACGGAAGATTTTCCCTTAATTTTAGAATTTGAACAAAATCCAACTAATGAAAACTATGAAAAGTTAAGCAAGGTAGTAGATGAGTTGGAAAATGAACATAGCCACGCCGGAAATATTATAAAAGAACTTCGTAAAGTGACAAATGACTTTACTCCTCCAGAAGGAGCTTGCGGCACTTATCGACTTGTTTATCAACGCCTTGAAGCGCTAGAGTCTGATTTATTTGAGCATATTCATTTAGAAAATAATATTTTATTTCCGCGTGCCATTACAAGAGCATAAATCAAGTGCAGGACATGAGTGTAAATACTTATGTCCTGCTTTTTCATTTTGCGAAAAATATCCACGCCCCCCTCAAACAAATCCGAATTTTAACAATTTGTGAATCATTATATAAGTGTGATAAATATCACATCTCCCCCTTTTTTAATTTTCTATAATAAAAATATAATTCTTTGTTCAACATTTCACATAAAAAGGGGAAACAAAAATGAAAAAACATTTAGTTATGATCGGAAATGGTATGGCTGGCATACGCTGTATGGAAGAAATATTAAAACATGATAGTGATTCCTATGAGATTACTATTTTTGGAGATGAACCGCATCCAAACTACAACCGTATTATGCTCTCTCATGTTTTACAAGGCAAAACAAATATGCAAGATATCATTATGAATGAATATAGTTGGTACGATGAAAACGAAATAACTTTGTATACAAACGAAAGAGTTCAAAGTATTAACCGAGAAGAAAAAATTATTATTACAGAAAAGAATCGTACTCTTACATATGACAAGCTCATTATTGCAACAGGTTCTAGTGCTTTTATTTTACCTGTTGAAGGTTCCACACTTCCCGGTGTAACAGGATTTCGAACTATTGAAGATACACAATTTATGATAGATACCGCTAAAGAAAAGAAAAAGGCCGTTGTCATTGGTGGCGGGTTACTCGGTTTAGAAGCCGCAAGAGGTCTAATTGACTTAGGAATGGACGTACATGTTGTTCATTTAATGCCTAACTTAATGGAGCAACAACTAGATACGAAAGCAGCTTCTCTTCTGCGTGAAGATTTAGAAGCACAAGGCATGAAGTTTTTAATGGAAAAGAAAACTGTAAAAATTCTTGGTACAGACTATGTTGAGGGCATTCAATTTGAAGATGGTGAAGTTGTAGATTGTGATTTAATCGTAATGGCTGTCGGAATACGACCAAATACGAAAATAGCAAGAGATGCTGGTCTCATTGTCAATCGCGGCATTGTAGTCAATGACTATATGCTAACAAATGATGAATCCATTTATGCAGTTGGCGAATGTGCAGAGCATAACGGTATCGCTTATGGACTTGTTGCTCCTCTTTATGAACAAGGGGCAATATTAGCGAAACATATAACGAATTTACAAACGAATGGATATACGGGCAGTATCGTCGGTACACAATTAAAAGTTGCTGGTTGTGATTTATTCTCTGCTGGTCAAATATATGAAGATGATCAGACGAAAGCAATATCGATCTTTGATGAATGTAAACGTTCCTATAAAAAAGTATTAATTCGCGACAATAAAGTCGTTGGTATCGTTTTATATGGTGACACAGCTGATGGTACACGCCTCTTTAGCATGTTAAAGAAAGAAGAAGATATACAAGAATATACACCAGCTTCCATTCTTCACAAAGCTGGTGAAGAAAGTGAACTTGACATTGCTACAATGAGTGCGGATGACACGATTTGTGGATGTAATGGTGTTACGAAAGGTACAATCGTTCATGCCATTTTAGAACAAGAGTTAACTACTTTTGAAGAAGTAAAAGGCTGCACGAAAGCAGCAGGATCTTGTGGTAAATGTCGTCCGCTTGTGGAACAAGTTTTATCTCATACACTCGGAGATGCTTTTGATGCTTCTGCGCAGTCTGCTGGTATGTGCGGATGTACAACTTTATCACGTGATGAAGTCGTAGCAGCCATTCACGAGAAAGGTTTAAAATCTCCAAAAGAAGTACGAAATGTTCTTGGTTTTGTACATGAAGATGGCTGTTCGAAATGTCGTCCTGCTTTGAACTACTATTTACGTATGGCGATTCCAGAAGAATATGAAGATGATAAAGCGTCCCGCTTCGTTAATGAAAGAATGAACGGTAACATTCAGCACGATGGTACATTCTCTGTTATTCCACGTATGTACGGAGGCGTTACAACAGCAGATGATTTAATGAAAATTGCTGAAGTTGCGAAAAAATATGATGTTCCTCTTGTGAAAATTACAGGTGCGAGCCGAATTGGCTTATACGGTGTTAAGAAACAAGATTTACCTAACGTATGGGCTGACTTACATATGACTTCGGGGTATGCGTATTCAAAATCACTTCGTAATGTAAAATCATGTGTTGGTTCTCGCTTCTGCCGTTTCGGTACGAAAGATTCATTAGGACTTGGTATGCTCCTTGAACAATCATTAGAAATGGTAGATACACCCCATAAAATGAAGATGGGTGTAACGGGTTGTCCGCGTAACTGTGCGGAAGTACTGACGAAAGATTTTGGAGTTGTTTGTGTCGAAAATGGATACCAACTTTATATTGGCGGAAATGGTGGTACAGAAGTACGTGAAGCTGATTTTGTAATGATTGTCTCTACTGAAGATGATGTCCTTCGCATCGCTACAGCTTACATGCAATATTATCGTGAAACTGGTATTTACGGAGAGCGTACTGCCTACTGGACAGAACGATTAGGCTTCGATCACATAAAAGAAATACTGCAAGATGTAAATATGGTCACTAAGTTAAATGAACGTTTCCAAACAGCTCGTGGCACATATAAAGAAGCTTGGGGACAAGCACTGGAAACGAAATCATTAAAAGCGATGTATGAAGTAGAAACTGTGAAATAAGGAGCTGTGATCTATATGATACAAACGAAAGAAAAAATAAAAGTTATGCGTGCAGAAGATCTTCCTATTCAAATCGGTAAAGAGGTACAAATGAAAGGTATGTCTATCGCCCTATTCCGCCTTTCAAATGGCGATATTCAAGCTGTAGAAAATCATTGTCCTCATAAAAACGGACCATTAGCCGAAGGAATTGTATCTGGTGAATTCGTTTTTTGTCCACTGCATGATTGGAAAATTTCATTACTAACAGGTGAAGTTCAAAAACCTGATGACGGCTGTATTCAAACATACGAAGTAGAAGTTATTGATGGTGACATTTATTTATACATGTAATTTTCGAAAGGAAGCCTCCTCTGGCTTCCTTTTAAATAAAAATTGATGAGGTGCGATGATGAACGGATATGTATATTTAGTTGGTGCAGGACCAGGTGATGAAGGGCTTATTACAAAGAAAGCAATAGATTGTTTAAAGCGTGCAGATATCGTTTTATATGACCGTTTATTAAACCCTTTCTTTCTTAGTTATACAAAAGAAACATGTGAACTTATTTATTGCGGAAAAATACCAAAGAATCATACTATGCGACAAGAAATGATTAACGCCCACCTCCTTCAATTTGCGAAAGAAGGAAAAATCGTTGTCCGCTTAAAGGGCGGAGATCCATCTATTTTCGGCCGTGTTGGTGAAGAAGCAGAAACTTTAGCAGCAGCGAACGTTCCATATGAAATCGTACCAGGTATTACATCTAGCATCGCCGCTAGTAGCTATGCAGGTATCCCCCTCACCCACCGTAACTACAGTAATAGCGTCACTTTACTAACTGGGCATGCGAAAGGCCCTTTAACCGATCATGGAAAATATAATTCATCCCACAATAGCGACACAATTGCCTACTACATGGGTATAAAAAACTTACCTACAATTTGTGAAAACTTACTACAAGCAGGAAAGAAAAAAGATACGCCAGTAGCCGTCATTGAATGGGGTACAACCGGAAAGCAGCGCGTTGTCACAGGAACACTTTCAACCATTGTTCCTATCGTCAAAAACGAGAATATTTCAAATCCATCCATGACAATTGTTGGTGATGTCGTTTCCTTACGTAATCAAATCGCTTGGAAAGAACGTAAACCATTACATGGTAAAAAAGTTTTATTTGCATCCGCAACGAATAAAACAAGTTCAATGAAGCAAAAGTTACAAGAAGCCGGTGCAGAAATATATCAAATTCCTACTTTCAAAAAAGCAGAATACACATTAAAACTTGAACAAATCAATGAAATTTTTAACGTTGATCGCCTTGTATTTTGTTCAGCTGAAAGTGTAGAAATATTGATGCGATCATGTAGTAAACACCAAAAAGATATTCGTTCTTTACAGGCGCAACTACAACATATGAACGTTGCCACTCAAGAAAAACTTATACAATATGGACTACTAAGTAAACAAGCAGAGTTCTCTTCCGATACAACTGTTTATTTAGGACGAAATATTAACCGAATTGCTTTTATTCAAGAGACAATTGGTGCTGGGTCATATATGATGACTCATGAATATACAATTGATCATCGCTTCGATGAAGTCCATTCTCGTATGCTTTCTGAATTCTCATGGGATAGTATTGTATTTGAAGGGCGTGCCTCAATTGATACATTTCTATCAGAAATAAAACGCCTTGGCTTTAGCGATATTCTTACTCTTCCCTTCTCATATACCGATGTTCCAACTTTACACTATGCGAATAAAGTCGGACTTCATCATGTAGATGAGCAATTACAAGACATGGTTATGAAGAAAGATTTGGTGGTACGATGAAAGGAATTGTATATGTTGGACACGGGAGTCGCCTGCAAGAAGGTAATGAGCAATTCATTCACTTTATTCAATCTGTTATGAAAGAACGTAACGAAAGAATTCAAAAAATGGCTTTTCTAGAACTAACAACACCTACCATTTCGGATGCAGTTACAGAAACGATACTAGAGGGCGCAACTGAAATAATGATTGTACCTGTTTTATTATTTGCAGCAGCTCACTATAAACTTGATATTCCTTTTGAAATAGAGCAACTACAAAAGAAATATCCACAAATAACATTTTCAGTTGTACCACCCTTTAGTACGCATCCACATATGGTGGAACTTGTAGTGAAAAGAATACGTGAAACTATGCCAATGCAAGATAGTAGTATTTTACTCGTAGGAAGAGGTAGCAGTGATCCACAGCCGATACATGAGTTACAACAAATCGGAGCAGCTGTCGAACGAAAACTCGGTATGCCAGTATCGTGCTCCTTTTTAACGAAAGGAGCACCCTCTTTTACTGCTGAGCTCAAGGCTATAACATCGACTGCCTCCCATGTATATGTCATGCCCTATCTTCTCTTTACCGGACTGTTGCTTCAAAAAATTAAGTTGCATACAAAAAAACATGCTCACATCACGACTTGTAACTGTCTTCAGTTTGATACATATATGAAATTGACATTATTAGAACGAATGGAGGAATGTGTGTATGTATAACATGTACCCTCTTATGCTTAATCTAAATAAAAAAGTAGTTGTTATAGTTGGTGGAGGTAAAATTGCATATCGAAAAGCGTCTGGATTAAAAGATACAGGCGCTTTTGTCACCATTATCAGCCCAGAAATTTGCGAGGAAATGAAGGAACTACCTTATATTACTTGGAAGCAAAAAACTTTTAGTAATGATGATATTAAAGATGCTCATCTTATTTATGCAGCTACAAATCAACATGCTGTAAATATGATGGTCAAACAGGCCGCCCATGATTTCCAGTGGGTTAATGTTGTAAGTGATGGTACAAAATCATCGTTTCACACACCTGGTGTCATCCGACATGATGAATATGTTGTCACTATTTCAACTTCAGGTAAAAATCCATCATATACAAAGCGTTTGAAGCAGGCACTAACATCTATATTTCCTAAACTTATAAAAAAGCTTTCTCGTACTCACAAATAATAATCTATTTCTTAGCTAAAATAGTAATTACCTTTGGACAAACGTTTTTTAGAAGCGTTTGTTCTTTTTGTTTTGGTTCCTTTTTTGAATTAAGCCGCTTGATTATTAGGCATGGTACAATTGTAAACGACACCTAATATATCAAAGACTGTTTTCTTCTCATATTGATGGGATTTCTGTCCATCATTTACCGCCTCAAATCTAATCGTTTTTGCATGTATATTCAAAACAAAATATATGACAAATAAATAACGACAGTTACTGTAATAATGCTAAAAAGTGTTGAAAATAGAACGATTTGTGCATGTAATTCAGGCTCTATTTGATACTCCATAGCAATCGTTGATGTATTTCTTGAAGTAGGAAAAGAACTTGCAATAAATAATGATTGTGCAACAATACCATCAATGTTTAGTAGGTAGATCATGGCAAGTGCTAATAATGGTCCCATCAATAATCTTCCAATTAAAGCCCATGTTATGACTCGATGGAAAAAATTAAGCTTAATGTTGGATAATTGCGCTCCTAGCAATATGAGTGCTATTGCAACAAAACTATTCGCAAGCTGATTAAGAGGTAGAAAGATAGAATTAGGTATTGGAATTGTAAAAGATTGAAAGAGAACCCCTAATATGAGTGCATGAAATACAGGCAATCTTAGAAATGATTGAATAATACTTCCGATTGTTTTTGTTGCTGATAGTAAGTTATATATCCCATATGAATAAGTTAAAATATTCTGAGAAATAACAATGAAAATCTGAATGGAAACCCCCACTGGATTGTGACTGAAAATCAATTGACTTACTGGTAATCCATAATTACCGGAATTCATTAAAGAAATGCTATTTTTTAGAGCTGCACTTTCTCCTTTTTCTAACTTTAATGTTTTTGAAATGAAATGACTTACTATCGTCACACTCAGACTGTAAAGCATTAAATAGTATATTATCTGGAGCAACAAACCTGTTTCTATACTAATATCATATATATTCACAAATACAGCCGCTGGCATCAAGCAATAATTAATAAGTGTTGATAGCTGCTTTAAGTTAAATTGGAACTTCCTTTGTAAGGTTGCACCAATTAGCATCAATATTAATATTGGTAATATTACGTCTAATATAATAAAAACAAACATTTAAAACCTCATTCTACATATATTTTAGTTTGATTAAACGCTTTACTAAATTTGGACACATTTAATTCAAATGTAGACCATGACGCTACCCAAAATACCATTTAAAAGCATTCGTATACAGGATGTTATCGGTAGCTTGTTCATCAAATAGCTGTTGAATCAATTTGATATCTCCATACTCAAAAGGTCTTTTTGCTCTTGTAGATGGTAAATCTGTTCCAAACATAAGTGCATATGGGTTAACTTCATAAATCGACTTTAAGGCATTCTCAACATCTAATTCGACACGACCAAAACCAGTAGCTTTCACATGTACCCCTTTATCAACTAGTTTTAATAAATGTGGTAAACCTTCTTCTGATAACCCTAAATGGTCAATTGATATAGCTGGTAATTTTTCTATAGTGGATGCAATTTCGGGCAACTCTTTTGCATCCATATAAAGCTCACTATGCCATCCTACTAAATCATGAACTCTTCTAGCAAAGTAATCCAGCTTCGATAAATCTTCTGAACCACCTCTTTTAATATTAAAGCGTAATGCTTTTACCCCATTTTCATTTAAATTTAGTATTTCTTCATCCGTCACTGTAAAAGGTAATTGTGTTACGCCACAAAATGTTGAACCCAACTGTTTTAGTGCCTTTAATAAATATTCTTGATCAAACCCTTGGAAAGAACCAGATACGATCGCTCCACCAATTACATTCAAATTAGGAGATTCATTCTGATAATCTTCTACAACAAAGTTGGGTGGAAAATACCCTTGGTTCTCAATAATCGGAAAATTAAAATCAATAATATGAAAATGTGCATCAAAAATTCTCATTTCATTTCCCTCCCCTCTCTTTTCTTTAACATATCAAATATGACTCATAAAGAAAATTATGGATTATTTATACAAATTCATAATTTTATCTTATCGACCTAAACTTTATTTTAAGTGTACTTTTTCATAATATCCATTAGCCTTACCAAAAAATCTGGCCCTAAAAAATATGAAGTTTTTTCTTGTTATAAATACCGTCATATATTTTTAAATTTTCGGGATATTCCTATACATTTATATTAATTTTTATATATTAATATATAGTTTTTAGAAAGGAGCGACTATTTATCGATTCGTTAGCGATCAATAGTCATCGTTTCATTCAAAAGTTATTATTTTCGTTCTCGATATATTCCGAATGTTTTATGAGGATTTTTCGTTTGTTCATTTCAGTCTTATAACAATCGTACTGTAGCTTTTACTTTGGAAACTTTCAATAGACAAAAAACAGCGTTCTCGATTGTAGAATTAGATTTAAGTTCATACATTTATCTCTTAATATCTTTATCTGTAGGCAAAACAATTGCAGCTATTATATAAAGTAACACTGTAAATCCGCTAGAAAAAAAAGCGGATAATGCAGTTACTATGCGAAGGATACTTACATCAATTCCATACTTATCACTTAAGCCACCTAGTACACCTGAAACTTGTTTATCTTGAGTAGACTTATATAATTTTTTCATCTAAACACCCCGATCCGATTAAATATTTGTATTCTAAAAATTAGCTCAATCTTTGGAATAGATTTAACATCCCTTTAACTAACTTGCCCTTTAATTGAATAACATCTGATATCTATATTTTAACATAAAATTCCATAAAACTTCTGTTTTTCATTTTTAAACCACATTATTTTAGAATACAAGTGTTTGTTAAGCTAGCAATAAAAAACATATCGAAGCCTATTACTAAAAGAACCATCCTAGATTACTTTAGGATGGTTCTTTTTCTTTATTAATGATTTTTTAACATCACTAACAGCTTTTCTTGACTATACATCCACACTGTAATGATTAAACAAGCAAGTGCGACTTCTGATAATGCCATAAATCCAATTGCATAATGGCCTGTTAGTTGGAATAGTAAAGTTAAAATTAGGGGCGGGAAGAACCCTCCTAGTCCGCCTAAAGCTGAAACGAGTCCATTTACAATACCAGCTTGTTCTGAGAAGTACATGGGAGCAAGTTTGAAGATTGTACCATTACCAATCCCTGCACAAAATGCGACTAGTAGGCAACCAAATGTATACACGTTCATACTAGGCATAAATGATAAAATAATACCTGAAAGTGTTAAACCGATAAATACGAAGATTAATATTTTAAACGGGTTAAACTTATCACCAAGCCAACCACCAATCGGACGCATAATTGTTGCTAATACGATGAATCCAGCTGTCCGCATACCTGCATCCACTTTCTCTAATCCGAAGTGAGATACTAAGAAGTTTGGTAAGTATACGGTAAATGCAACAAACGATCCGAATGTTAAAAAATAAAAGATACATAGAAACCAAAGTTTTTCATTTTTATATACACCTTTTATTTGTTCCATTAGTGGCGTATTCACCTTTTTCTCCTTACGATCGCCTAATAAAAAGTTCATAAGTGCAAACGCTGCAAGTAAAACTAAATAACACTGTACTGTCGTTCGCCAGCCAACTGAAGTTGCAATGACAGGTGCTAAAAACGAAGTAATTGCTGTTCCGGCGTTACCGACACCGTAAATACCATTTACAAAACCGTGACTCTCTTTCGGAAAGTATTTCGGTAAAGAAGTTACGCCTACGGAGAATACAGCTCCACCGATCCCTACAAATAATCCACCAATAATTAAATCCATCATTGAATTGGCAACACTAATATAAAAGACAGGAAATAATAATAGAATAAAACTAATAAAGAATAATTTTCTTGCGCCGAAACGATTTGTCCAATAACCAATCGGAATGCGAAGAACAGAACCTAAAATAACCGGTACTGCCGTTACCATAGAAATTTGTCCCGCAGTTAATGGAATATCCGCTTTAATATAAGGCATTAATGATGATAAAATGACCCATACCATAAAACCGATAACTAGATTAGAAGTTTGTAAACTTAATTGAAAATTAGGACTTTTCATCCTGTTCCCTCCTATGTATGCATAGTTATATTCATTCCCTCCAGCCTAATCACGTCCTTACATGATTAGGCTGAAAAGAATCAACCACCACTTACTGGCGGAATTATCGCTATGACATCGCCAGTTTGAATGATGTCATCCTCATTTGCATACTCTTCATTTATAGCGACCATTATCTCATTTGAAATTGCTACGTTGTATTTCGTGATAAGGACTTCCTTTAGTTCAGCAACTGTAATATTTTCATAATCTATGTGTAATGCTGGCTTGCTTACTTCTTCTTGTAAATGTGCAAATAATAGTACTTCAATCATATTCTCATCCCCTTTCCAGGCTCATCATTCTCATATGCTACCTTTTCTAACTGATCACCTATCCATGATTCACCATCTTCCCAAAATTCTTTCTTCCAAATTGGAACGATTTGTTTTATACGCTCCATAATATATTCGTTCGCCTCATAGGCTGCTTTCCGGTGTGGTGTAGAAACAGAGATGACAACAGCAAGATCAGAAATTTGTAATGTACCAATGCGATGTGTAATGGCGACATTTGTCCCAGGCCACTTCTCTCCTACTTCGGTGCCAATTTTCTTAAGCTGTTTCTCCGCCATTGACTTATATGCTACATACTCTAAATATAGCGTACGACGGCCTTTCGTAAATTCTCTAACAGTACCAATGAAAGTTGCAACTGCGCCACATTCACGAAGAATTACTTTGTTTGTAACTTCTTCAATTGAAATAGGTGTATCAATTACTTCATAATACGTATGTGTCATCTCGCACCTCTTATCTTTGTATAAGTTAGCAATCTATTTTTCTATTATTTGTATGATCGAAGTGGTTCTTCCCACGGCCACTCACTTCCGGCGCTTGATTCTAATAACAGTACCGAAACAGTTATTCCTGCTTCAAATCCTCTCGTTCCTCCCGGCAGGACGATAAATGCGTTGGCCTCTGCAAGTGAAGAAATTGCACTAGATTTGTCTAAACCAACTGGTGTAGCTTGCAATGTTCCATCTACAATTTCCACTTTCCCTCGTACAAAACGAGTAAATGGGTTTGCTTTCAGAAAGTCTTTCTGTAATATTGCCTCTGCACGATATATGTGCGAATCTTTTCTATGCAAATATGTTCCAATGACTGGCCGAACATATAATTCACAACCGACATAACAAGCAGAAGGATTACCAGATAGACCAAATAATAGTTTCCCCTCTAGCTCAGCTACAGTTGTCACACTTCCTGGTCGCATCGCTATTTTGTTAAAAAGTACATTAGCTCGTACTCTCTCATAAATAGCAGGTAAATAGTCATAGTCTCCTACCGAAACACCACCAGTTGTAATTAAAATATTGACTTCTTTTATCGCTTTTTTCACAGTGTTATAACATGTCTCAAAATCGTCAGCAAATTGTCCATAATACTGTACAACTCCGCCCGCTCGTTCAACTTGAGCAGCTATCATATAGGAGTTACTATTTCGAATCTTCCCTGGCTTTAATTGTTCATGTACTTCAAGCAGTTCACTTCCTGTCGTTACAATTCCAATAACCGGCTGTTTTACAACGTGAACGGTACTATAACCAAACGTTGAAAGAAGCACCACTACTCCAGGGTTAATAACAGTCCCTTTTTTCACAAGGATGGTATTTTGTTTTACATCTTCACCTTTAAAAGAAATGTTATCACCAGCGGCGAAGGAGCGTTTTAATTTCATATACGTCTTTTCTTTTTCTTCAAATCCTTCCGTTAGCTCTAACATAACAACCGCATTACACCCTTTCGGAATTGCGGCTCCTGTCATAATACGGACAGCTTGAAATGCTTTCACTTCTTCTGTAAAAACAAAACCGGCTCCAATTTCACCAATCACTTCAAACAGAATGGGATTACTGCTACTTGCTTCTTTTGTATCTTCTGCTCGAATCGCAAACCCGTCATATGGAGAGCGATCAAAATGAGGGACATCATGATCTGCAATAACAGCTTCTCCAAGCGTTCTACCGTAGCTTTCTATAAGAGAAACCTTTTCTATTTCACCTTGGTAGGCATATTCCATTACACGCGCAACTGCTTCTACCACTGGAATTGGTATACGTTTTTCTAACATTCTTTTTTCACCTCTTTCCAATAAGGTGCCACTCACTTTTCTGTTCACCCTATATATGTTGCGTATAATCGTTTTGCTATTTTCACATCATTTGTCCCATGAATAAATGCCCTACCGTCTGTAAATAAAACGAAACGATATTCATCAATTAGAAATGATAGTAAGTATGGCGTTTTTTTGACATGTACACTCTTTTGTAATCGTTTTTGAATTTCGTTTAAATTAAGATTTTTCTTTATTCCTGAACGGATTTGAACTGTATTCCGTCCGCATAACACTTCCGTTTTCATTTGCGTTTCAAATGTTAAACTTGGATACGTTCGTGATTTTCCGCAAGATGGACATGTACTTTTTTTCTGTCTATTTACTTTTAATGAGAGATATTGATTGTTCCAAATATCAAATGATAACATCGTCCCTCTTAACGACTCATAATCATCCACCAATATTTTCATCGCCTCTGTTACTTGGTGAGCAACAACCATTTGTACAGCTGGCTGAATGATTCCGGCTATATCGCATGTTGCACCGCTCATAGGATGGTCCATTAGGCAGCGAAAACATGGTGTTTTCCCAGGAAGAATTGTATACGTTACACCGTAACTCCCGATGCATCCGCCGTATATCCAAGGTATATTCTCTTTTTGTGAAATGTCATTTATAAGTAAACGCGTATCGAAATTGTCAGTCGCATCTATGATAAGGTCCACATCTTTTGTTAACTCTTCTATTTCTTGCATTGTGACATCTGTTACAACTGGTACAATTTCCACTTCAGAATTAATCTTTCTTACATGTTCTGCCGCTGCAATTGCTTTCGGTTTACAATGCTTTGCATCTTCTTCTGTATATAACTGTTGCCGCTGTAAATTACTCCATTCGACGTAGTCACGATCGGCAATTGTCAATTTCCCAATTCCCATCCTAACGAGCGCTTCCGCATTTGCAGCTCCTAGTGCACCCGCACCGATTAGGAGCACTTGCTTTTCTCTTATTTTTCTTTGACCCATTTCACCAATTCCAGAAAACAATACTTGCCTTGAATATCGCTCTTGCATAGAGAATCCTCCTTTCGCTATCCGCCAATGTATGACATTTCAACTTTTGGACGTTTATTTGTACTTTCCACCGTTCTTTCATCTGAATATCGATCTGTTCTATATCTCCATGTATGTTGTAAAATTTTTAATAGTGAGGCATCCGAAATATTTTCTCGAAGAAGCGTTCGCAAATCCGTTCCTTTTTCTCCAAATAAGCACGTAAAAAACTTACCGTCTGCCGAAATACGAGCTCTCGTACAAGAAGAACAAAATGACTCTGATACTGAAGTAATAAACCCAACTTCTGCATTGCTCCCTACATATCGATACAATTTCGCAACTTCTCCAAAGTAACGAGGTGTAACAGGCTCAACTGGATATACGCGATTAATCTTCTCTATTAATTGTTCCTTCGTAATCACTTGTTCAAAGTTCCATCCGTTCGTACTGCCCACATCCATAAACTCAATAAAACGAAGCTGAATTTCTTGTTCTTTAAAATAACGAGCCATATGTAGGATTTGGCTATCATTCATTCCTTTTTTTACGACCATATTTACCTTTACTTCTAATCCTGCAGCCTTTGCTGCTTCAATTCCTTTTAATACAGGTTTTGTGCTTACATTTCGGCCATTTATATTTTTGAAGACGTGATCCTCTATCGCATCTAAACTAATATTTACACGTTTTAATCCCGCGTCTTTTAACGCCTGAGCTTGTTTTGCTAAATGAATACCGTTTGTTGTGAGCCCAATATCTTTTAAGCCTTCTAGCTTTGCAAGTCTTTCAATTAATTCCGGTAAGTCTTTACGCAATAACGGTTCGCCACCAGTAAGCCTAATTTTTTCAACTCCCATACTTATAAATAACCTAGCTAGTCTCTCTATTTCATCAAAAGATAATAAAAACTCTTCCTGTAAAAAAGCGTAATGAGGTCCGAACACTTCAGCAGGCATACAATATGTGCACCTAAAATTACAATGATCAATAACTGAAATACGTAAATCTTGAAGTGGACGTTCTAAAGAATCTTTCATTTTCTCGTACATCTATATCCCTTCTTTTCTGCTGCAATCCTTAGTAAGTTTTCAATTTTTCATTTGCCTTTATTATAAAAAAGAAGCTACATATTCAATGTGACTTTTCTCACATCACTTTCCCCATTCAAAAATTCTTCACAAATCCGTTCGAATTTTGTTCACATCTTCAGTGCCTACTCCTTACGGTCATTGAAATTTCACTTATATTTTTAAAATAGCTCTTGCATTTCCAGCATACTTACACTCAAAATAGGAAATGGATTGCTTATAAGAAGAAAGGTGATTGCTGTGACAAACAGTATGAAATTATCTCAAGATTTAAAGGAATTACTTGCATCTGTTGAATATAAAATGCAGATAAAAAAAGGTAGTTTTATTTTTCAAGAAGGTATGGAGGCAACCGAACTCTATATTATCCACTCAGGAAAAGTACAAATTAGTAAACTTAGTGCTGACGGACAAGAATTAACACTTCGAATTTGTTCGGCATATGACATTATTGGAGAATTAACATTGTTCACGGACGATGCGAAGTATTTATTAAATTCAAAATGCCTTGAAGATGTTGAAGTAGGCGTTATCAAGCGTGAAGCGTTAGAAAGAGAATTACTCCAAAAGCCCGCACTTGTATTTGAATTTATGAAATGGATTAGTGAACATTTAAGAAGAATGCAAACGAAGTTCCGAGATTTAGTATTACACGGCAAAAAAGGTGCCCTTTATTCTACTCTCATTCGAATGACAAATAGTTACGGTGTATTAAAAGAAAATGGTATTCTCATCGATTTACCGTTAACGAATCAAGAACTCGCTAATTTCTGTGCAACTTCACGCGAAAGTGTAAATCGAATGTTAAATGAATTAAAAAAGCAAGGTACAATTTCTATTCATAAAGGAAAGATTACAATCCACGATTTACAATTTTTAAAACGTGAAATTGCTTGTGAAGATTGCTCTGCTTCTGTTTGTAGTATTGATTAGCGTCTTATTTAGATACTTATACCTATAAAGAAAGCCGAGGTCTCCAATTAGATCTCGGCTTTCTTTATAAGTTACTAAACATATAAAACAACATTATTTTTTCAATTCATTTGGAATACGTCTTCTGTAAATTACATAACTACGGCTTATATATTTAATTGGGGCACTAAATACATGTACTAGTCTTGTAAATGGCCATACTGCGAAAAGCCCCATTCCTGCAAGAATATGAATTTTAAACCATACAGGTACTTCCATCATATATTCAACTTTCGGTTGGAAAATGAAGAGGCTTCGGAACCACGGACCGATCGTTGTACGATAATCAAACCCTTTTGAGTCGATGTTTAAAAATGTTGAGGAAAGCCCTGCTAGCATTACGATAAGTAATAAAATAAGCGCAATATAATCTCCCTTTGTGCTCGTTGCAATGATACGTTTTACTGTTACGCGGCGGTACGTTAATATAATTAAACCGATGATAGAAGCAACACCTGCCGGAAGTCCGAAACTAATTGCTACTACATGATACATATGCTCCGAAATACCTATTGAACGGTATACAGCCTCTGGAATTAAAATCCCCATAACATGACCGCCAATTACGAACATGATCCCAAAGTGGAATAATAGACTTCCGATTCGGAGCATTTTCTTTTCTAATAGTTCACTAGATTTTGATGTCCATCCAAATTGATCATAGTTGTATCTGAAAATATGCCCACCGATAAAGATCGCAAAAATGATATAGGGAAACAATACCCATAGAAATTGATCCATCATTTTGACAACTCTCCTTTCTAATTTGTCTGTACACCCCATGTATCGATAGCGAGTAGAACAGCCGCAAGAATTGGTTCATACATACTACCTGCTTCTTTTAACTGAACGTGTAATGCTTGTATGTTCTCCTTGTATTTACTCATAATTGGTTCACTGTCTTGCTCATTTGCATTTGCAAAAAACTCGAGTAATAACGGTAAATAATCAGGTAGTTCTTTATCTGTTACTTCAAAACCAGATTTTTTATAATGCTGCTTTAACTCTAGTAATTCAATACCTCTTTCTCTTTGTTCGCCGGTGTTCATATAAGTTAAATACATATTTGTCTTTTTACCAAAATCAAATGTATATACGTAACAGTCAATTAATTGATCATCCATTTTATCCAGCGCTTGCTTTATAAATGCTGTAAGTGATGCTTTAACGTCTTCCTGTTCAATCGCTTCAATCTCTTCTTGCAATTCAGTTAAAGCTTCTCTCCACCCGAGTTCCGGATAGGAAAGAAGGAATGAAGAACATGAAAAAGCAGTTTGTAAACTTTGTTTCATATTTTTCCGCCCCCATTATTTAAGAAATTGTCGTGCAAGAGCCTGGGCCACCTGCGAAAGATAAACCACAGCTCCCTTGTTCGTTATATAAATCTGCAACTTGCTCGCGATGAGTGGCCGGAATGACGAAGCGATCTTTATATTTCGCGATAGCAAGAAGACGATACATATCTTCTACATCCTGTTTCGTTAAGCCGAGTTCTTTTAATACCGCTTCATTTGGTTCTTTATTAATTTGCAATGCTCTCATATGCGTTCGCATAACAGCCATTTTTTTCAACGTAAGACGAATATGTGATTCATCTCCTGCAGTGAGTAAATTCGCTAAATATTGAATTGGAATACGCATATTATCAATAGCAGGGAAAATCTCTTCTGCTTGCCAGTTACTACCTTTCCCCTCCACCATGTTCATAATTGGGCTAAGCGGCGGGATATACCAAACCATTGGCATTGTACGATACTCAGGATGAAGAGGTAGAGCAATTTTCCAATCGATAATCATTTTATAGATTGGCGACTGTTGTGCCGCTTTAATCCATTCTTCAGGAATCCCTTGTTTTTTCGCTTCAGCTGCTACTTCTGGATCATTTGGATCTAGGAAAACAGTAAGTTGAGATTCATATAAATCTTTTTCATCTTCAACAGACGCCGCTTCTTTTACTTTATCAGCGTCATATAGCATTACCCCAATATATCGAATACGTCCTACACATGTTTCCGAACATATTGTTGGCATACCCGCTTCAATACGTGGGAAACACATTGTGCATTTTTCAGCTTTATTCGTTTGCCAGTTAAAATACACTTTTTTATACGGACAAGAAGATACACAAAATCTCCATGCACGACATGCATTTTGATCTACAAGAACAATCCCATCTTCTTCACGTTTATACATCGCACCAGATGGACAAGAAGATACGCAAGATGGATTCATACAATGTTCGCATATGCGTGGTAAATACATCATAAAGACATTTTCAAAATCTGTTTTAATTTCTTCTTCCATTTTCTTTACGTTCGGATCTTGTAATCCTGTTATATGTCCACCAGCTAAATCATCTTCCCAGTTTGGACCCCATTCAATTTTGTCGATAAATTCACCCGTAATTGCTGATTTCGGACGAGCAACTGGCTGATGCTTACGCTGAGGACTATTTGTTAACGTTTCATAATCATAGTTCCAAGGTTCAAAGTAATCATCAATTGTTGGTTGATCTGGATTGTGGAAAATATTCATAAGGCGCTTCATTTTCGAACCAGATTTCAGCTGAATTTCACCATTTTTCAATTCCCAGCCACCTTTATATTTCTCCTGATCTTCCCATTGCTTTGGATAACCAATACCAGGTTTCGTTTCTACGTTATTGAAATACATATATTCAGCACCTGGACGATTTGTCCAGGTGTTTTTGCACGTTACACTACAAGTATGGCAGCCAATGCATTTATCTAGATTCATTACCATTCCGACTTGTGCTTTAATCTTCAAGCCAATCTACCTCCTTCAGTTTGCGAATTACAACGTTTAAGTCACGCTGGTTCCCTGTTGGACCATAATAGTTAAATCCGTAGCTTAATTGGCCATATCCACCAATCATATGTGTCGGTTTCACATGAATACGGGTTGGACTATTATGCGTTCCCCCGCGGGTGCTTGTTAATTTCGTACCAGGCACGTTAATGTGACGATCTTGCGCATGATGCATAAATGCCATTCCTCTCGGTATACGGTGCGTTACAACAGCACGCGCTACAACAACACCGTTACGGTTAAAGCACTCGATCCAATCATTATCTGCAACGCCAGCTTCTGCAGCGTCCTCTTTATTCATCCAAACAGTTGGACCACCTCTAAACAGCGTTAACATCGGTAATGAATCGAAGTACATACTATGAATCGACCACTTATTATGCGGTGTTAAATAATTCAATGTAATCTCTTTTCCTTCTACTTCAGGCCGTGATTTACGGAACGGTTTATGTTGCAGAATTGGTTTAAATGTTGCCATCGTTTCACCAAATTCTTTCATCATGTCATGATCTAAATAGAAAGATTGTCGTCCAGTGATTGTTCTCCAAGGAATGAGACGTTCCACATTTGTAGTAAATGGTGAATAACGGCGTCCACCTTTTTCTGAACCTGTAAATGCTGGAGAAGTAATTACTGTTTTCGGCTGCGCTGTAATTTGTTCGAATGTGAAGCATTCTTCTTCACGTTCTTCTGCTAAATCACGTAGTTTTAAATCCGTTTGTTTTTCAAGTGCTTCCCATGCTTTTACAGCCATATGACCGTTTGTTGTAGAAGAAAGTGTTAATACCGCTTCAGCAGCATTAATTGCTTCTTTTATGTCTGGGCAACCTTTCGCAATAGAATCCGTTCGAACGACTCCTAATCGGCTCTTTAATTGCTCATATTCTTTTTCCGCAGACCAAGAAATCCCTTTCGTACCAATTGGCTGTTTTCCGGTATTTGGTCCTAGCGCAGTCATTTTGTCATAAATCGTTTTATAATCCCTTTCGACAACATGAATTTGTGGCATCGTTTTACCTGGGATCGGTTCACACTCACCTTTGCTCCAATCTCTAATCTTGCCAAGTGGTTGCGCTAATTCTTGTGGTGTATCGTGAAGAAGTGGTGTTGCAACAACTTCTTTCATTGGTTCAAGATCGATTTTCTTCGCTAAATCAGACAAAACTTTAGAAAGAGAAGTGAAAATGTCCCAGTCAGAGCGCGCTTCCCACGGCGAACCGATTGCTGGATTAAATGGATGTACAAATGGATGCATATCTGTACTACTTAAATCATGCTTTTCATACCAAGTTGAAGCAGGTAAGACGATATCAGAATAAAGTGCTGTTCCAGCCATACGGAAATCTAAATTAATGAGTAAATCTAACTTCCCTTCTGGTGCTTCTTCATGCCACTTAATTTCTTCTGGTCGTAACGAATCACTATCGTCATTCATTAATCCGTTTGTCGTACCTAACAAATGTTTTAAGAAATATTCATGTCCTTTACCAGAACTTGAAATTAAGTTTGCACGCCATACGAATAAGTTGCGCGGGTAGTTATTTTTATTATCTGGATCTTCAATCGCAAATTTCAGTTCTTTTTCTTTTAATTTTTGTGCAACGTATTTCCCGATTTCTTCTTGCGTTGTTGCACCAGCAACAACAGCTTCTTTATATAATTCAATCCCATTTTTCTCGAATGTCGGATACGAAGGCAACCAGCCAAGTCGTGCCGCTAATACATTGTAATCACCGTGATGTTGATAACGAGAGTTGCCTTCCACTGGTGATGCTAAATGTCCCACTGGTGTATCTTCATAGCGCCATTGATCTGTTACGAAATAGAAGAAAGATGTACCGTTTTGTAATTTTGGTGGCCCTTGCCAATCTTTTGCCATCGCGATTGTTTGCCATCCTTCCGCTGGTCGTAATTTTTCTTGACCAACGTAATGCGCCCAACCACCGCCGTTTACACCTTGCGCTCCGACGAGAAGTACAAGATTTAAAACTGCGCGATAAATCGTATCAGAGTTAAACCAATGGTTAATACCAGCTCCGACAATAATCATTGAGCGACCGTTCGTATCAACAGCATTTTGTGCGAACTCACGAGCGATTTGAATAATAAGCTCACGTTTTACTCCTGTCATTTTCTCTTGCCATGCAGGTGTAAACGGTACGTCATCATTGAAGTCTTTCGGCTCTTGTCCGCCAAGTCCTCGGTTCACACCGTAATTTGCTAACGTTAAGTCGTATACAGTTGTAACGAACACTTCACCTTCTTCTGTCATAACCTTTTTCACTGGAATTGTTCGTTCTAATACTTTGTTTCCATCATCAGAGAAGTACGGAATTTGTACAGTTTGAACACTATCCTCCATTCCAAGTAAAGAAAGACGTGGATCAATCTTTTCACCTGTTTCTTCATCTTCTAAACGTAAGTTCCATTTCTTTTCATTATCCCAACGTGACCCCATTGTGCCGTGCGGTGTTGCAAAATCATTCGTATTCTCGTTCCAAAGTACAGGTTTCCATTCCCCTAACTTCGTTTCGCGTCCAATATCAGAAGCATTTAAGAAACGATCAGCAACGAATTGATCCCCTTTTTGTTTCAATGTGACGAAGAAAGGAAAATCAGTATATTGTTTCGCATACTTTGTGAAGTATTCCACTTGATTATCTACGTAAAATTCTTGTAAGATTACGTGCCCCATTGCCATCGCAAGCGCACCATCTGTACCTTGTTTCACACTAATCCAATCATCCGCAAACTTTGTAGATTCAGCGAAGTCAGGACTGACAGAAACGACTTTCGTTCCTTTATATCGAACCTCTGCTAAAAAGTGTGCATCTGGTGTTCTCGTCATCGGTACATTTGAACCCCATGTCATAATGTAACCAGAGTTATACCAGTCACTACTTTCTGGTACATCTGTTTGATCGCCCCAAATTTGAGGAGAAGCTGGTGGTAAATCTGCATACCAATCATAGAAACTAAGCATCGGTCCACCCATAAGTTGCATAAAGCGACTACCAGCTGCATGACTTAACATCGACATAGCTGGAATTGGTGAAAAACCAACATTTCGGTCTGGACCGTATTTCATTACTGTGTATAGTAATGAAGCAGAAACGAGTTGTAACACTTCATCCCAATTCGCACGAATGAATCCCCCTTTACCACGCGCCTGCTTATACGTACGTGCCTTCTCAGCGTTTTCCACAATGCTTTTCCAAGCGTCTAGTGGTGACTCGTTATTTTGTAATTCTTCTTGCCACATATTCCAAAGGACACCACGTACATACGGATATTTCACACGAAGTGGACTGTAAATATACCAAGAAAAACTTGCTCCACGCGGACATCCTCGCGGTTCAAAATCAGGCATATCAGGACCTGTAGTCGGATAGTTAAGCTCCTGCCCTTCCCAAGTTACAATTCCATCTTTCACATAAATATTCCAACTACATGAGCCAGTACAGTTCACGCCGTGTGTAGAACGAATTACTTTATCATGCTGCCAACGCTTTCTGTACACATTCTCCCATTCACGATCTTCATATGTTTCTTGTGTATGATTATCGTTATAACGATCTATTGGTGAAAAATATTTTAAACGTCTCATTAGTGCTGAAGGTTTCTTCTTCATACTGTTCACTCCTTTAATACGTCTCTCTTCCATACCCTTACTATAAGAGAGGTTGTAAAATACAGATGTGACATTTCGCACAGTTCAAGAGATTGTCAAAAATTCCGGAACAAATATAAAAAAGTGAAAATCTAATCGTTGTGGAGGGTTCACATCCTTCACTGACTGTTAAATTACTTCCTTGCTTCTAGCAAAGTTTAAGATGTAGTACAGATTAAAATGAGCGTGCAAAAAATTTCTTATATAATAACGGAAGTAATTTGGGAATAGTTAAATTTGATTTGCCTAAATCGTAAGATAAGTTTATAAATGAAAATACAATACTTTCAATCCACCATACTAAGGGTAAGTATCCTGAAAATAGTTGAACCAAAAACGCCAGGAAATCCATATGATTTGCCAGCAACTTGGATTGAATGAAGAGAAGAATACACCAGAATGGCAGGATATTAAGATAATAATAAAAGGAGTAGATTATGATATTAGAACCGCTTTATGCAGAAAACATTATAGTAGCCGTCATATATAAAAATGAGTTTAGGTGGTATGTAACAGATAAAGAACTATGGTTTTTAGATTATAATAAATTAGATAATGCATATAAAAATTTAGGTATAAGCATTGAAGATAATGATGAAACGGAAGAAAGAAATGGAATAAAAGTATTAGATCATGAAAATGTAGAAGTATTTTTAGTAAGGATTAATCAATATAAAACAACTAAAGAAGAATTAAATTATTTACTACTTGAAAATATTAAAAGGAAGAATGCAGGAGAAGATCTATTAGATTATAGTCCAGTCTTATTAATTAACTTTGATAATAAAATACTATATTCAATGTTTCCAGAACCGGCATCATACGAAAACTATGTACCAAAAGATTGGATAGGTACATATGAAGATTTCACTGAACTCATACCTACATCAGAGAGATATTGGATAAATAAGTTTAATAACAATCTACTTTTACTATAAATGTAAGTAGGACAAGAGTAATGATAGTATAAGAATTTATTACCTTAATAGAGAAGTAAATAGAGTCACTAAAGCCAGAAATAAAGGAGTAAAATAGTCATGAAATATCCATATAGTTTTGAAGTACTTAACGGTAGTGATTTAGTTATGAGACTTCCTCAAGAAATAAAACTTGTTGAAACTTTTTTAGGAATTGAAGTTTCAGCTTTTGGAGATTGGATTTTAGAAGAAATACATAGTGTTTTAAACGGAGATAAAAATTATGTAGTAGTAAATGGCAACATTTGCGGTTTAGAAATCCGGAACGACACAACTACTGTGTTAGACAATTTAGCCGAAGATGGTAAAGGAGAATATTGTGAGATTGAAACAATGGAATTGGTAGAATTGATTCATATTTGGTTAAATAAACGAAAAGAATATAAAAAAGATAAAAATTAAAGGAGTGTAATAATTTAAATAGATGGCCTCTTCATGTGAAGCCGACTTTATTTTATTCATATACATTTTAATCACAAGGCGTATTAATATATGTTCCAAACTTTACGCGTAGGGTTTCCTACGCTATTTATTTTGCTCATTGAGGTCAATCTTTCCTTTCCTTCCCCTCTTCTACTTTTACCGACGATACTATTCTATATCAAAACGTATTTCCCATAAAACGAGAAATCATTATTTACCATATTGCCCTAAGTTACGGAAACAATTATACTAGATGTAATCGCGATAAATAATCTGAATATTCTCAGAATTAAAGATAGAATCTTTACTGCCCGCAATTAGACGGATACATTCTATTTTTCACTAAATAGATTAGAAAACGATAATAACACATTAGGAGGATTACGATGCACCAGCTTGATTCAT
Source organism: Bacillus sp. 01N45 (assembly GCF_056399205.1). Taxonomy (NCBI): domain Bacteria; kingdom Bacillati; phylum Bacillota; class Bacilli; order Caryophanales; family Bacillaceae; genus Bacillus; species Bacillus sp. 01N45. The sequence continues at coordinate 67,652 of NZ_JBFTQW010000005.1, forward strand.
TACATCCCATTATAGAAAAAATAATTACCAATATTGAAAAGTTAATGGTCGGAAAGCGAAAAGAAACGATCTTAGCTTTGACAGCTCTCTTAGCTGAAGGTCATGTACTATTAGAAGATGTGCCTGGCGTTGGGAAAACAATGTTAGTACGTGCACTTTCTAAATCAATTGATGCTGATTACAAGCGCATTCAATTCACACCTGATTTACTGCCGTCAGATGTTACAGGTGTTTCTATTTATAATCCGAAAGAGCTCCAATTTGAGTTCAAGCCTGGACCAATCATGGGGAATTTTATACTTGCTGATGAAATTAATCGTACATCTCCAAAAACACAATCTGCCTTACTTGAAAGTATGGAAGAAGGCAATATTACAATAGATGGCATAACAAGACCGTTACCAAAACCGTTCTTTGTAATGGCTACGCAAAATCCGGTCGAATATGAGGGAACATATCCTTTACCAGAAGCACAGCTCGATCGTTTCTTATTGAAACTAAAAATGGGATATCCTACACAAGAAGAAGAATTTGAAATTTTAAACAGGATGGAAAAAACAAATCCCCTCTCCCATTTACAAGCTATTACAACAATAGAAGAATTACTTTATTTACAACAAAGCATACGGGAAGTAAGCATGGAAAAAGCAATCAAGCATTACATTGTAAAGCTTGTTAGTCAGACTCGTTCTTATAGTTCTATTCAACTAGGTGCAAGTCCACGTGGCTCGATTGCTTTAATGAAAGCTTCACAAGCTTATGCATTCATCCATGGTAGAAATTATGTTATTCCAGACGATGTTAAATTTTTAGCTCCCTACGTGTTAGCTCACAGACTCATTCTAAAAATGGAGGCAAAATTTGAAGGAATAACAGGAGAACAAGTTATCGCAAAAATCGTTGCGCGAACTACCGTACCTACTCAAAGGAAGATGAACCTTTGATGAAACGGATACTACGAGCACTCTATCATTTTACTAAGTTATCACTCATTCCGTTATGCCTAGTCTTAACATTTGTATACGCTATGCTTCAAGGAGGATTTGTAAGTTGGTTTTTGTTTTACAGTGCGATTCCTATTGGCCTTTATTCACTATTGCTTCCCTTCTTTGCTTTACGGAACGCCGAGGTAAAACGAATAACAAATCAAGGCGAATATGTAGCAGGAGAACCATTTTTAAGTACGATTACAATAAAAAGAAGTTTCCCTTTTCCCTTACTTTATTTAATTATAGAAGATGAACTGCCATCACAATTTACAAATTGTAAACAAACGAAGATGAATAAAGTAATACTCTTTCCAGGATTGAAACGAAATATTTCGTTTCAATATGCAATTGACACAATCCCTAGAGGAGAGCACTCTTTTTCAAGCGTACGTGTCAAAACTGGCGATCTATTCGGTATGATGGAGAAAGAAGTAACTTTTTCAGTTCCAGATACATTTTTAGTCTACCCTCAGTATGTAGATATAACATATCGACAAATGGAAAATCATTTCGAACAAGGAGCACTTTCAGCAAATATAAATTTAGTAAAAGACTCTACCATTTCTGTCGGTGTCAGGGAATATAAACCTGGTGATCGCTTTTCGTGGATTGATTGGAAAGCAACTGCACGAACAAACAACATTATGACGAAAGAGTTTGAACAACAGCGCAGCCATAATATTATGATATTCATGGACAGAACCCCATCCCCTCTATTCGAATCAGTCGTCACATTTACTGCCTCTATTGTCAGGTCTGTCTTGAAGCAAAATTCACCGGCGTCATTCGTATCTGTCGGAAAAGAACGAACTTTTTTCCCTTTAGACAATGGAGATAGTCAGTTACATCAAATCTTTTGTCATTTAGCGAAAGTACAAGCAGATAGTGTATTCCCGCTCTCCCGGAGTGTAGAAATGGAATTAAGAAAAATTTATGAGCCCGTCACGATTATACTCGTGATAAGCGATCTTTCTCCCGATATTCAAAAGGCGGCTGACTTTGCTGCTATAAAAAATAGAAAATTAATGGTGTTTGTCGTAAAAGAAAAAGCAAATCAACTCTCACACCGAGAACTCAGTATTCTAGAAACTCTACAAAAACGACAAATATTTGTAAATGTGGTTTATGGAAACCAGTATACAAACGTGTTTTTTGAGGTGAGCACATGATAACATTACAGGCAAAAAAACAATGGGATATGACTAGATTTTTCATGCATGCATGCGCATTTCTACTTTTACTAGAATGGCTAAGGCCCCTCGTAGGTATTACAAACGTAGGTAGATTAGATGTTTTCGTAATATTTATAGGGATTTGCTTCACGCTCTCTTTTTTTCAAACAAGGTGGCAGATTCCAATAAAGATCGTCACAATTTTATTCATCATTCATTTCCTATATTATAAAAACGCTTTTATAAATCCATCTTGGCTAACGAAATTTTCCACTGATATTTCTCGAAATTCCTCCCTGTTATTTCAGGGGAATTTGTTGGATATCTCTCCAGTTTTTCCAACACTTTTATTTTTTTTATCCTTTTGGTTTTTGAGTGCTTTCATCTCTTTTTGGATGATTCATAAAAAACGTGGGTTGTTATTTCTTATATTGACTATTATTTATATCACCATTTTTCATAACTTACATTTATACAATGCAAACTACGCTATTATTCGTACTGTTGTCATCGGCTTTTTTATGCTTAGTCTTCTTCGCATAGAACGAATAAAAGAGATGGAACACTTACAAAATTATGCTAGAGAAATCTCAAAATTACTTAAACCTCTTACAATATTTATTGTATTGTCAGCAACTATCGCATACTTTGCTCCAAAATTTGGCCCTCAATGGCTAAACCCAATGGATTTTTTAAAATTCAACACATCCGAAGCAGGTAAAAAACAAGAAGTTTCTAAAATTGGGTATGGTTTAGATGACTCACGATTAGGCGGTCCTTTTAAGGCAGATCCTACAATTGTTTTCACAGCACAAACGCAAAATAAACAATATTGGAGAGTCGAAACGAAAGATTTTTATACAGGAAAAGGCTGGGAAGTTTCTGAAAATCAAAAAAAGGTTTCTTTTAAAAATAAAAACGACGTCGTGAGCTGGTACGAACAAAATACAAAAACGGAGACAACTAAGGCAACAATCAACATGCAAAAAAGATATCCTCATCTTACCTATCCAGCAGGGTTAATATCAGTTGAGGCTTCTTCAGATATATCATACAGCGTTGACCCCTTTTCAGAAAAAATCTATACGATGCACGGAGACTCCTCTACTACTTTAAATTCATATAAAGTAACGTATGAGATCCCGGAGTTTTCCATAGAAAAATTGAAAGCTGTAAACACGAATGAAGGCCAAGAAACAAATCCTTATTTCATGACAAAGTACACGCAACTTCCCGAATCATTACCGCAGCGAGTAAGAGACTTAGCTGTTAATCTAACAAATGATAAAGACAACCGATATGATAAAGTATTAGCTATTGAAAATTACTTCACCGACCATTCTTTCGTATATGAAACAATGAATGTGTTGTTCCCTGCCAAAAATCAAGATTATGTTGATCAATTCCTTTTTGATACAAAAAGCGGCTACTGTAATAATTTTTCGACATCTATGATTGTGTTACTTCGTTCTGCTGGGATTCCTGCTCGATGGGTAAAAGGTTATACAGAAGGAACTCTTGATAACACACTAGTTGGTGCAGAAGGTGAGGATGTATATAAAATCGCGAACGATAACGCACACTCTTGGGTCGAAGTATATTTCCCAGGATACGGATGGATTCCATTCGAACCAACAAAAGGATTTACCAATCCCTATAATTTCACAAATAATACTCCTGCTCCTACTTTACAAAATAGTGAAGAAACTAATCCTCAAAACGCGGAAATGTACAAAAAAAACAATGAAGCAAAGCTTAAAAGTTTAATAGAAGATACAGAAGAAACTCCTACTAAAAAGCTTACAAATTCCAAAAATAGATTTTCTTGGTGGTACGTATTCCTCTCTACGATACTAATTAGTATCATCGGATACATTCTCTTCGCTACTAGAATGAAATGGATTACATTTTTTATTATTCTTTTCTACAAATACCGAAAAGATGATGCTGTTTATAGCAAAGCTTACGGTGCACTTTTAAAACAATTTGGCAGAATTGGTATACCACGAGGGGACAGTCAAACATTCCGAGAATATGCTCTCCACATTGATACACTTTACAACTCGGCTCATATGCAACAACTTACTTTCAGTTATGAGAACGCTATGTATCAAAAGGGACAGGCCGTAGCAGAATGGAAGAAATCCGTACACTTATGGGAAATTCTTATGAAAAAAGCAGCCTCTCCGCCTAAATCAAATGACTTCCATTCAGCGATTTAATCTTGTTAATGTGAGTTCACAGAAAAAGCCTTAAAGAACTACCCTGTTCTTTGAGGCTTTTTTAATAAAGTGAAACTTCTAGTTATTCTCCTAGTACCTTCTCAATCTCAACCTCTAAATCAACCGGCTTCGTTTGCGGCGCAAAACGCCCTACTACTTTCCCGTCTTTTCCAATTAAAAACTTAGTAAAATTCCATTTCACTGCTTTCATACCGAGTAAACCTGGAGCTTGTTCTGTCATGTATGTATAAAGCGGATGTGCCTTATCACCTTTCACATCAACCTTTGCAAACATCGGAAAATTCACACCGTAGTTTAATTCACAAAAACTAGTAATATCTGCTTCTGTACCTGGTTCTTGTCCTCCAAATTGGTTACAAGGGAAACCGAGTACTTCTAGTCCTTGGTCTTTATATTTATCATATACTTCTTGTAATCCTTTATATTGTGGTGTAAAACCACATTTGCTAGCTACATTTACAATAAGAAGTGCTTTTCCTTCGTAATCTTTTAACGATTTATCTTCTCCTGTTATCGTTTTAGCTGAAAAATCATAAACTGTCATTTTCCTTACCCCTCTCTTCACTATCATTCTATGTTTATACTATACTATACTACATTCATGAATATACAGCTCTTATTACGTACTTACACCCCGATATGATAGCGCTTTATTTCTGTTCGAAAATTCGACACAAACTACTAGACTTTTATGATGGAAAGTTTTACAATTAAATTGTGAACAAAATGTGACAGTTTATATTCCATTATAAAAGAAAAGGATGGTGTTCATTATGAAAACTGCACAACATGAAACGATTTCAAATCGCGAGTTTTATTTCGTACTATATATGATGTTATTGTATGTGATTGGCTGGGTAATCGATGTAAATGGTTTATTTTTAAGCTCCTACTTTAATTTAGCAGGAGAAATTATGCTTCCAATCGTTGGTGGCATAGTTGGACTGTTCGTTATGTCTATCAATAAAGACCAAACGAAATAATAACACTTTAAAAAGGCAGAAGACGAGCTTTCGTTTTCTGCCTTTTTTCTATTTTAGCGTATAATAGAAACATACAGTAACTAAGGAGTGGTAATGATGAAAAAAGTAGAGCAATTATCTTCTCACCTATATCTTATTGATGATTTTGATTTACAACATAATGAACGAACTGGTACGTACGTTTTAGTAGGTGACGATATTACTTTAATTGAAACTTGTGCAGCCCCTTCTCTTCCGTATATTTTAGACGGCTTACAACAATTACATATTGATTTAAACGAAGTTAAAAACATTATCGTTACACATGTTCATTTAGATCACGCCGGTGCTGCTGGTTTAATGATGGAAAAATGCCCAAACGCTACTTTATATGTGCATTCTCGCGGTGCTCGTCATATGATTGATCCAACAAAACTCATTTTAGGCGCAAAAGCTGTATACAAAGAAGATTTCGATAAACTATTTGATCCAATTCTTCCTATAGAAGAAGAACGTGTTCATATTGTACAAAATGGTGATACGTTAAAAATTGCCGCAGACCGTACACTTACATTTTACGATACACCGGGACATGCTAAACACCATATTAGCATTCACGATTCATTAACAAACGGCATTTTTACTGGCGATACAATTGGAATTTATTATAGAGAACTCGCAGACCTTGGTGTCGAACTATATTTACCATCAACGTCCCCTTCACAATTCCAACCAGATGCGATGATTGCTTCTAAAAATCACATTCAAAGTATGAATGTAGATACTATTTATTTCGGTCATTACGGTGCATCCTCTAATGTTACAGAAGTATATAACCAACTGGAACATTGGCTACCTATTTTCGTTCATACTGGAAAAGAGATCTTTAAACAGTACACGGATTTCAATGAAGCGACTAAAGCTTTACAAACTGTATTAATGGATAAGATCTCTTCTCATCTTACAAAGTTAAACGTTCCATCAGATCATTCTGTTTACAACATTTTACATCTAGATATAGAAATTAGCGCTATGGGCATTATTGATTATTTCACGAAGCAAGAAAAAGCAAACTCCACTATTAAATAACCGTAAAAGAAGAGATATACAACAGTAGTTATTGTATATCTCTTTTTTCTTTGAATATATTTTGAGTAAAGGATGGTGGAATGCAATGCAAAAAGTAATGCTATACCTCTGCTTTACATTATTTATCGTCTTATTATTATTTGTCGGAGTGAAAATTCAATTTTATTTAGATACAGATGCGCAGGTGAATTTTAACGTTTATCCAAGATTATTCTACTTTACAATCTTCCCTCTTATAGTTGGCATATTATTACGATTCCTTCAATCGATTAATCGCGAAACGAGTAAACAAAACTGGAGCTTTCAACCGGATAAGTTTATCGCTATTACAGTGCCTACAATATTAATTTCCTTTTCCCCAGCTCTACTCTTTTCACCACTTGGCCAATACTTACCTTATTTAGCTAATATTATTCTTATAAATACAACTTTTGTTACGATAATTAGTTTAATAGCTGGTTATTCACTTTTAGATTGTTTTATACAAAAAGATACTGCAAATATGAAAAAATATAATTGATAACCATTTTTTAAGTGTTGCTAATTAGGTCAGTTTGTTTATAAATCTGATATTAATTGTAAAAGCCGATATAAACAAAAAGGGGAATTATGTTAAAATTAAATTGGTTGTATTTAGATCACAATGCATTTTATCCAGAGGAGACTTATTATGTATAAATTAGGTGCTTTCTCGTTTCTAACGTTTCTTGCAAGTATATGTTCTTTCTTTATTTTAAGAGGACCTAATGCAAACTTAACTTTAATTATTGTGATTCTAGCTATACTTTCATTACTCGGTATTATTTTTGCAATCGCATCAAAGAATTGGTTATTCGGAATAGGTGGTACAGCATTAAATGCAGTAATACTAGTATTTGTATATTTCTTATCGCTAGCAAAAGGAATAGGTGGTTAATAATTTTACGTTTCAATAAAAAAGCTCAGAGCTTAGGCTTTGAGCTTTTTACTTATCTCACCTTTTCATCTACATACTCCATAAACTGCTCCGCATTAATAAATCTTTCTTTATACGCCTCAGGTACTTCTTCTACTTTCATCCCACCAGTTGATTTTGTCTTTACTTGTACGATTTCATATGTCATTAAAGCTTCCACATAACGGTCAAACTCTTCTTGCGTTAATATTTCTTTACTAGATTTATGACCATTTAATCTATCAAAGTATGGTTGAAGGCCCATACTTACCTTTTTCATTTCTTCTCTTTTTTCTGGTGATAATTGATCATAATCAATATTACCGTTCGAATCCCCGTACGCAAGCTTTGCATTTGTTAATTTCTTTAGTTCTTTTGTAAACTCTTCATATTCCTTCGCACCCATTTCGTCTTTCGCTTCTGATAACTTTGCATTAAAACGCATATACGCTTCTAATGTCATCGCTCCGGCATGTTTTTTTAAGTTCTCAAACGACCCGTATATACCATCCGCCATAATAGATTGGTAAGCAAAACCAGTCGTTGGGATTAAAAATGCTGCTGCAAGCACTCCTGCAATAAGGCGTTTCTTCATCTTACTCCCGCCGTGATTCATTTTTATTTGAACGATTACTTTTTCTTTTAACCCCGGCGGGGCAATAATCCCCTTCGCTTCTTCTTGTATAGATTTTCTAACTCTACAATCTAAACTCATTTCACATTCCCTACCTCTCCTAAAAAGATTTCTTCTACTTGCTCTTTTTGACGTAGTTTCTTTAGTGCCGCATGAATTCTAGACTTCACTGTACCGATTGGAATATGTAATATTTGTGCTACTTCTTCTTGAGAGTAATCGTGTAAGTATCTTAAGATAATAACTTGTTTCAATTTATACGGTAACTTATGAATGAGTTCGATTAATTTTTGATTTGATATTTTACTTACAACATCGCTAGAAAAATCAATTTGTACTGGTTTTCTTTGCTCTTCTGCTTTTTTTATAATTCGTAGTCGCATCCACCTCTTTCTTCTATAAGAATGAATTTGTTTAATCGTAAGCCCAATTAGCCAAGGTCTAAATGGCTTCTTGCTATCATACTTACGAAGCGATTCATATAACTGTATGTATATTTCTTGAACGACATCATCTACATCCGTTTTATCTTCAATTAAAAAATGTGCTGTTTTATATACTTCTTGAATCGTTTTATCATACAACTTGCTATATGCTTCTTTATTGCCTGATAAAGTTAATTGGATCAAATCTGTATACTCTGTTTCACCCTTCACATACCATCCCTCCTTTGTCTTACACTATATATTGGCAAGTAATTGACATTTCGTTCGATTTTTTCAAAAGTTTTTTTATATAGATTAATATAATGATTCAATATGTTCATAAGCTTCACTTATAATCACAATATAATGATTCAATATGTTCATAAGCTTCACTTATAATCACACATAACTATTATATAATTTTCCAATTTCTAATGAACATTTAAAATGATTTATATAGTCAAATTTAGGAGGATATATAATGAAAGCTATCATTGTAACGTCGTTCGGTGGTCCTGAAGTGATGAAATATACAGATGTGGATATGCCGGCTATTTCAAAAGATCAAGTTTTGATTCGCGTTGTTGCTACTAGTATAAATTTCGCCGATATTAAATCCCGTTATGGTAAAAAAGGAAATAAAGCACTACCTTTTATACCAGGGATAGATGCCGCTGGTGTTGTAGAACGAGTCGGTTCTCATGTGAAAAATATTTATCCTGGACAACGTGTCATTGCTTTTCCTCAAGATGGCTCTTACGCAGAATACGTTGTCGCAAACGAAAACCTTACTTTTGCTTTGCCTGATGAAGTCGATTTTCAAACTGCAGCTGCTTGTCCGATTGTATCTTTTACAAGCTATAATTTACTCGCAAATGTAGCAAGGCTTCAACAAGATGAGTCTGTACTCATTCATGCAGCGGCTGGTGGGATTGGTACGACAGCAATTCAAATCGCTAAACTATTAGGGGCTGGAACTGTTATCGGTACTGTCGGAAATGAAGCGAAAAGTAAAATCGCTTTAGACGCTGGAGCTGATTATGTTATTTGTCGTCAAGATGTAGATTTTGTAGAGAAAGTCAATGAGCTGACCAACGGTGAAGGGGTTGATGTAATTTTAGATTCTATTTCTGGAACGGTTTCGGAAAGAAGTTTAAAATGTCTTGCTTATTATGGTCGCCTCGTTCATTTCGGAAATGCAAGCGGTGAAATTGGTAACTTCCAAACGAAAGATTTACACGCAAGTTGCCGCTCTATACTCGGTTTTAGTTTTGGTACTACACGAAAAAAACGTCCTGAACTACTCCAAAAAACTGCAAATGAAGTTTTCCGTTATTTACGTGATGGCCGTCTGAAAATGAAAGCTGCGAAATCTTTTCCACTTCAAGATGCAGGGAAAGCACATGAATGGGTCGAAAGTAGAAAAAGTACAGGGAAAGTAATACTAACTGTTCAGTCCCCTTCCTGAAATGAATACTTGAAACCGAGGTGTCATTCATGGGATCACGAATTATGCATGCTATTATCGCTAACAGGATTGCCGAGAAATTATCGATTCAAGATAAAACTTCTTTTATACTTGGAGGCGTAGCCCCCGATGCTGTGCATTCAAAGATAGAAAAAGTCACCTCACATTTTTACGCCGGCTCAACAAAAGACTATACGAGACGAATTGATTATGGATCATTTATTCATAAATATAAAGATTATATGGAGTCCCCTTTTCTCCTAGGCTATTGCACCCACCTCATTGCCGATGATAATTGGCTAAGCGGCTTTTTTCTACCTTGGCTTAAAAACAGAATCGAAAATGACGAAACTATCGCGCCTATGTACTACAACGACTTTAAATTATTGAACGCAAAATTACTTTATCATTACGATAAAGAACAACGGCTCTTCTCTCTTCTCAATCAAGAGGCTCACATTATAGATATTGAAGAGGTTTCTAAAGAAAACGTTTTAGCTTTTCGAAAGTATCTTTTTGAAGATATGTTGTATCCAGAGCAACATTTACATGAAAACTTACAAGTATTTACGTTCGATCAAATCGTTGGTTATATTGAAACAGCTATTGAAAAAGGGGCATTTTTTATTAATCAACTCTCTAATGAAAAATCCACTTCAAACATGTAATCCCCCTCAATATATTTGAGGGGGATTTTCACATAGCAATATTATTATTTGTTCTTTTCCATAACCGCAAAATAATTCTCTTCACTATCAGCAAAGTTAAATACTTTACCAGAAGGCATTGTTACCATTTCACCAACAGTAACATTTTTATTTTTTAAATCTGTATATAATTGATCAAGATTTTCTGAGAAGAACATTAAAGATGGTGTACCAAGATTTAATTCTGGGCTCATCTTAGAAATCACTTCTTTATTATGTAATATAATGCTCGTTTCTGCACCGCTAGTCGGAGCAATCTCAACCCATCTCATTCCTTGCTTATTATCTTCCTCTGCAACTACATGAAACCCTACCTTTTCCGTCCAAAAATGTACTGCCTCTTCTTGATTGTTTACATATAACATAATTTGTCCAACTTTATGAATCATTTCATTTCCCCCTAATGGTTTTTATATTCTATGTAGGTTTCTACAGGTACTATTATTATTCCTCTTTCATTCAATTACAAACAAAAAAGACGTAACTACAAATAGTTACGTCTTTCTCTTTATTTATCTAGGCTTTTTCTTCCCAGTAAATGCTGGTTTCTTTTTCTTTGGTGCTTTCGGTTTCGTTTCTACAAATGATCCGTTGAACATTTCTTGCTTCGTAAATACGATGCCTAGTTTTTTTGCAAATTGAAGTAATTTACGCTCTTCTTGTTGTGTTACAAGAGAAACGACTGTTCCTTCTTTACCCATACGTCCTGTACGTCCTGAGCGGTGAATATATTGGTCTACTGTGTCTGGTAACTCCAAGTGGATTACATGTGTTAAATCATCGATATCAATACCGCGTGCTGCAATATCAGTAGCAAGTAGAATTTCTAATTTCCCGCCGCGGAAAGCACGCATCGTTGCTTCACGCTCTTGCTTACTTGCCTCTGCATGAAGAGCCGCTGCTTTCATTTTACGGAATTGCAATTTCTGAGTAATTTCATCTAAACGGAATGGGTCATTTAAGAAAGCAACTGCTTTTACATCGCCCATATGCATAATTCTTCTTACGTAATCATTTTTTTCGCGTCGCTCACAAATGATATACGTATGCTCAACTAAGCTTTTTGACTCTGCACGTGTTATACGTACTAATTGTGGTTCAACTGCTAAATCACGTGCAGCATCTTCTGCCGCTTTTGTAATTGTCGCCGAGAAGAATACTAATTGACGATCTCGCATTGTAGATTTAATTACATCTTGTACTGCGCCCATCATCTTTTGTTTTACAATTTGATCAAACTCATCAAATACAATCGTTTTTACTTCATGCATCTTTAGCTTTTTCATTCGAATTAATTCTAAAATACGTCCTGGTGAACCGACAATTACTCTCGGATGTTTCTTTAATTTTTCAACTTGGCGCTTAATATCTGCACCACCAATTAAAGATGCCCCTGAAATTTCAGTCCCTGCTGTAAACTTTTGAACCTCTTCGTGAATTTGCATTACAAGCTCACGTGTTGGCGCTAAAACAACAACTTGTGGTTGTTTTACTTCAGGATTAATTTTATGTAAAAGGGGTAATAAGTACGCTAATGTTTTTCCTGTTCCAGTTGGAGATTCAGCTATAACGTCTTGTCCTTCTAAAATAGTTGGAATCGCTTGTTTTTGAATTTCAGTTAATTCTTTAAAACCAGCCTTCTCCCAAGCTTGTTGTAAAAATGGTTGCATATCTTTTATCATTTGTTTTTCTCCTTTATCTCTATTTTTGAAGAAAATGTTGTATTGTTCGCACCGTTTCTATCATGTGTGAAATAACAGCTATTAAATCATCAACATGGTCTTCTGTAATCGCTTTTTGAAATATAACCTCTACCTTATTATGATATGAAATCGCTTGCTTATTATATTCGTATGAAATTTTCTGCGTAATCATTCTTTCTTTTCCCCATATAGAATGCATGAAATTTTCAATTTCTTCACACACTACCTCTGGCTTTTCTATCGGGAATGAAAATGCTAACTTCATTTCACAACCTGGTGTAAATTGTGGTACTTCCAATATTTCACCAGACAAGTTCTTTGCATCTACAGATAGTGAAAATGTTGCTTTTACTACCGGTTCGAACGGTTCTGTTAATTGAAATGAAATATGGTATATACGACTTAATGAGGCAAGGTTCATCATATCTTTTCGATCTGTTACAAGAATATCTCCATGTAAATCAAAATCATAAACAGCACCTTCTACGATTACTTTTAAATTATCAAAAGCAGTTGGATCAAACATAATTTCCTCCAAAAAACAGGCGCCTTTCGATGGAAAGGCGCCACTTGATGTATATATAGTTTACAGATAAACGAGATGAATTACAACCTTTTAGAATAAACCTACTGCTTTTCCATCTTCATTTACATCCATTTGTAGTGCTGCTGGCTGTTTTGGAAGGCCTGGCATTGTTAACATTGTTCCTGTTAACGCAACGATAAACCCTGCACCAATTGATGGTTTTAGCTCACGAATTGTAACGATAAAGTCAGACGGACGACCTAATTTTGTTGCATCGTCAGAAAGAGAGTATTGTGTTTTAGCCATACAAATTGGTAGGTTACTCCATCCTTCTCCTTCATATTGAGCTAATTGCTTACGTGCTTTCGGAGCAAATTCAATATCTTTTGCACCATACACTTTTTGAGCAATTGTACGGATTTTTTCTTCTAATGGTAATTCTAATTCATAAAGTGGTGCGTAGTTGTTCTCACCTTTTTCAATTTCTTTTAATACTTTTTCAGCAAGGTCAACTCCGCCTTGGCCACCCTTCTCCCAAACTTCCGTTAAGGATACTGCATAGCCACGCTCATTGCACCAATCTTGTAAGTATGCAACTTCTGCATCTGTATCTGTAATAAATTTATTAATTGCAATTACGAAAGGCACACCGAAGCTTTGAATTGTTTCAACATGCTTCTGTAAGTTTTCCATACCTTTTGCTAATGCATCTACATTTTCTTCTTTTAATTGATCTTTTGCTACGCCGCCATGCATTTTAAGCGCACGAATAGTCGCAACAATAACAACTGCTTCTGGTTTAATGCCAGCTGCACGAGCTTTAATATCTAAAAACTTCTCTGCACCTAAATCAGCACCAAATCCAGCTTCTGTAATAACATAATCACCTAATTTTGCGGCCATTGTTGTAGCGATAACACTGTTACAACCGTGAGCGATATTCGCAAATGGTCCACCGTGAATGATAGCTGGTGTATTTTCTAACGTTTGCACTAAGTTTGGTTTTAATGCGTCTTTTAATAATAATGTTAACGCACCTTCTACACCTAAATCTTTAACCGTTACAGGTTGATTTGCAAAGTTATAAGCAACTACGATGCGAGATAGACGAGCTTTTAAATCTTGAATATCTGTTGCAAGGCAGAATACGGCCATAATTTCAGATGCTACTGTAATATCAAAACCGTCTTCACGTGGTACACCTTGAACTGGTCCCCCAAGACCAATTACTACGTTACGTAGGGCACGATCATTTAAGTCAACACAGCGTTTCCAAACGATTTTACGCGTATCAATTCCAAGTGTGTTCCCTTGTTGGATATGATTATCAATAAACGCCGCTAACGCGTTATTAGCAGTTGTGATCGCATGAATATCTCCAGTAAAGTGAAGGTTAATGTCTTCCATAGGTACAACCTGTGAAAAACCGCCACCTGCTGCCCCGCCTTTTAGTCCCATCGTTGGTCCAAGAGATGGTTCGCGAAGTGCAATTACTGTTTTCTTACCAATTTTATTAAAAGCTTGACCTAAACCAACTGTTACTGTTGATTTACCTTCTCCAGCTGGAGTTGGGTTAATCGCTGTTACTAAAACAACTTTACCGTCTTTCTCATCCTGTAAGCGCTTAAAAATATCAAGAGATAACTTACCTTTATAATGCCCGTATGGCTCTAATTCATCTTCTAAAATATTTAATTCAGCTGCAATTTCTTGAATCTTCCTCATACTCGCTTCTTGCGCGATTTCAATATCGGATTTAACTGTTGTAGTAGTTGTCATATACCCTAGTCCCCCTTTAATTGGTTCTGATGATATTGTATCAGTTTTTTGTATTTTCTGCACTTATTTACCCCCTAAAAATTCTTTCATTTCTTTATGCGTTTTTTAACATAAATACCCATAAGAATGTTAACGATTGTTGTAACTCGATAGGTAGTTGACCTAGCATCTTCTCATTTACTCCGCGCTTATATACACCGATGCCATCTACAACTTCAAAACCTTGTTCTTTCGCTAACTGTTCAAACTCCCAAGGCATCATCGTATTACAAACAACGTCTTTGCCATATAAACGAGGATAACTGTTCTCTCGAGGCTTTGCTGTCGGTCCTAAAATTGCAATACATGCATACCCATCTCTTTTTAAAACGCGCTTTATCTCATTTAATGCTCGTAATGGCTCCTCGGTCCATTCTAAAGAATTTATTGCCATAATTGATTCAAATTGCTCATTTTCAAATGGTAAGGAAGAAAGATCCCCTTTTATAAAAGATAAATTCGGTCCTTCTCCACGCTCCTTCCCTTTTTGAATCATCACTTCTGATAAATCTACTCCAACTGCTTTATAGCCCGCGCGACTTAATTTATATGTACCATATCCATCCCCACAACCAACATCGAGCACCTGAGCTTCTTTCTTCACATACTGTTCAAAAAACGGAATAATTGTACTCCTACTCCCGCTGTCCCACATCTCTTGACTATTTTGATTCCAAAATTCTGCACTACTATCCCATTTTTTCTCTGCTGATTCATGCCAATTAAATTTCGTCATACATTCCCCTGCCTTCACGTTTTATCATTCATTTCATTCTACATCATTTTCCAAAATTCCTGTTTATCTTCATTAGGAGATGTACAAGCTAATAACGGAATCTTTATTCTCCAATTTTTGCTTTACTTGGGTTTAACTCATACTCATGTTCTTCTCTTTGTGTAAGATACTATAGGTACACCCAATTGAAAGAGAGGGATGTACATGCGAAGAAAGAGAAATCATCATTTTAAAAGTGGTGAAAAACACGAAGAGTATGCAGCTGAAATATCACCAGCTGGCATACCAATTAGACATAAGCGTAAAGAAATTGCAAATGAAATAGAAGGTACAAACACCGGTGCAATGGTAGGCTATGTCGCTTTATTTCTTTCGCTTTTCTCAATTGCATTTTATCCAGTTACACTCGGCTCTCTTGCGATTTTAGTCGGCTTATTAGCTGTCAATTTCGGAGCAAGAACACTTGGATATACAGCAATTGGTTTTGGTAGTTTTTCTGTTTTATTTACTTTACTCTATCCGCTTTCTTTGTCAGCGTTTTAAAAAAACACACCAAGTTATACTTGGTGTGTTCATTCGTGATACAACATAATATGACCGCATCCACAGCAATGTTTCGCTGTAATTTCTTGAAACACTGGATAATTTTCTTCATCCCTATGTTCAATAAACACCTTTTCAAAACGGTACATGTTTGGCGCATATGCCCAATCTTGTTTCGTACGTGCATACAAAGTTGAGGAAAAAAACTCCTCACCACCGCAAACGATACATGTATTCTTCATTACTATCCCTCCTATGCTTGTCTTACTTCATCTATATGAACATAAGCATAAGAAAAAGACCTTCTATTACTAGAAAGTCTTCTCTGAAACAAAAAGAAATGTACCAAACATTCCTACTCCGCTATATTCTTTCGTAACACCAGCTTCTGTTTTAAATGTTTGCTTTGCAGTCATAAAGAATACACCATTTCGTGCATCTGTACTTTCAAATTGTAATTTTTCTTTTTTACCATCTACATTTTGTGTGCATTCAAAACTACTCTCATCACATTTCAATGCATACTTATCCTCTACATATACTTTAAAATCCGATTCTTTCGGACAAGTAATAAGTAAAATCGCTACGAGAATAATACTTACAATACCCACAATTGTATAATATTTCTTCATTTGTACTCCTTTCAAATGACAAGAAAACTTGACTTCATGCGCCAAGTTTTCTTAGTCCACAACCCATTGCCATTCTTGTTCTTTCTTATCAAAAATAAGCCAGCCTGTCTCTGTTGCTTCTTCTTTCAATTCATCGATATTATCTAGCACCTCATCCGTACTTTCATACGAACCAACTACATATACCGGAATTTCAAGACCTCTTCTTGACTCAATTTTCCCTGCTAGATCAATATAAAGACCATCCTCCATTAATGGAAGAAGCCCCATGATCACTTCTTTCGAAATTGCTGGGAAAATTTTTGATTTTTGGAACAAAGAAAAACGTTTCTTACCAAAAGCACCGAGTTTATAAGGAATGACTTTACTTAACATCCCTACAAAGTCAGCAATTCTACGATAATACACTTTGTTGTACCATCCGTCATCATGTGAAAAATAAACAAATCTATTTTTCAATAGCGGAAAGAATGTTCTTGCAAGTGGTTCTTTTTTGTGAGCCAAATATAAAAGCTCTGCAATTTCTTTTGGCTCTAATTCATCTAAATCGCTTGCATCATCAAAATCTACCCAACAAAATTCATCAAATTCATCAATCTCTGCTTGAATTAGCTTATGTATATTTTCTTCCTCAACATATTCAAATAAAGTATGATAATGAAAATCTGTCCATTCAAAGTTATGCTTCAAAAGCAACACTTGATGAAGCGGTGAAGGGATGTTACTTGCAAACTCTTTAAACGTAATTCCTGATGTAATAAAACAATGACCCCGACGATTACCATTAATATATATCATATTTTTTACTTGGTCAGATCCTCCAGACAAAGCACCTAGCCACCTTCGTTTTATATGTTTCAATTCTATAGCATATTTTAACATGAAAAATTTTAGAAACATAGAAAAAAATTCAAAAACTATTTACAATTTCATGTGTTTTATTACATAGTGATTACAAGAAAAAACACCTGCTCGTGAGCAGGTGTTTTTAAAGGATTTCATCTGGGTTTTGAGGATGATGATTTCCCTCTTTCTTTTCATCTTTTTGGAACATCGATTGAATTTTATCAATTGTTTGTGGAGCTAATTCAATCATTTTTTCTGCTAAATGTGTCGCATTTTGTAGATGCAGAATATTTACTCCATCTTTATTCACTACAAGAAATGCTACTGGTGTAATAGAAACACCACCCGCGCTACCGCCACCAAATGCAGGGTTACCGTTCGCTCTTTGGCCATCATTCGTTTGGAAATCAGAACCTCCTGCTCCAAAACCGAACGCCACTTTAGAAACCGTTAACACCACACCACCGTCAGCCGTTTGAACAGGCTCTCCAACAATCGTATTTACATCGACCATTTCTTTTAAATTTTCCATTGCCGCTTTCATTAACCCTTGAATTGGATGATCCACCGTTCATAACCTCCTTTGTCATATCTTTCCTAGTTTTTCCGAAAGTTGGTGAACTAAACATAAAATTTTATATTGATTTCAAAAAACTTAAGTTGTAATATTTAGAAAAGTAAAAAAGAGGTCGATTCGTTATGATGCGAAAGTTAACAAAGAAAGATCATGAACAAGTATTCGATTACCTAAAAGAAGAAGCAGCCCTTAACTTGTTTATTATTGGGGATTTAGAAGCTTTCGGTTATGAAACAGACTTTCAAGAATTATGGGGCGTATTTAAAGAGAATGGAACATTAAAATCGATTTTACTCCGCTTCCATGATGCATTTATACCCTATAGTAAAGAAGAATTTATTACCATTGATTATGAGGCACTTATTTCCGCCTATAAGCCGCTTAAACTCTCTGGCAAATCAACTATTGTAGAAAGATTTGAAACCGCTCCGAGCATACAACTAGGTGTCAAAAATGAAATGTATTTTTGTGAATGTCTAAATGACAACAACTTACCTATTACACCTGTCCAAGAAACAATTAAACTTGCCACACTAGATGATGTAAAGCGAATAATGCAATTACGAAGTAACATCGTTGAATTTCCGACTGCTAATGAATCAGAGAAAATATTAAGACAAGCTCTCGAAACAAACACAGGACGTACATACTATATTGAAAAAGACGGCGCTATTATTGCATCCGCCTCTACATCTGCTGAAAATTCATTATCCGCTATGGTAGTTGGCGTATGTACGCATCCGAACTACCGCGGAAATGGATTTGCTTCACTCATATTGCAAAAAATGATTCAAGACTTTACGAAAGAAGGCCGAACACTTTGCTTGTTTTATAATAATCCGGCTGCTGGACGAATTTATAAACGATTAGGGTTTAAAGATATAGGGATGTGGACGATGTACCGATAATAAAAAGCCGATTTGAAATCGGCTTTTTATACATATTGTGCTAATCCAGCTTCAAAGGCTTTTTTATCATTATTTAGTACACCAAACAATGCTTCTTGAAGCGCAAATGTACTTTTATAAAAATACATTCGTTCCTTTACTGCTTCTAAATTAGGATAATGAGCTGAAAATAGTTGTAAAAACTCCTCTCCATAACTAGCTAATTCTATTCGAAGTTTTTGAATACCTTTTTCATATTTCGGAAAACGGAATACTACATTATCATTTACAATTAATACATCATTATTTTGGCCAATTTCATTTATATAAGCTGATCTTATTTGTAATTCAGGACACACTCTTTGTAAATACGAAACATACTCATTTTCTTTTCTCATTCTTTCCCCTCTCCCGTTCAAGCCTATTGTTCTCACTTCAAAGTCATAATTACCTGTCTTTCAACAAAACCAAACTCTTCGTACATCTCTTTCGCAAAATTCCCGGCAAATACATTTAAGCGAATTTCTGAATACGTCTCCTTCAATTCCTTAATACCAGCTTCCATCAGTTCTTTCGACAGTCCTTTCCCTCGATATTCTGGAAAAACGTATAACTCATATATAAATCCAAGTTTTTCACGAGAAAAATAGTCTGTATTTTCCCCTATTAATACCCATCCTATTACTTTCTTTTCTTCTTTAATAACTAAATAATATGCTCCCTTTTCCACTATTGGCTTTGTAATTTCAATCGCTTTCTCTATACTTAATCGACAATTCCCTCTTGTCCCTTCAAAAAGTGATTGAGCTGCATACTGTAAGATTTCATTCGTTTCTTCTCGATTCGCCTTTTCTAACATTTTTCACAACTCCACTCATTAATAGGCATTACTATCGCTTGTTCAAGTTCCTCCGACTCAATCACAATTGCCAGCAATCCCTTTTCCGTAATCGTTTCATGAAATTCGCCCTTCTCCCAAAACACAGCCTGTCCCGCTTCCACCTTCACATTTTCTTTATCTGCTCCGCATACATATCCTTCTCCATCCACAATAAGAAGCAGCTGTGATACAACTGCTTCATGATATCCAATTATTCCATTCTCTCGTAAATGCATAGCACCAATATGTACATTTCCTTTATGGTTTAATATTTTTGACATTATGAAATTAGATTGAAATGCTGAGATTTTCTTTCCCACTTTTTCACTAAAATCAAAAATTTTCATTACTAATCCTCCCTATACGTATAAAACCATCCTTACTGTCTGCATCATATGTCCTTCAAAATCTTCTTCAAATTCCTCTAATTGTGCAAAACCTTTCGCTTCATAAAAACGTTTTCCTTTTTCATTCGCTGCTTCTACATGAATGTATAGTTTCCGAATTCCTTTTAATTCCGTTAACCCTTTTTGTAATAAAGCACTTCCTACCCCTTTCCCTTGCTGATCTGGTAACAAATAAATCGCTCCTAATTCTGCTTCGTTTTGCAATCTAACAGGTGAAAAATTCGCAAAGCCAATTACTTCTCCCTCTTCTTCCGCAACGAATAAATGTGTATTTTCAAGACGATATTTCATTTTTTCATCAGAATAGGCCTCGTCTAAAAATCTGTCTTGAATCTCTCTCGGAATAATGCTTTCGTATGTATCATGCCAAGCTATTTTCGCTACGGATTGTACAGCGTGAATATCTTCTTGCTTCATTTCTCTAATTACATATGTCATCTCGTTGTCTCCATTCTCTTTAACTTATATTCTGCTAATATACTAGAAGAAATGGCAGAACCATTTTCATAATTCACTTTAATTAATTTTAATTTCTCAATTGAAGCTGTTGCATAATCAAATTTTTCATATATATATTCCATTACACTTAAAAACTGATTTGCATGTAACTTATTTGCAATCGTGCAATGCGGAACCCATTTTCCTGGTACATAATATGAATTTAAATTATCATGAAAAGTTTTAAAATTATCATGATAAGAATGATGAAGTTTTAACAATTCATCTGTAATGGTCGGTGCTAAAAAGATCGTTCCATTAGTAGGAAAAACTCCAACAGAAGGAAAATTTATTGCAGCCATATTTTCTTGAACAGCTACAAACTCCTCTAATTTCTTAGTATATAAGTTAACATCTACCTCATTGTAATCAGCTAATGTAATATGAGGTTCTACTCCGGCTAATTGATTTGTGCCAATGATATTTGTTATTTCATTTTGTAATTCTATAATTTTATTAGTAAACACACGATCAAATGTAGCAATAATAGCGTACATACTTTCTCACCCCTTCGTTACATATAACGCTTCCCATTCTTCACGAATCATTCCCATTCGAATAGAATCATAGTACGTCCCGTTATAATAACGACATTTTCGCATCCTACCTTCTAAGCTCATTCCTATTTTCTCCGCTACTTTCATCATTCGTTCATTGCCAGACCAAGTCGTGATTCCTACTCTGCCAATCTCCATCTTTTCAAATAGTAAATCTCGATATAACGTTAACGCCTCTGTACCATAACCACCATTCCAGTAATTTGGATTATAAATAACAAGCCCTATCTCTAACCAACGCGTCGGTTTATATTCCCAATAAAACCCGATTGCCCCTATAATTTGACCGTTATTTTCTATAATTAAATTGGATAGAGGTTCCTCTTTTAAACGAGTTTTCATCTTCTCTTTATAAGACGAGTATTCTTGCATTGAAAACAGAAAATACGGTGCATCCCATTTTTTCCATTCTGGATTTTCTTCTTTAAATACGAGATCCCATAATGTTTTTATATCTGATTCTTCAATTGCACGAATTGTAACTTTATCCCCTTTTACTCTTACGTTTTGCATAATTTCCTCCTACACTCCTCTTTATTTCATATATAATTATAATGTTTTTTCAGAAAAATCAAAACAAATATCGTTTATTATATTGTATAATTTTGTTATAAGATACCAATTATTCATGTGGAAAGCTGGTGATTCAATGAATAATCGATTTAGTATTACTTTATTTCTCACTATTATTACAACAAATATTATTCTCTATTTCTTCTTACCATTACGTATTGTTACTAAATGGGACTTCAATGGAACGCCTACATCAACAATGGATAAAAGCACTTTTGTTATCGTAAATATAATTATATGTACCTTCTTATTCTTTTTATTTTTAGCTTTATCTAAAGCAGCGAGTAACCAGAAATTTCTCCTTTGGATTGGCAACACAATTTTACTATTTTTATTTTTTGTCGATATTGTCATTGCTCTCATCGCTCTTGGCTTCACTCTTCCTCTTGATCATTTAATATTTTTAGCATTAGGGCTTTTATTTATATTAATAGGCTATTTCAGTTCCAAAATCGATACGAGTAAATCAACGGTTTCATTGGAATGGAATGATAAACATCTTGAAAAAAGAGCTTCAAATATTTGTAGTATTTCAATGATAATAGCAGGTATTTTCCTAGCCGGGCTTCCATTTATCGTTCCTGTTCCGTATAGAGGTTATGCTATAATCGCAATTATTTTAGGAATGACGCTTGCCATTTTACCGAGTACGATTTACTTACTTATGAAAGACAGCAAGCAATCTACTCATTTAAAAAGGTAATAAAAAAATAGGAGGTTCTATACCTCCTATTTCAGCTAAACGTTTTCTTTTTCATTTTTTCTATCTCAACTAAAATCCCTTTCTCTATCCAGCCTTCTATTCCATCTCTTTTCACTAAATCATA
Source organism: Bacillus sp. 01N45 (assembly GCF_056399205.1). Lineage (NCBI taxonomy): Bacteria > Bacillati > Bacillota > Bacilli > Caryophanales > Bacillaceae > Bacillus > Bacillus sp. 01N45. The sequence continues at coordinate 90,285 of NZ_JBFTQW010000005.1, forward strand.
TCCTGAACAGCTTCCATCAATGAGAGAAACAATGTCCCCTTTCCTTACACATATTTGTGCACAAGAAATATCGGTTTTCACTGTGTAATCACCTGACTCAAGCTGCCTAATATATTCATTTTTCACATAAAGTAATGTATTCTTTTCCTTTTGCTTGCATATTGTGTATTCTTGCACCTTCTCCATCGGCTCTATGTAATAATATGGATATGTTACCCCGCCTTGCATTTCTGAATTCGCATTAAAATCTGCTATCACTTCATATTCTGGAAAATAGTCTACATATGTATAAGAAAACATATCACCTGCTGGTTTCCTTTGAATGATAAATGCGTTTAATTGTCCTGCTTCTTTAATCGCATTTCCCCCATCAATCGCAATAATCTTTTTCTCCTCATCAATAACTGGATTGTTAGACGGTGCCTTATCTGAATAGTTTACAACAGGCCAATGACCGACAACTACATACTTATTTGCTCTATGTGATTTATTGAAAAACTCTGGCATTGCTATCGCATTTTTGCGCTCTGTTTCTTTCCAATCTTCTTTATCATCAAGGCCAGCATGTACAAAGATATAATCTTCTGTTTCAAGCGCTGTTGGCAATTCTGTCAGCCACTTTATTTCTTTTGAAAAATGGCTCATTAATACTTCCCTTACTTTTTGAATAGGCGTACCTTCATGAATAGAGAAATGCACACACTCTAACCATTCATTAAAAATCGAATGCTTTCTCGTACATAAATAATTGATAAGACCAGGATTTTCATTTAAAAGCGCATCAACTAAAACTTCACAATTCCCTTCAACAACGTGAACATTTGAATTGTTCTTTACAAGATTCATAACGTAGTTTACGACGCCGATGCTGTCTCCTCCTTTCTCACAAAGATCACCATTAATAATTAAATAATCTTCATCTTTAAAGTTAACTTTCTGTAGTAATTCTTTTAAAAGAAGTAATTCTCCATGAATATCAGATATTACGATTACTCTAACATCATTAGGGATTGATAGTTTCTTTATTTTTTCCAAGTGTAAGCGCTCCAATCATTCTCTGTATTATTTACAAAAAAACAATTCAACAACATAAATTATAAACCTTTCTAAATGAAATAGGTTCTATATATTATGTCATATAGAACCTATCCTTCTTTATAATTCTTTATAAAAAGAAAAACTTACCTTATCATAACCTTCTCTTTCATAAAAGCGGTGAGCGTCTAATCTAGGAAACGCTGATGTAAGAACGATGGACTCACATTCGTTTTCTTTTCCCCAGTTCTCTATATAGGAGAGTAATACATTCCCATACCCTTTTGAACGATGTGCTTCTGCTGTTACAAGGTCATATACGAAAACATGTTTCTCATTATAAAAATTCGTACAAATCGCTACACCGGCTAGACTAACTGCTTCATCCTCTTCATTACGTAGCGAAAATAGTTTATAATTCTCTTCTTTCATTTTTTGAAACAAAGAACTTGCTTCTTCTCTTGAAAGTTTCGTTCGTAACTGCTGTAATACGGGAAATACATCATGTAAATCCGTTTCTGTTACTACTTCTCTAATATTCATTTTGATTCTCCCCTTACTATTTATAAAATTTTCTAAATGTTATATCATCATTATAGAAAGCCACTGCCCTTAGCTTAAGTGACAGTTTTATCCTTTTTTATAAGGCCAGTATGAAAAGGAGCGTCTACGAATGGATCTGACTATCCCATTATTATTACAAAGTAAAACACCCCTTTACTTACAAATTTATGAATATATGAAACGAGAAATCTCTCATGGATCACTATGTGCCGGTACACGCCTTCCTTCTCACAGAAATTTAGCAGTACAACTTAATGTGAGCCGTATTACAGTGGAATCCGCTTATCAACAATTACTAGCTGAAGGGTATGTAGAAAGCAAACCGAAACGTGGGATTTTTGTTGCAGAAGTTGATATGGATGTCATTCAAAAGAAACAGCAAATTGCGTCAAACATTGCTAACAATAAAGAAAACGAACAATATGATTATGATTGTAGTCAAGGACTTATTGATCAAAAAGCTTTTCCGATAACAAACTGGAAAAGAGCAATACACGAAACTTTATTTCAGTATGAAAATGAATTATTTGCTAAGGAAGATCCACAAGGTGAGCTCGTTCTACGAGAACATATTTCAAAGTATTTATATCATGCTCGCGGGGTACATTCTTCACCTGATCAAATTATTATTGGAGCAGGTACGCAGCCTCTTCTTTGGCTACTACTTCAACTACTTGGTTCAAAAAAGGAATTCGGAATCGAAAACCCTGGATTTCACCGTATTCCTGCTATGATTCAAAGTTCTGGTCTTACCGTTCACCCCATCCCTTTAGATGATAAAGGAATTCATATTTCCGCTTTACGTGAATCGGGTTGCAATGTAGCGTATGTCACTCCATCTCACCAATTTCCACTTGGAATCATTATGCCATTATCTAGAAGACTCGAGTTATTAAAATGGGCGAATGATTGTAAGGGCTATATTATTGAAGATGATTACGACGGGGAATTCCGTTATATAGGAAAACCTATTCCTTCTTTACAAGGACTAGATGCAAATGAACGTGTTATTTATATGGGAACTTTCTCGAAATCTTTTTTACCTTCTTTACGAATGGGATATATTGTTTTACCACCTCATCTGTTAAGAGCCTATGAAGAGCTTGGTGGTATGTTTAAACAAACTGTTTCTACGCTGCAGCAACTTACCTTTGCCACCTTTATTCAAAATGGTGATTGGGAACGTCATATTAACCGAAGTCGGACGTTATATAAAAGAAAACATATTTCTTTAATTAAATCTATTACAAACGAGATGGGAAATAACGTTCATATACTCGGTGAACAATCCGGACTTCATATTGTACTTCACGTTCATAACGGGATGAATGAACAAGAACTTATTCATGCAGCCGCAAAAGAACGTATTAAGTTATACCCTCTCTCCACATACGATTCTGTTCATAATGTAATGGATGAATCGTATGTATTGCTCGGTTTTGGCAGTATTCCAGAGGATCGTATCGAAACTGTAGTTCAATTACTGAGAAAGGCCTGGTTCCCTAAATAAGAATAGCTCCACGTAAGTTATACTTACGTGGAGCTATTTTCATTCACTATTTTTCTGATCTCGCTGCCCTTCCTGGCCGCTTAACACCAGTTGTTTCTGTTGAATAGGAAGCTTCAATGATAGCAGTTGGATCTACAGAGAGAACGAGATCTTTCATTTTTGGATAAATGAAACGGTTTGTAATACAATAAATGATTCTCTTATGTTCTCCTAAAAAACCACCTTCTCCATGTAGATACGTAACGGATAATTGCAATTCTTTCATAAGCAGATCGCCTATTTCTTTATTTTTACCAGAAATAATCATGACGCTCTTTCCTTGGTTAATACCATCTAATATGAAATCAATCATCTTCGTAACAATATAGAAAATTGCTAATGAGAACATCGCTTGTTCGATTGAAAATAAAATCGCTACAAATGTGAAAATAACTGCATTTACAGCAAGTAAAAATGTACTAATCGGTACTTTAAAGTGTTTGTTCATCCAAACCGCTAACATTTCTGATCCATCTATTGCGCCACCCATTTTAACAACAATCCCAACGCCTATTCCAAACAGTACGCCACCATAAAGTACAATTAATAATTCAGAAGTTGTAATCGCCGGAAATGGTTTTAAATAGATTAATCCAAGTGTTGTAACTACATTTGCATAAGATGTACGGATGAAGAACTTCTTCCCCATTACTTTTGCGGTAAATAGCAGGATAGGAATATTAAGTCCTAAAAACACTCCGTAAAGCGGTAATCCAGCAACTTTATTTGCCATAATAGCAATGGCCGTTACCCCACCATCTACTAAGCCATTAGGTGCTAAAATAAGCTCTAATGAACCCGCTACAATAATCGATCCAATTGTTAATAATACGTATTCAAATACTCTTTTCATTCATTACCCCCAAAACTTATATATTTTCTTAGTATTATTTTAACGTAATTTTACTACTAATTCAAAGATATGAGTTTATATACACAAAAGTTTCACCTTTACAGTGATTTTTTATGTAATTTATTTACAGAAACACACTTACGTATTACAGTAAGTGTGCTCCAAACATTTATTTAAGTTTTAAGTATGAATTCATTTTCATTTTTAATATTTCATCAACTGCCCTATTATACCCACCAGCATTTCTAAGGGACTCACCAACTTTACGACTATTTTCTTTAAATGTCACATCATCCATTACTTTTTCTACAGTCTCACGTAACAATTCAGAACTTAATTCTTTACGATTAATCCTTATTCCAGCCCCTACTTCACTCACTCGTTGCGCAACTAAAGGCTGATCTCCTGTTACCGGAATTACAACTAACGGGACACCGTAATATAGTGCTTCACTCGAACTATTCATACCACCGTGTGTCACGAATACATCAGCATGCTGTAATATTTCTAATTGCGGTACGTAATTATACAACTTAAAGTTATTCGGAATGTTTTCAAATTGATTTAAATTTATCTTCTTACCAACAACTAATACGACTGTCGCTTCTACATCTTTAAACGCTTCAAAACATTTTTCATATAGTTCAGGTTGTTCATTAAAAACTGTTCCCATAGAAATGAAAATCAATTTTTCATCTTTTAAATCTTCCATAGAAAAGCTGTCTACTTCTTTTCGAGTAGCAATTGATGGGCCGACAAACTTATACGATTCATCGAATACATCTGAACGCGGCTGGTATTCTTTTGAAGTATATACAATAGTAATATCACCAGGATGATTCATAATATCATACTATTACATTTCATTCCATACTGCCTATTCCATTTTTCCATTCCCGCTAAACAAGATTGATATAACGGATTCGTTTCATCTACTTGTCTTGATTCTTGTTCATCATTAAAATTAATGTACTGATTAAAAGCAAATGTTGTACAAGAAGAAACGCTAGGTAATTTTAAAATATTGGCTATAATACGTCCTACGGGAAAATGATTATCGTATAGCAAGTAATCGTACTTTTCCCCTTTTGTTTCTTCTACAATTTGAGTCACAATACGCTCTGATGCTTCAATCATATGAGATAGCATCGTCAAAGGACTCCCACCTTCATTTACTCGTTCCATAATATTAATTTGAGAGAGGAAATTCTCAAACACTCGGAATTCTGCACCTGTTGCTTCAATCTTCTTTCTATAATCTCCAATACAATACGAAACAACTGTCTCCCCTCGCCGAATTAACTCACTTACAATAGCTAAAGTCGGATTTATATGACCTTCTCCGGGAAAATTTATTACGAGTACATTTGCCATCATATTCTCTCCTATCTAACAATATTAATAGTTAATTATATTAATTAATTTAAAACTATTATAAAGGAATCTATTCTACTTCTTCATATTTTTCACTTCATTTTATTATTGAGAAATATTTTTCATAACCTACATTATAACTCTTATAAAAGTATGCTTAACCTTTCATTTATTGAAAAATACGGGAGTTATATTCAGGCATTTTTACAGATTTATCATCAGAAACATTATTTTGATAATTCATACAAAAGTAGAAAAATATAATTTCCACACTGATTTCTCACTATAAATTTATTTAAGTTCTAAGTTGTCCTCATCATTATCCACTTGGAACATATTCTGTTATATAATGAATTTATAGAATTTACAGAAAAAGAGGTAACTTCATGCTACACCAACTATTCACTTCACCTATTTTATCTATTCAAGCTTTACACCCAGGTTATGAAGACCATGCAAGCGATGTGTTTCTCGTCCGAACAGAAGATGCAGAAGTCATCGTTCGTTCTTCTAAAATGAATGAAGAGCCAAATAATGATTTTTGGTGGGGATGTAAAAACCTATTTGGAATTGATCCAAGGAACGTACATCATTTAAAAGCTGTACATACATTGCTGCAAGAACATACTAATCTTCCTATCCCAACAATATTAGAAAAACATATTTTAAATGGCCGTGAATTCGTTGTAGCCGAAAAGTTAGTAGGTAACACAGTTCAATCTTTTATCGGGCAACCAGATTCTATTTTATTCAGTCTAGGAAAAGGGCTTGCAGAAATACATACATTTAAAGCCGATTACATAGGAAATGTGTCAGGTTCCTTCCAAATTACACTAGATGAATTCCAATCACACATTTTAAATGTGAGTAAAGAGCTTGTGAATATGTTTTATTCCGATAATGAAAGCATACAAAATGCATTTCCTACTTTTGAATCACAACTTTCTTCCTTACCAGCACCAAAGGAATCAACGCTCGTTTTAATTGATATGGACCCTACTCAGTTTTTATCAGATGGTACAACTATTACGGGATTAGTAGATACAGAAGCCTATGCCGTTGCTCCCCGGGAGTTTGATTTTATCGGCTTAGAATATGTGTTTACAGAAAAAGAGGCACATGCTTTTAAACAAGGTTACGAAACCATTATGCCCCTTCCTCATCTTGCAGAATGTAGACCTCCCTATCGATATTTGTACCGGTTATTATCTGTTCAGGGCAGTGTGGAGTTAAAAAAGTGGCTTAGTCATCCATCCTATTTTTAAATACGAATGAGAGGGGTTATGAAATGAATATTGAACAAAAGAAATCTTTAATAGCAAACGAAATTCAGCAAATGAAAAATTTAGCTCATATTTGTGGGCAACACGATCAAATTGATTACTCATCAGATTTACATATAAACTTTTTAACTGCTCGCAATAATGAAGAGGTATATGATTTCCTATTTTATGATAATACTCAATTAATCGGTGCATTAAGTATGTATGATTTTGAAAGACCGACAAAACTGGAGTTAATAGGGTTTGTTCATCCGAACTATAGGAAACAACATATAGGCACTACTCTTTTACAAACCGCAATGAAAGAAATACGAATAAGAGCGGCAGATGAAGCTCTTCTTATTATGAATGGGGATTCTGCTTCTGGGAAAGAATTTGCAAGACATATGAAGTTACCTTATTTATATAGTGAATATAGTATGGAGTTCAAAGCTAAAGAAGTTCAAAAAACAACAAAGAATTCTATACAGCTTACTCTTGCATCTTCAGGGTCACTTCTTGATCTTATTGAAATTTCCAGTAAAGCTTTTGGAGATTCAGCAAAAAATACCGCTACATGGTTACAAAAAATGATGAATTCCCCTTCCTATCAAGTTTACTGTGCTCTTATCGACGAAAAAGTGATAGGAACGATTACAGTTTCTGAGCAAGAACAATCTACTACACTATCAGGATTCGCCGTTCATCCTTCTTATCAAGGTAAAGGATACGGAAAAGATATTCTTAGTTATATGGTACATACCCTTATTACAAAAGGAATTTCAACAATTGAATTAGACGTCGAAACGAAAAATAACCACGCTTTAAAACTATATACACAATGTGGTTTTGAAATGAAAAAGAAGCATGACTATTATAATGTAATGAATCTTGAGGTGAATACATATGTGTAAAAAACTAATTTATTCTGATCATGATATTTTCGCATCCATTTATAATAAACATTGGGGGCATTATGCTGAACACTCCTATCTACTTTTGGAAAAACTCGTTTTACAATATGCACCACCACATTCTCATATTTTAGATCTTTGCTGCGGGACTGGTCACCTTACTAAGAAATTAATTGATAATACTTTTTTAGTAACTAGTATAGATGGTTCTGCTCAAATGATTGAATACGCACGTCAAAACGCGCCAGACGCAACCTTTATCGTCGATGATGCTCGTTATTTCACTATGTTATCTCTACTGGCGATAGCTTAAACCATATTTTAAAATTAGATGAATTAAAAAATGTTTTTCATAATGTTTACTCCGTATTACATAGCGAAGGTACATTCGTATTTGATATGAATATGGAGAAATGTTTTCTTGAAAATTGGATTGCTTCATTTCATATTTCAGCGGAAGAATATGTATGTACAATTGATTCTACATATGATAAAGAAAATAAAAAAGCAGAAATGAACTTTATACTATTTCAACATAACATAGATAATAATTGGAAAAGAAGTGACTTTTCTTTTGAGGAAGCTTGTTATTCCAATGAAGAAATAATTTCTTCATTGGAATCTGTAGGTTTTAAGAACATTCAATTACACGGTACAAACAGAACATTTTTCATTTGTCAAAAATAAAAAAACTGAATCATAACGATTCAGTTCTTTCTTAGTATATTTACGACAGCAGCCGTTTCATTATTTTCTTTATACACTCGCGGGATTCTTCTGTCTAACATACAAGTAACTTCATAGTTAATTGTACCTAACATATCCGCTACTTCTTCTACCGCAATTTCTTCTTCACCTTGTTTACCGTAGAATACTACTTCATCCCCAACTTGTACTGGCATTGCTTTTGAAACGTCTAACATAAGTTGATCCATACAAACACGGCCAATAACAGGTACTCGAACTCCATTTATTAATGCATGCCCTTTATTAGATAACTGACGATTATATCCATCAGCATAGCCAATCGGTACAGTTGCAATCCATTCTTCACCAGTCGTTACATACGTATTCCCATAACTTACACCGCGATTCTTCTTCGCATGTTTAATATGAGCTACTTTTGATTTTAATGACAACGCAGGCTGTAAAGAAACGACTGCATGATCTACCTCTTTTGAAGGATACATTCCATATATTCCAATACCTACACGAACCATATTTTGAAATGTATTGCTAAGCTCCATTGAACCTGCACTATTTGAACTATGAATATATGGAATATGAATTCCTAATTCTTTTGCTGCATTGACAGCTTTCTCAAATAAACTTGTTTGCATATTCGTATATGATTTATCAATTTCATCTGCCGTAGAGTAATGTGTAAACATTCCTACTACCTCTACATACTCCATACGGTTTAATTCTTCTAAAAATGGTTTAACCTCTTCTTCTTGTAAACCGATACGACTCATTCCTGTATCAATTTTCACTTGAATTTGCGCTTTCTTTTGAAGACGGTTTGCGATTTCATTTATACCTTGTAAATCTTCACTTCTATAAACAGTCATCATAACGTCATATTGAATTGCCTCTTCCGCAGCTGCTACTGATGTATAACCTAAAATTAAAATCGGCACGTTAATTCCTGCTTCTCTTAACTCTATCGCTTCATCTACAAATGCAACTGCAAGCTGATCTATTCCTACTTCAATAGCAGCTTTCGCAACTTCAACCGCCCCGTGACCATACCCATTTGCTTTTACAGCAGCCATCATTGCAATATTTTCATCATTCACACGCTTTTTAAATTCTTTTACATTATGTTTTACTGCATTTAAGTCAACTTCAATAATTGTATCTCTTCCATATTTCAAACTCATTGGTCTAACTCCTAACTCAATAATTGCATTCCATTCTATTTCACGTTTCATATGACCTTTTACAATATAATACTTTTCAATATGCTAGTCAAACTACTAGAATTTTCGGAATTTTGAGTATGATATAATACCCTTAAGAAACTATTATATACGGAGAAGAGGAGAATTACAATGTTTGTACAATCTGCATTGCATCAACTACAAGTTGCTGTTGATACTTCTATTCAAATGCTTAACCAATATAATGAAGATAGTTTAAAAATACAACCAATTCACTCGAAGCGAGCTTTATTTGAAATGTGTGCACACCTTTCTCTGATTTGCCATGCGGATTTACTCATTTTAAATGGTAGTACTGAAAAACAACTACACACTTTCTATAAAGAACAAACACCCGAAACAATTACGCAAATGCAAAAAACGATGCTACAGGGCTACGATGTACTTTCTAAAACTTTTTTATCCTATTCCAATGAAGAATTAGCGGAAATGAAGACTGCTTATTGGGGTATTTCTTATTCCCGCTTTGAATGGTTACTTGAAATTGTTGCCCACTTTTATCATCATCGTGGGCAAATTCATATTTTATTGTGCGAGCACATTAAAGATCCTAACATACCTTTATTCCAATAAAGGTATGTTAGACGACATGAAAATTCTCTAAAGCAAATAAAATACCACCTTCACTCGCCTTCTTTGTAACGAAATCAGCTTTTGTTTTTAGTACTTCTCCGCCATTCCCCATCGCAATTCCTAATCCTACATATTGCAACATCTCAATATCGTTTCCACCGTCACCAAAAGCAATTGCTTCTGATTTACAAATGTTTAAGTGATCCAATACTTTTTGAATTGCGGTGAGCTTCGATACTTTATTATCTTCCAATACATTTATGACATAACCATGAAAACGGTCGAATGTAAGCATTGGGTATTTTTCAATAAATTTTTGAGATTCTATTTCATCCGCATACAAACATAAACAATAGATCTCTTCAGACAAATCCTTGCTTTTTTCAGGGTACTCCCCTAAATTTAACGTCTCGCTAAGTGCTTGCATTACACGCTCATTATCTGAGGCTATTCCGTTCATTGTAAAACCCTCAGTAAAATAAGAAACGCCGTGACCATGTAATTCTGCAAACTCTGAGATATCATGAACGATTTCACTTGAAAGTACCGATTTATGTAGAACTGTTTCCCTACACTTAATATGTGCACCATTTGCAGAAATAATTGTATGTATGCCCAGCTCTTTAAATTGTGAACATAAGCTATATGGTCTCCCTGTTGTAACAACTACGTGAATTCCTTTATCTATTAATCTTTGTATCGCTTCTTTTGTACTTTCGTGCATACTTCTATCAATCTCACTTAAAAGCGTACCGTCAACATCAAAAAACACTACTTTGTACACGGGTCTTTACATCCCGTCCAAATGATTCGTATCATTAATGAAATGTACCGTTTTTTGTTCGCCATCAATTTCAATTAAGCTTATTCCCGTATCTCCCATTTTAAAATAATAGTCCATTGAAATGGGCATTTTGAAAAACGCACGTAATAGACTATTTATTACACCACCGTGTGCAACGATTGCTATCCGTTCATACGTATTCTCTGTCACGATTTTAGAAAAGATTCCTTCTATTCTCATTCTAAATTCAATAAATGATTCCCCATTTTCAAAACGGTCATGAAGAAACTTTGGCTCTGGATATTTCTTTGCTTCTTCAAAAGATAAGCCTGCTTGCACTCCGTTATTAAACTCCATTAATTCCTCTTCTAGTTGAATTGGGCATCCAATTCCTTCAGCTAACGTTTCACCAGTTTCACGAGCACGCTTTAATGTACTTGCCCAAATGAAATCTGGTGGAAAATCTGCTTTCACTTTCTGTACAAGCCTTTGCATTTGCTGTCTTCCTTTTTCTGTTAATTCAAAGTCAGCTCGCCCTTCATGTACGTTTAAGATATCAGCTTCTGATTCTCCGTGGCGTATTAGCAGTATTTGCATTTTTTCTCCACTCCCTCGTTTAATATCCACAAAATCCCATTATATCATACTCTGAATTTTCTATTACAAAAATATATTACTGTACAGTTGTTCAACCCGTTTTAATAAACGAGTTATTCCACTTAACAATTACAAGCACTCTAAACTTATAATTCTTTTAAAAGTGAAAAGAAAATCCATCTTCATAGTAGCAAAGAGGCTAATATTTTTTATCTAGATAAAAACAAAAAGAGAAACGGCATTCCATTTCTCTTTTTCACTCTTATTGTTCTTTTTGTGTATCTGAAGAAGGCAATTTCTTCGCTTGTTTTTCTTTAAAGATTTCTCCAATGGCCCCGAGAGTACCAAGCGTCTCAATTGCATTAGATGGAATAAAGACTTTATTTGCTGGCCCTTTTGCAACCTCAATCAATGATTCAAATGATTTATAAGCAAGTACGCGTTCATCTAAATCTGCTGCACGAAGTAATTCAATTCGATTTTGTTCTGCTTTTGCAATTTCCTCAATCGCTCTTGCTTCCCCTTGCGCTTCTAATTCTTTTGCTTCTTTTATACCTTCAGCTTCTCGAATACGTGCTTCTTTATCACCTTCAGCCATTAAGATTTTACTTTGCTTTTCCCCTTCAGCACGAAGAACTTTATCTTGTTTTGCAGCTTCAGCTTCTAAAATGATTGCACGTTTATTACGCTCTGCTTTCATTTGTTTTTCCATTGATGCTTGCACATCTTTCGGCGGATTAATATCAACAACTTCAACACGTTCAATACGAACGCCCCATTTTTCTGTTGCTTCATCAAGTGCTAAGCGAATTTCTGTTGAAATTTTTTCACGACCTGATAACGTTTCATCCAGTTCCATATTACCAATGATTTGACGCATCGTTGCAGAAGTAATGTTACGAACACCATATTCATAGTTTGAAATACCATATGTCGCAAGTTCCGGTTCCACAATTTGATAGAAAATAATTGTATCAATCTCTACTTGTACATTATCTTTCGTAATTACCTTTTGGGGTGGTACATTCGTTTGTTGAATACGTAAGTCATGATATACACGAACTCGATCTACAATCGGGATTAATAAATTTAATCCTGGCTGCATAACACGTTGAAACTTACCAAATCTTTCAACGACTCCAACTTTTTGCTGTGGAATAATTTTAATTGTTAACGCGATAAATGTAACAACAATTAGTGCTAAAATAATCGTTAATGTTAATGCTACTGCCATATTTATTCACTCTCCTTTTTAACTTGTAATATAGTACTATTCCTCTTTATAACAATAACTTTTTCTCCAACATCAATTGGATCATCTGCAATAGCTGTCCAAGTATCTCCATCCACCTTCACAATACCATTCGCTTCATTTGTAATCGCTTGCATAACAATGCCTTTTTTACCGACAAGCAAATCTACTGTATCAGTAAAACCTTTTGCTTCTCGAAAGTTTTTTGAAATTCTTTTCGTAAAGAAAGTCAATGTTAAACTTACAATCGCACCAGCAACAACTTGTAACAGTAGTGCTTCAGGGGCAAACAAAGCAATTAGACCTCCGACAACAGCTCCAATTCCAAGCCAAAGCATATAAAACGTAATCGACAACAGTTCCGCAATAAATAAAATACCAGCTATTATAAACCAAATTACCCAAGCAGCCATATGCAACCCTCGCTTTCTTTCTCATTTTCTATATGTATATGAAGAAAAGAATGGTTTATCCGCCCTTTCTTATACCGGGGCATTTACTACAAGCTATTGTACATATTCACTGTTATAAAAAGCATCAATAAAATACTATATTAATATATTCTTCATTATACATGACATTTCCTTTCAAAAAATGACAAAAAATTAAATTCTTTCACAATTCCAACTTTCAAATTATAATTATCCTAACTATTGGAAGGTTTTTCCTCAGGAAGGTTGTGTACTTATTGCAAAATCGTTCACTAATTTACTATTTAGGCTCTAAAATATGCATTACTCTCGCTGACATCGTATACATCATGATTATTACAACTCATATGTATATCACAACGAAATCAGCTACATTAACCGCGCTTTTTCCATTAGTACAAGTCATAACTAATCTTATAGCAAATACATCTGCACCACTTATCATGAATCGTTTTTCATCTTATTCCTTACTTTTCACACTACAATGGACAAAAACTGTTCTATTATTTTTATTAATGATATTATTCCCAGCCCTTTCCTCAAACGTTGTAACACTATTCATTTTCATTTTTTTCATTTCTTTATGTAGCGGCTGGAGCGCACCGTTATTATACGGTATCCTTCCTCGCCTTACACGAAAAGAACAATTAGTAAAAGTAAATAATATTTTTTCCTTTTCCACACAAATTGCGCAAGCCGCTGCTTATTCATTTACAAGTGTTATAGTTCTTCTTATCGGTGCTACTTCTACACTCATGATGAATAACATTTTGATAATTTTTGGGTGTGTTGCACTACACGTTTCATTACGTTCCATACATACTGAACGAGTAATTGAACCTTCTTCTTCAAAAGGCGCTGCTTTACTGGAAGGTTGGAAACTCTTATTTCAGAACCCCTCTCTCCGTACCGTTACATGTATGGACTTAATTGAGACTTTCGCAGGGACGATATGGATCGGCGCTATTACGATGGCTTATGTAACAACTGCCCTTCATAAAGGAGAAGAATGGTGGGGATATATTAACACAAGTTATTATGCGGGGACGTTAATTGGCGGGATATTAGCGTGGAAAATGAGTACATACATTCAAAACAATTTAATACGCTCCATGGCGATAGGCTCCCTTATGTTTAGTATTCTTACATTTTTATATGGTATGACAAGTAGCGGGTTTATTGCGCTTTTTCTATGCGTTCTAATGGGGCCATGTTATCAAATTAGAGATATTTCTCAAACGACGGTTTTACAATCCAGCGTCGCTCCTTCTTTATTATCCAAAATGTATACAGCACACGGCGCACTTCTTTCAACAGCTTCTGGTCTTTCTATGCTTAGCGTTGGCATTATTACCGACCTGTTCGGTGTTCGTACTATTTATATTCTCGCTTCTATCCTTATATTGTGCTCTGCTTGTTTATCATTTAACTTATTAAAATATGATAAAACAGAGAAAAAAGATATTTCACTTTATTTTATTCATGATAAGTTAGGGATTTTCCGATGCTTTGTCGCTTGTTCAAAAGCGTATGCTAGTTTAATCAAGGTCCCCTCAGAAAAAGCAGTGCTTGCAAGAGTAATTCCAAACGGTCTTCCGTTATCCATATATCCCGCAGGTATCGCTATAGACGGATAACCTGCTTTCGCACATATAGTCGAGCCGATATAGGAAGGGAATAGAATCACATCAAGATCATATTTTTTCAGTGCAAAATCAATACCTTGTTCTTGTGAAAAATATATATCTGCTAATCTTGCATTTAAATATTCTGGATTTCTTAACGTATTAGGAAAATCTTTTCTTCTTTCTAACTTAGTTTGTCCATATTTTAAAGCTCTTTCAGCTATGTTTTCATTAAACGCCATTAACTCTGAAATAGAATGTACTGGCATAGTAGAAGGTAATTTAGAAAGATAGTTATCTAAACTATGCTTTAATTCATAGAGCGATACTCCCCAGCTCCATTCTCTATGAAAAGACGGAATATCAATATTTTCTACTACTGTTGCTCCCTCACTACGCAATACTTCAATCGCTTCCTTAAACAATTTTTCATCATATTCACCAGTTTCATAATAATCTTTTGGTGCATTGCTATATACACCAATCTTTGCTCCATGTAAACCGTTAACATCAAGATATTTTGTATAATCATGTTCTGCTATACCTTCACTTTTATGAGTAGCTACATCCTTCTCGTCTACCCCAGTTAAACTCCCTAGCAAAATAGCAGCGTCTGTAACCGTTCTAGCAAATGGACCAGCTGTATCTTGCGAATACGTGAACGGAATAATGCCTCTACGACTAATTAGACCAACAGTCGGTTTAATACCGACTACAGAATTTTGAACAGCCGGGCTTAAAATAGAAGCATCCGTTTCCGTTCCAACAGATACTACTGTAAAGTTAGCAGCAACTGCAATCGCAGCCCCCGTACTAGAGCCACCAACAAACATATCATCCTCGCCCGTCCCATATGGATTGATTGTTTGTCCACCTCTTGCACTATATCCAGCCCACATGTCAAAAGACATTGCATTTGCTAATTCTGTCATATTTGTTTTTCCTATTATTACTGCTCCTGCTTCTCGAAGTTTCGTAACGAGAAATGCATCTTCACTACTTATATTTTGTTCCAGGGCAATCGTACCTGCACTTGTATGCATAGAGTCATTCGTTTCAATATTGTCCTTAAGTAAAACAGGTATACCATGTAATGGTCCCCGTCCACCTTTTGTCTTTCTTTCATAATCTAACGCTTCTGCAATAAAAATAGCGTCTGGATTGATTTCTAAAATAGAATTGATTTTTGGCCCTTCTTGATCATATTTCGCGATTCTATGAAGATAATACATAACTAATTCTTTTGAAGTTAATTGCCCAGCTTCCATCGCTACTTGTATATCATGAATTGTTAATTCTTTTTGTAATCGAGCATTGAACTGAATCTCCATCTTCATTCTCCTTCTTTAAAAGCTTTTATTGATAACGTGTATCTATTACTTTTTCATTTTCTCCGCTCCTCGCATATACAACTACAATCCCTTTCAAAGAGTTCAACTTACCAATGTAAAAACCTTTTATTTCCTGAAAAATAAAAAAGTCTGAAACGATTAATTTTCCGCTTCAGACTCTTTTATTACTTTACATATACCTCATCTAACAAATGTAAAAACTCACCTTGTTTCCCAGCTAGTGCAGGGCATTTTGCAATATCAATCCATTCGTAGCAAAATACTAACCCTTGATCTTCCTCACCGGCACTTACAATATGTTCCCAATCATCTTTTACATCTGTTAGTAAAGTTACGTGGAAAAAATGCCGCTTTTGATATTCCTTTTTCTCTTTCACAAGTATGATGTAATCGGCTAGGAATCTTTCTATGCATAAATGACGTAATCCAGACTCTTCCTGTACTTCACGTAAAATTGCTGCTTCTAACGTTTCCCCTTCGTCAACTGTTCCCCCTGGTACTTGTATACCAGCTTCAGGTATATCACGATGTTTAAAAACAAGCAGTTGCATAACTCCTTCTTTTTCTCTTGTCACATATGCGTGTACTTTTTTCTTATATAACACCGTCATAATCCTTCTCTCCCCTCAATTGCTCACTGCGTTACTTCTTCAAGCGTCAGCTGATTTTCATATAAATATGTAGCTTGTGGGTTACCCACATACCTTACGTGCCATGGTTCATATCGATAGCCCGTAAGCGATTCTTTCTCTTTTGTATATCGAATTACAAACCCAAATTTATGGGCATTTTCAGACAGCCACTGCCCTTCTTTCGTTTCACCAAAAATTGTCTCTAGCTGAAACTTAGCAGCTTGAGATGTAATATCCATAGCAAGCCCTGTTTGATGTTCACTCGTACCAGGAACCGCACTCGACATCGCTGTTTTTACTTCTCCATCTTGCTTTTTATACATCGTATTTAATGCTTTTTGTCGATCGAAAGATCTAAATCCCGATACTGCAAATAAGAAAATATGCTCCTTATCAGCTTGCTGAAACATTTCCTCTAGCGCCCCTGCTGCTTCTTTCCTCATTTTTTTCTTTTCTTGATCACCTTCACTTGAGTAGCGCACTTTCGGAATAACTAAATCTGGCGGTCTGTATCCATCTGGTAAACGTCTACTTTTATTCACAAGCACAAGCATCGAATTCGGATTACTAATTACCGCAATATCACCATCCATATTGGCAATCGTTTCTTTCGCTTTCGGAAATATGTTATTCACATTTACCTCGCGCGCCTGCTTATCCTTATACATTTTATAATTGATTCCTGCTACTCCAACAATGAGTATCATCGCTACGATACCAAGTAGTATCCATCTTTTTTTCATATAACGACCTCTTATTTTAATAATTTGGCCATTTCATACTCATCGATGTTCTCTCCACCGATAATAAGAGCTGCTCTTTTGACACCTTCTTTCTCAAATCCAACTTTTTTATATAGTGCCTGAGCTCTTGTATTGTGGGCCATTACCGTTAATTCTAAACGCCATACATCATGTAATCTTGCCCACTTCTCAGCCTCTTTAAACAATCTCGTCCCAATACCTCGCCCGCTATACTCTTGCAAAATACCAATTACAATACTTGCTACATGTCTCTTTCTTTGAATATGATTTCCATTCACTAAAATAAACCCTACTATACTTCCTTCTTCAACTGCTACGAATATTGTTGCATATTCATTTTCTATAAAGCGATGAATCATTTGTTCTTGTTGCTCGGCTGTAAATTTTCTTTCGCCTGGTTCATATAGCATAAATTTCGTTTCTTCATCTAATTGCTTACTTAATTGCAAAAATGGTGCTGCATCTTCTATTTTGATCTCCCTAATCACTTCTATCACCCTACCCGTTTTATAATAAAAAGTTTTCCTTGTAAAAAGATTTTCTCTACTTTCCCGAAAATCCCTTTGTAAATCTCCCAGTATAATTTGACAAATTTCGATATTACTATAACAACGACAAATTATGTCTATTCTGTGACGTCTCATCATGACAAAAAACGCAAGCTTTACACTCACGTTTTTTCAGACTCTCCCACAAATTTATGTTTCATTTTATCCATTCACCTTTTCTGCCTGCCAGAAATATTCACCAAATGCTTTAGCAAGGGCATCAATCGATCGATTTAGTTCTTCCTCCGTATTATCTACGCCACCAACTTCAATTAATATCGCTTGTCCTGATAAGTCTTGATTGTAGACACCATTTCCTGTTTGGAATCCTTTTTGAATGACACCACGACTCACTCCTGGATATTTCTTATTAATTTCCTCATGAAGAGCTGTTGCTAATTGTAAGTTCTTTTCATAATTTTTATTGCCTTTCCCTATTACGAAAGCAAGCTTTGCATATGATTTATCTCCAATTGCTTTTGTCGTGACATTTTTCCGAGCACTATCACGATGCAAGTCAAAGAAGTACTGCAGTTCTTTATTACCTGTCATTGCTTCTTGTACAATTTCCCGTGACACTTTGTAAGAACTATTACTATTTAACCCTTTACTAATCAATTTTTGGCCGACATCAGTCTTGTCGTTAGTAGCTCCTATCCCTTCACTTTCTAATTGTTCACGAAATCGATCGCCCACTATTGAAATATTAGTGACGGAACTTGTTGCTTTATTCGGATTTGGATTGTTTGCTAAATTTAGTAACGGCAAATAAGATTCCCAACTATGCGAATGATAAATAAGCGCAACTTGTCTTTTTCCTGTTGTTTGAGCCGGTTGCTTTTTCTCTTTGTTCGTATTCGGCTTTTGAGCCTGTCCACCTTCACCAGTTCGTTCTTTTACCACTTCTTCAAGCGGAACGCTCGACTCTATCGGTAAGTTAGAGTAATTTGTCCCTTCACCCGCAATAACAATTTCTGTATCGTACTTTCCAAAACCAGGTAGCTCTTTTCCGACAAAACTGCGTACATCATTAAAACGAATATTCGTAGCCATAGAAAAGAGAAACGAAGAAATTGAAAAATCTTGATTTAAATTTCGATACTCCTGTGTAAAATAATGATTCTCTTTCCCAAGAACGTACATGTAACCATTCATCGATAACTCATTTAACCAATTATATAAATACGTTGACTTTGTCTCTTTCATAGAGGTTACCATCATACTAATAAGAAAAAAAGTCGCTAGTACTGTAGTAATAATAAATAAAACTAACTTACGTACACTTGTGAACTTCACATAAAAAAAGCCTCGATTCATACTATCACCCTCTCTATTTCAAGTTATGTACAAGCTCTAGAGAATAGACCGTCTAAATTCCGGCTATATTGTTAATGAGGTGAAATGAATTGAAGCTACTAATAGGAACATTACCCATTGTACTATCATTTATTTTTTATCGGCTTGCTAAGCATCCTACAATCCGTGTTGCTTTACATATTTCAGCGTACTTAGCACTTTATGTACTCGGTACAATTATTTCTATTAATATATATGATGTTTTAATACAAGATTTAGTTTTCATGACAAGCATTCATGGAATTTTACTAAATCCATTTTTTCTTATATCAGGAGCATATATAGGGATATACACCTTGCACTTAATCTTGTCTTACGTTATTACGAAAATAAAAAATGGAGTGTAATAAAATGCAACCACCATTCATCTGTCATACATGCAAAAAAAGAATTGTGCGAAAGAAAGATCTTATTATTGCCACATCGTACTTCCGCTTTTATTTATTTCACAGTGATTGCTTTAAACGACAGCAAGTGTTCATCTCACGATTTATCCCTGTAAATACGCTTTTTAATTTCTTTCTTATTATATACGGACTTATTTTTGGCAGCATGCTTATGATTACAGAACCATCTATTATTTGGGTGATTTTCTTATTTCCCATTTTATATCGGTTTCTTTCCTATTATTATGTTGAACGTTTTTTCTCTACATAACGTGCAGACTGTCCTCTAGGAATACTTAGACATTCCCACTCATTTTCTTTTAACATCTTCCCAATGTAAATAATCTGTCCAATATGCAAAGCATAATGAGAAATTTGTCTTTCAATTGCTTGCATGACAGTATGTGCTTCACCGCGAATATATACCGTCTGTAATAAATCTTCTGGCGTTAGCACATGCATCGTTTTCAAAACATATTCCCATCCTTCATTCCATGCTGCGAGAACCTCTTCCTTAGAATGATAACCATCTTCAAATTCAGCGTCTCGGTTACGATTTATTTTTTCACCATCAGATGTTAAAAAATCCGTCCATCTAGAACGCATATTACCTTGCAGATGCTTTATAATAACCGCTATACTATTTGTTGCTTCATGAGAAGACCATTCAATCTGTTCATATGATAATTGAGAAAGCACCCGTTCCCCTTGTTTCTTTGTTGCTTCAAAATTCGAAATAGCACATTGTAAATATTCTCGTCCAATATCCATGTTCCCCCGCCTTTACACTAACTAATTTTCGTTCCATTTGGTAATTCCATATTGGGCTGAAGTAATACGACATCACCGGCTTCAGGTACTCCCCCTAAAACAAGCACTTCTGATTTAAATCCAGCTACACGTTTTGGCGGAAAATTTACAACAGCAACGATTTGCTGACCGATTAAATCTTCTGGGGTATATCTCTTCGTAATTTGAGCACTTGACTGCTTAATTCCAAGCTCTCCAAAATCAATTTCTAGTTTAATCGCTGGAACTCTTGCTTCTTTAAATTCCTCTGCATGTGTTACAGTTCCAATTCGTAAATCCAAAGCTAAAAAATCTTCAAAATTAGCCATTTTATCATTCCTCCCATTTATTACTTAGACAAAACAATAAAATCCCCTTTAAAAAAAGAAAGGCGCCTAAGCACCTTTCTTTTGTAGTTCACTTGATTCATTTGATTTATAGAAGAAGAAACCAAGAATCCCGCCAATACATGATGGGATTAACCATCCTATTCCTTCATTATATAATGGTAACATTTGTAGTACGTTAGAAATCGCGTCAATTTTAATGTTCGCACTTTCTAAACCGTTAAAGAAACTAATTAACAATGCGCCTAAAATAGCTCCAATATAAATGGTATTACGCTTCCCAATCCATTTATGGAAGTAAGAAAGTACGATTAATACGATTGCAACTGGATAAATGATCATTAACACTGGTAAAGTAACTGTGATTAATTGTGTTAAACCTAGGTTAGATACAATTAAACTAAACACACATACCATCGTTACAATCGCTTTATGCGAAAGTTTAGGGAATAAGTTTGTAAAGAAGCCAGCACAAGCTGATGTTAATCCAACAGAAGTTGTTAAACAAGCGAGTATAATAACGAGCCCTAATAAAATTTTACCACTTGTTCCATATAACTCATTTACAACATTCGTTAAAATAAGTCCACCATTCTCTGATACACCAAGTGATGTACTTGTTGAACCAAGATAAGCAAGTGATAAATAAATTAACGTTAAACCAAGTACTGCAATAATACCTGATACTACTGTTATTTTTGCAACTTGACTACTTTCTTTTATTCCTTTAGAACGGATAACTTGTACAACGACAATTCCAAATACAAGCGCACTAATTGCATCCATCGTTAAATATCCTTGTATAAATCCACCAAAGAAAGCATTTTCTTTGTATGCTGCTAGCGGCGCAGCTGGTTCTCCAATTGGATCAATAATTGCCTTTCCAACAATAACAGCAACAATCAATACTAACAATGGTGTAAGAAATTTTCCGAACCAATCCACTAATTTAGATGGATTTAATGATAAATACCAAGTTATTCCGAAGAAAACTATCGTGAAAAGAAATAGCATGTACCATTCGGAAACCAATGCCTCTGATAAAAATGGCTTCATACCCATTTCAAATGAAACGGCTCCAGTACGCGGAATCGCGAAAAATGGTCCAATTGCTAAATAACTAATCAATGGGAAAATAAACGCGAATATTGGGTGAACTCTAGAAGATAGCGCTTTCAAGTCCCCCTCTACAAACGCGACAGCTGTTACAGCTAATAGGGGTAATCCGACTCCCGTCACAAGGAATCCAATTGTAGCAATCCAAACATTCTCTCCAGCTTGTTGCCCTAAAACTGGTGGGAAAATTAAATTTCCTGCTCCTAAAAATAGTGCAAATAACATTAAACCGATTGCTACCGTATCACCTGGCCTTAAACGTCCCTTCATACTTTTCATTTGCATAGCACTTTTTCATTGTTTATCTCTATTTTCACAATATGCTATGCATCCTCCTCTCTGCTCAAGCTGATAAAATATGCCCCTTACAAAGCAGTGTCTTTCTCCATAATTTCTCCATTCCCCTTATTTTCACTCTAATTATTAATTTTTGATTTTTTTGAATATTTAACTCATTAGAGTGTTATTGCGTGGAGTATAGTTGTCAGACCTCTTTGTTTTTATCACACATATAGTAACATATTTAGTTGAAAAATAAAAACATATTTTCAAATTGATTTTTTTGAAAATCAAAATTATCTACATTTTTTATTCTTTTACACAAATATTGTTACAATCTCGACTTTTATCCTATCATTATTTTTAAATAACTTTATTCAAGTAACATAACAAAAACCATCCAACATAATTAGATGGCTTTTGCATGTTACTCTATCGTTTCAACTTCGCGTGGATTTTTCATCTCTTCCACATACACAACTCTAAATCCGTGATCTTCTAAATCTTTCAGTAACGTCTCTAATTCACCGTCGTTAAACTCTTCTCCTAATGTAAACATAATTCTCCGAACTAATAAGGCATCATTATCAAAAGTCATTAAACTTTGGATACCTGTATATTTCTTTAATACTGTCGATAATTTTTGAATGGCCCCATTATAATCTTGTGTCCCAATCATGACAGAATATTTACTAGAATGAACGCCCCAAGCATCTTCTAATAACTCGAAAACCTTTTTATGCGTTAAAATTCCAAGAAAGACTCCATTTTCATCAACTACTGATAAATAAGGTAATTTTTTTATTGTAAAAAATACTTTAAAGAACGAAGAATCTTCTCTAACATAACCTTCTTTATCGTTTAATAATTGTACTACACTCTCTTCCAGCGAACCTTTATATTCTAAAATATCTACTTTGTATACATTCCCTAAATATTTCTCTTTTTTTTCATCTAAAACTGGTACACAACGATACCCAGTTTTATTTAAATGCTCCAGTGCTTCCCCTATCGTAATTGAACTTGAGCAAAATAAAACTTCCTTTTTCGGCACATAATTCCCTTTAATCCTCATAAACAGCCTCCTTATGTTAAAATACTTTCTGTGCCATAACTATATTATATTTTCAGAAAAAAATAAATAATTTATTTTACTTTTCTGAAAATTATTTATTTTCTTGTCATAATTTATTCACGTTTCATTCACTTATATCCCCTACAATACTAAATTTCTTTAAGAAAAATATATTGTAACTTACGCCGAAAAAAGCTAAAATAAGAATAAGAATTTTCTGAATATTCTAAGAGTAGGTGATTACATGTCTTTATTGCGCTCACATATATGTAAATTTATCGTTGGTGTTCTCATTATATTTATCATTAGTCCTATTCCTGCATTATTCATTACACATAAATACTCATACATAACTGGCTTTATAAGCATTTTTCATAACTTCGCACAACTTTCTTCTATGACAATTCCAAAGATTGATTGGATGCACGAATCTATCTTTTTCTCAGCAAATCAAATGGTTCATACTTCTAATCATTCAACACCGTTATTCCCTTACATATGGGAAATATATTTTTTATCGATTGTTCGTTTTACCTTTACTCTTGCGATTGGATTCTTTATCAGCTTAGGGATCGGCCATTTATTTTTTAAAGCACCTCAATCGGTTAAGAAGTTCACTTATTTATTAAAATGGATACCCTACTCTTTTTGTACTGTATTATTACAATGTTCGGTCTTATTACTACTCCTATACATCGCAAAATTGATAAAGCTTCCTTACTACTCATCTTTTATCATCGTTGGTAGTACTTCCATGATTATCGTTATGCAAGCAATAAAAAAGTGGGTTCCTTTCTTAAGTAACACCAATGAATATGAAATAAAACAATCTTCTTTCCTTGTAGATACATTGTTTTTAGCGCTTACTTCGAATCATAAATCTATTCTAGGTTCCATTATTCTTTCATTCGTTATTATGGAATGCGTTTTTCATGCAAGCGGACTATTGCAATTTGTCGTTCAATTCGGTGGAAATGCACCTGTTATTGTTACAATTAGCTTATTACTTTTGTATATCCCGTATTGCATACTCTCTTTCCTTCAAACACTATGGACGACAAATCACGTTAAACAACAATCATACGCTTTAACGAGAAGTATTCCAAAACCTTAATTTGAAATAACCCTCTATAATATGAAAGTAGGGGGTTATTCCTTTTGTATAGCGGACAAAATAACAGCAAATTCAAAAACTATTGCAGAAACATACCAATATTTACCCTTTTTCTTTGACTATTCTTTTCGTTTGGATTTATTATAAAAGTATAACATAATCGCAGGAGGTGACATCTTTATTCCAAACTACGGAATAGAGAACACACTTGGACATATTAAATATTTTTCTCATCTTTGTGCTCATCCTTATTTCCGGCTTTTTCGTTGCATCAGAATTCGCTGTTGTAAAAGTACGAAAAAGTCGCATTGACCAACTTGCAAATGAAGGCAATAAACAAGCTTTAGCTGCAAGAAGTGTCCTATCTAATTTAGATGTTTATTTATCAGCTTGTCAGCTCGGGATTACGATTACTTCTTTAGGGCTTGGTTGGCTTGGTGAACCGACTGTGGAACATTTACTACGACCGCTCTTTGAAAAGATTAATATTACTGGAACAATGGCGAATACTTTATCCTTTATTATTGCTTTTAGTGTTATTACATTTTTCCATGTTGTATTAGGTGAATTAGTTCCAAAGTCTTTCGCCATTCAAAAAGCTGAAGCAATCACACTTAAGTTTGCACGACCACTTATTTTATTTGATAAAATTATGTATCCATTCATTTGGCTACTTAATAGTACGGCAATCTTTTTCACAAAACTACTCGGTTTAGAGCCTGCGAAAGAAAATGAACTTGCCCATTCTGAAGAGGAACTACGACTCATTTTAGGTGAAAGTTTCAAAAGCGGCGAAATAAACCAAACCGAATATAAATATGTAAATAATATTTTTGAATTTGACGACCGGGTCGCGAAAGAAATTATGGTCCCTCGTACAGAAATGATTTGCTTATCTACTGAAAATACGTTAGAAGAGAATATGGATATCGTCGCAACTGAAAAGTATACACGCTATCCGATCATCGAAAAAGATAAAGATGATATTATCGGTATGATCAATACGAAAGAAGTATTTCACGATCAAACGAAAGGCATTCATAAACCACTTGAATCTTACATACATCCA
Source organism: Bacillus sp. 01N45 (assembly GCF_056399205.1). Taxonomy (NCBI): domain Bacteria; kingdom Bacillati; phylum Bacillota; class Bacilli; order Caryophanales; family Bacillaceae; genus Bacillus; species Bacillus sp. 01N45. The sequence continues at coordinate 115,868 of NZ_JBFTQW010000005.1, forward strand.
GTACTAACTGTATTTGAAACTGTTCCAATTCGCAAAACATTAGTACATCTACAAAAGAATCGCGTTCAGATGGCAATCATTATGGATGAATATGGTGGTACTGCTGGACTTTTAACAATGGAAGATATTCTTGAAGAAATCATTGGAGAAATTCAAGATGAGTTTGATGCGGATGAATCACCTATGATTGAAAAACGTACGCCGAAGCTTACTGTTTTAGATGGGAAGGTGCTCATTTCTGAAGTAAATGATATGTTTGGCCTGCATATTGATGATAGCGATTTAGATACAATTGGAGGCTGGCTCCTCTCTCAAGCAGTTGATTTAAATATTGAAGCTGGTTATTCCATTGAATTTGCCGGTTTTCAATTTAAAGCACTAGAACTTGATGGACATCAAGTGAAAAAAATTGCGGTACATAAATTAGACACGAAGAAGGAGTTATAAAGTGACAGTATTATTAACAATCTGTATCATTGCCTGTTTCATTGTTTCATTTCTCGCCTTTATTTATCCTATCATTCCAGGCATCCTTGCTGTTTGGACTGGATATTTCATTTACCATTTTGGTATAAATGGCGGAGAACTAACAACTTCCTTTTGGATTATTCAAGTCATTTTCACACTATTTATTTTCGTGGCTGATTTTATTGCAAATGGATATTTCTTAAAGAAATACGGAAGTTCTAAATGGGGAGAACGTGTCGGTATGATTTCTATCATTGTCGGATCTTTCTTCTTCCCACCATTCGGTTTAATTATCATACCGTTCTTATCGGTATTTATTACAGAACTCATGCATAAAAAAGCGCCAAAAGACGCCTTTCTAGTAGGAGTTGCTACTGTAGTTGGTTTTTTAAGCAGCACAGTAGCGAAAGCTATTCTCCAAATCATTATGATTCTCATATTTGTATGTTATATCATCTTTTAACCATCCCAATTTCGGGATGGTTTTTTTAATATGAAATACCTACTCGACTATTCTCATATTTGTTTTCACTACACAGATTCCACGTAAATTGTGCTGTATCACCAACTGTTATTTTCGCTCCCCCTTCTGGTAATACATCTTTTTCAGTTCGATACACTCCTGTCACATCACCGTCTATTAAATGCGTCGGACAAACGACCGTCCAACATAAATTACTACTACTAAGTATCTTATATGCAGCTAAATGATCTTCTGCTGCTGTTGTCATTTTCCTTTTTGATTCAGCTGATTGAAAACGATATAAATTTAGATTTGTTCTTGCTTGTAAAATACCTGCTGTTCCTATTGTAATGATTTTATGAACCCCTACTTCTTCCATTTTCTTTATAATATGTGGCATACTCTTCGCCAATGTCCCATTTTGATCCGTTCCAAGTGCACTAATTACTATATCGCTTCCTTCTATCGCTTTCTTTATATCATTTTCATTTAGTACATTACCTTCTATTACTCGTAACCTTTCATGTTGTATTTCTATTCTATTTAAATCACGTGCTAATGCAGTTACTTCAGCTGCATCCTTTAATGCTAATTTTATTATATTTGAACCTACTCGACCTGTTGCTCCTAATATACATACTTTCATTTGTTTTCCCCCTATTTCATTCTCCCTCTATTTTTCAATAATCTCAATCAATTTACAACAAAAAAGCTTCCTCATATATAAGAGGAAGCTCTATTATTATTTTACCCCGCTTTAACGGACAGTAAGACCCCACCTCAAAATTCAGTAAAAACAAAGAAGTTAGATGGGGATCAACTGCCCGTTAAAGCCCGATTGGTTCAACTAATAATCAGTGGGGGATGCCCCACTGATTAAAGTTTCACTTTATTTCTTTTCTTTAGAATCTGTAGACTTCTCAGTTCCACTTGTTTCTTTATCCTTTTTGTCCTCTTGTTGTGTTGTTGTATCGTCTTCTTTCTTCTTGTCCTCACCTTTACTACAACCTACCATTAATAAAGAACTTGCAAGTGCCATAGCAGTTAATGATTTAACCCATTTGTTCATTTGCGTTTCCTCCTTTAGATAGAATATGTACAACCCCCATATTACTCTCTATTTTTAAAGGAAAGATTGAAAAATAGTAAATAAACGGTAAATATTTGTAAATTTTCTAATAATAGATATGTACACCTAGTCTTTTTTCTCCATGAAAAGTAAAAAACTAAGGCGCCTATCTTTCCGCCTTAGTTTCTTATGCAAACTTCTCATTTTCATATACATGTTTAATCTTATACTCTTTCTTCACAACATATTGCCATACACTATAGGCATAACGATTCATTTTCAGGAAGCAATTTTCTAAGAACGAGCGGAATTCTGGATTCGCAACTTCAACTGCCACTTGAGCGAACTTTAGTGCTAACCGTTTTAAATGCGAAATATAACAAGTTGCAATATGGATATCCCCTGTATATTTACTATCAGTTTCCTTTTCCATTTCATGAAAATGAGATGAAATTGGTTCACAAGTTATATGCTGTACATTCTCTCCTTCTTGAAAATTCACTTGTTCATTATACGCTTGCAACATATATGGTAAATGATGCTGTAATAGCTCTTTTAATTCTTCGTCTCTTACCTCTCCTGTATACTCCCCAACCTTATAAATAAGCATATAACTATACCTCATTAATTCTTTCATACAATCCATGAAAATACCTCCCTTCTCTTTTGTCTATATGTTATAAATATGATGCTATAACATTTGCTATTCTTGCTAAAAACCAATCCCACTTACTAATTTTCTCAAAGTCTTCTTCTGAAAATCTTTTTGATTTATGAAAGTCTTCTTTTAATCGGTTCCATACGTCAGCAACAACTGTTGTATCATATATGATACAGTTAGATTCACAATTTAAATAAAAACTTCTATTATCAAAATTCGCTGTACCTATATCAACAATTTCTCCATCAATGATTGTTACTTTCCCGTGAAAAAAACCATTCCGATATTGATAGATCTCCGCTCCAGCATGGTTCATCTCTCTCAAATACGGATAGGCAGCTTGTTTTAACTATACTGCGTCGCTTTTAAATGGTACGAGAATTTTCACATTGACACCTCGGTTTAATGCACCTTTTAACTCTTTCATCATTTCTTTACTTGGTACAAAATATGGCGTAGCAATAATTAAAGACTTTTTAGCCTGCTTTAAAAGCGCTCCATATTTTTCCCATAACCCTTTTCCATCTGAAAATAAATATTGATATTTTACATGCCCAATTGCAGGTAGACTTTTATGTATAGGCATTTTTTCTCCCGTATCTTCTTTCCAGTCAGCAGCAAACTTTCTTTCCATATCCGTGGCACCATTCCCCTTAACTCGTACATGATAATCACGCCACGGGCCAAATTTCGGATCTTGTCCAAGGTACTCCTTTCCAATGTTAAAGCCGCCGATATATGATACTTTTCCGTCAATCGTAACAATGCGTCTATGGTTTCGTTGATGCAACGAATAGAATAAATGTTTCAATTTAGGTTTTTTACTAAACGTAAACTGGACACCTTTGCTTTTTAGTTGACGAATTATCTTTTTCTTCAGCTTATATCCACCTATTCGATCAACTGACAATTTTACTTCTACTCCACTCGATGCCTTTTTCTCGAGTAACTGCAAAAACTCTTTGCTTATTTCATCTTTACCTACAATATAAAAATGGATATATATGTACTTTTCTGCATTACGTATATCCTCAAATAATTTCGTATATAACTCTTCACCGTTCGTATATAGTTGAAATTCACCTAATCGAACTTGCCCTAATTCATATTCACTAGCCATTTTTTTCCCCATTTCCACATCGATGTTCATCCAAATGAATATACCTATTAAACAAAGGATTACAACGAAAAAGTGTTTCATGGATATTTTCCTTCCTCCACTTACCGTTATTTCTATATCTTCCCTTTTTTAATACAATATCATTCAAGAAAATATGTCATTACATGATATATGTCCATATCAAACGATAGCTCATTTGCATATTGTATGTTGTATCTTAAAATAAAAGGAGGAAATAACAATGGGCTTTGCACATGGTAATGGATTCGCGCTATTAGTCGTATTATTTATCCTCTTAATCATCGTCGGTGCTGCTTGCTTCTGCTAAGTAGTTATCGTCATATGATATGTGGATGAAAAAACTATAAAAGCGGACACCTATTTTTAGGTGTCCGCTTTTCATATGAAAAACATTTCCGTTTGTTATTGTACCTTTAACGACTACATATTCAACTCAAAAAGTTAATAATGTAGCTACTTTCTTACTCTCCGCCTTACGTATATGGCGTTGTTCTGCACGTAACACTGCAATGCGATGTAATTCTTTCTCTTCTTCTGTTTCAGGGATAACTCGCGGCACAGGAACCGGATTATTTTCCTTACTAAGCGCAACAAAAGTAACAAATGACGTTGCTGCTATACGTTTCTCACCCGAAATTAAATCTTCTGCTACTACCTTCACAAATACTTCCATAGAAGTTCTACCCGTCCAAATTACAAAAGATTCATAACTAACACAATCTGAAGAGCGAACAGGATGTAAGAAATCTACCCAATCCATAGATGCTGTGACACATTCTTTTCTTGCATGCCTCGTTGCTGAAATAGAAGCAACCATATCCATCTCGGCTAATATCTTCCCACCAAATAGCGTATTATGATCGTTTAAATCTGTTGGAAATACTCGGCTCGTTTTAAACACTCTAGACTCATTAGCTGTTTTCCCTTTTACTTCAGTCATTGTTATCACCTCTTTGATTATTTAACCCGCTATTTGCAGACATTAAGACTCCCACCACAAAATTCGGCTGGAGCAAAGAAGTTCGGTAAGAGTTCCATTTCCCATTAACACTAGAACGGTATGAGCTTACTATCACTACACGTTTAATATTAACAACATTCAGAACTCTTAGTCCACAAAAAAGAACCGATGTTATCAATCGGCTCCTCTAAATACATATTGTTCTTTTGGCGGTTCAACCTTATTCCATTTCGTTACTTCTAATACAGGGATATTCGCATGGAATGGCTGATAAAATTCCGTTGATATTTCTCCTTCAACTTGAATCCAATCATCATTTTTCCATTCTACACCTTCTGGTTTTTTCACTAACATACCATATACACCAGAATCCGCTACACAATGTATAATCCCGAAACGGAATAAGAAATATTGTTCTTTTTGAGAAGAGTCATCTTTGAAAACAAACCCTTTAAAAGATAATTTTTTCCCAGTAAACTCGCCAGGATAATTATAAATTGTTTCCATCCCTTTTAGAAAATCTTCATCTTTTAAAGTAATACTATCTTTCGTAACAAACTCTTTTTTCCCCTTTTCCATTACACCACGGTATCCTTCTTTCCCGTAATAAATGCTCGTATCAGGTCTTAGAAATTGCCTTGTCATAAATGGATCTGTACTTTCTGCTTGTGCAACAGGAAAATGAAATCCTTTCGCCTTAACGATATCTGAATCTAACGTTGCAATCGGGAAAAACAGCCCTGAGACAATCGGAAAACAAAACAATGAGTACGAAAATGCTTTTTTCCACCATGTATTCTCATCTTTTGAATGATCATGCCCGCAATGGCTATGATCACAACCACAATTGTGCTGTTCTTTTTCTTTTTGATGTTCTTTTTCTTTTTGATGTTCTTTTTGGAAAACGATAATAATTTGAACGACCGTTAAAAAACCTAAAATAATAGCTGCTGTTTTTGATAAATAGGCATACTTCATATTGATATACTTCGTAATATTACCTGAAATATGAAGCTGCGCAATTAAGATTGTAAAACCTAATAATATATATGCTCGAAACATAACCTACCACCCCATCGCATAAATGAGTAGTGAGCTTGCATAAACAACAAGTGTAACTGTAACTGTAACGACAATTACAAATTTCGTTTTAAATGTCGCAAGCATCATAAACATATTTTTAATATCCACCATCGGTCCATATACGAGGAACGCGACAAGTGATGCTGTTGAAAATGTACTTTGGAATGACGAAGCAATAAACGCATCCGCTTCTGAACAAAGTGATAAAATGTAAGCTAGTCCCATCATAACAGCTGGTGAAGAGAACGGCCCTTGTCCTATAGCAAGAAGTGTTGAAGTTTGTACGAACGTTTGAACTGCCGCTGCAATTAACGCACCTAATACTAAATATTTTCCCATCGAGAAAAATTCCTCAACAGCATGCGTACATACATCCCACATTTTTTTACGTAATGGACGCTTATGATTCACTTCTGGGAAGTGATCATCTCGTAATTGATGTTCTTTAAACATAAATGATAATATAATTCCAACGATAATTGCTACGATAATCGCTACGATAGAACGATACCATACCATGTGCATACTACTTCCAAAGGCAACGTATGTTGCAAATAATACGACCGGATTAATAATTGGCCCAGTTAACATAAATGCAATCCCGGCATATGGTGGAACCCCTTTTCCGATTAACCGTCTTACAATCGGAACGATTCCACATTCACAACCTGGAAACATCATACCTAAAAAAGTAGCCATTAAAACAGACAGAAAACGGTTTTTCGGCATCCATTTTGCTACCATATCCTCTGTCACAAACATTTGAATGAATCCTGAAATAAATACACCAATGAGCACAAAAGGAAGTGCTTCGATCAATATGGAGATAAAGATTGTATTCATTTGCAGGAATGCTTTCGGTAATTGAAACAATTCCATGATGTATTTCCTCCAACTTTTCATTAACAATATGTAATTTTAACCCCATTTTATGAATTGGACAAGGCTTATACGGAATTCACTTCCTTCATATACATTACATTTTATAAGTTATATTCTATTCAAAACTTTCGATTTCATAGCAAAAAAGCTGCTCTAGCGCAGTTATATAACTATGCTAGAGCAGCTTTCTTCTCGTTAAAAGTAACGTTTCTTCCAAAAAACAAATGCTAATGTGAAAGATAGTGTTACACATATTATGAGTACAATTACAAAACCATGTGCTTCCCCTTCAAACGGAACCTTTACGTTCATTCCAAAGAAACTAGAAACCATCGTTGGTAATGATAAAATGATTGTAATAGACGTTAACAGTTTCATAACACTATTTAAATTATTTGATATAACGGAGCTAAAAGTATTCATCATTCCACTTAAAATGTGACTATATATTTCCGCCATTTCAATAGCCTGTTTATTTTCAATTAATACATCTTCTAATAAATCTTGATCGTCTTCATACATTTTTAAAAATGTACTGTTACGCATTAATTTTTGAATTACAATTTTATTCGCCTTTAATGATGTTGTAAAGTAAACTAAACTTTTTTCAAGGCCTAGCAATGTGAAAATCTCTTTATTTTTCATCGACTTATTTAATTGATGCTCTAAATCGATTGTTTTTCTGTTAATTTGCTTTAAGTATCTTAAATAATAAGTAGAAATCGTATATAAGAGCTGAAGTGCAAAGCGTGTCTTTTTAAACGTATAAAATTCTTTAATACGTTGATTAATAAAGCGTTCGAAAATTGGGTTTTCTTCTAAACAAATTGTCACAAAGCAATCTGGCATTACAATCATACCTATTGGAATCGTGTCATAAATCGAATTTCCTTCTTCATCATGTCTAACTGTTGGAATATCCACGATTATTAAGGTATTATTGTCTTCCTTTTCAATACGAGAGCGTTCTTCATCATCTAAAGGGTCTTTAATGAAATCTAAGTCTACATTTAAAGTTTGTACTAGATATTGAATTTCTTCTTCCGTTGGATGAAGTACATTAATCCAGCAACCCTTTTGCATTTCCTCAACCTCTTGTAGTTTTCCGTTTCGGTCTGTTAAATAAATATTTAACATACTATCACCCCGATTCTTTTTACATGTAGGAATCTACCTCTCTTACATAACAGTTTTTGAACCGCCATTCTCAGCATATGAAACATACGTTTAAATTTCAATAGAAAAATTATTTTGAAAACGTTTTTATAAGAAAAATATTCTAAACAAAGAAAAAGACAGAGTGCTCTCTGCCTTAAAAAGCTTATGTTGCCTTTATAACATATTTAGAAAGCATCCACAAGTTAAAGCCAACTGAAATCGTATAACCAGCGTATGTTGAAATAATAAAACTTACATAATCGAAATACGGAAGCAATACGATATTTAAAACTATCTTTACAATAATGCCAATTACTAATCCTAGCACTGTTTTCTGTTGTTGGTTAATTCCTTGTAACATCGCAGCTGTTACTGTAAAAAGCGAAAATAGTATACAGGCAGGAGCATAATACTGTAAAATAACTCTCCCCATCTCCGGATCATTTCCGGCACCAAATAAAAGAGTATATACTGGTTTTGCTAACAACATCATTCCAATCGCCGCTGGTACCGTAATACCTACTACTAATACATTCGTTCTCGTAAAATGTTTGTACAGTAACTTCACATTCCCTGCTGTATAGGCTTTTGTCATCTCAGGTACGAGAGACATACTAAAAGCAGTCGCAACGGAAACTGGGATGAGTACAACCATCTGAACAAGACCAATTATTGCATTTATCTTCTCCGCTTCTCCTTGCATATACCCTATTTGTATAAGTAGTTTATTAATTGTAAATGTATCAATCGTCTGATACAACGGAATTGCTAAACCAACCACAACAAACGGTATTGAATATGTAAAGAGCTCCTTATACAGTGAGAAGAAAGATTTCGTTGTTTGCGGAATACTCGCCATTTCTTTTTTCTTTAAGTGCTTTCTCCTTCTTATGTAATACGCACTTAAAACAGTTAATCCACCTATCGCTCCCATAAAGGCACCGAACGTTGAAATACCAACTGCTAGCGAGATAGAAGCTTTTAAAATATATAAAACGACAAAGCTTCCTATTAAAATGGTTAAGACCCGAAAAAACTGCTCAACAACTACACTTAAAGCAGAAGGCCCCATCGATTGAAACCCTTGAAAGAATCCCCTTAATAAACTCATTACCGGTACAAGTATTAACGCAAAACTTACAATTTGGATATTAGTAGTGACCGCTGCTACACTATTCCCTGTTTGATCATTTCCATCGATTACAAGTTTAGCTAAATGTGGAGCTAATATATATAGCGTAAAACATGAGATTACTCCCATTATTAACATAAAAAAGATACCGCTCTTTAGCACTCTCTTAACCGTATGATAATCATTCAGTTGATCATATTTTGATACCATTTTTGAAACGGCAAGTGGTAGTCCCATCGTCGCAATGCTGAGCATAATCGTATAAGGACGATATGCATATGTGTATAAAACGTACCCACTCGTACCAACCATTGCTGTAAATGGTATAACATATATAAATCCTAACATTTTAGATATCATCGTTGCCATCGTTAAAAATATCGTTCCACGTATAAACGGTGACCCTTTCATCACATTCCTCCGCTACGCTTTATTATTACACATTATGGACAACTCCTTTTTTTTAGAACCGAAACAAATAAAAAAGCCAATGAAAAATCATTGACTTTAACGCGCTGCTTTTTTCTTTTTTAAATACTTTAAACCGAAGTATAGAGCAACAAAGAGAACAGCTCCTATAATTATGTAATGTGTGTAATCAGATGCATACTCTTTAATGTGTCGCCAATTTCCACCAAGCTTTTCACCTAAGTATATAAATAGTATTGACCATGGAATAATCGCAACTACTGTATATAGTGTAAATAGTTTTAACGGCATTTTAGCTAATCCTGCTGGAATAGAGATTGCATGACGTACGACTGGGATAAAGCGTGCAGAAAAGATTACTCCTGCTCCGTAACGCTTAAACCAACCTTCTGCTATGTCTAAATGGTGTTTATTAATAAGTAGATATTTCCCATATTTCTCTACAACCGGACGCCCTCCGTAATATCCAAGCCAGTATAAAAAGATTTGGGCTAAAGTACCACCAATAGTTCCGGCGATAACTGCACCAACAAAACTAATTTTACCATCCGCTACTAAAAATCCAGCATACGAAAGTACAATCTCACTCGGGATAATTTCAATCATTAAAGCTAGCGCTACTCCAAAGTAACCTAAGCTTGCAAAAAATTGCAATAACTGATCTATTATGCTTGCTAACATTTTATTTTCTATCTCCTTTTTTCTTCACATACCATCCCATTATTACATAAAGGTTGCATTCTGCCAATATCTTCATTTCAACAATATCATCGGCATAAGCATTATTAATCTATTAATGTTTCTTTTTGAGGTTCTTTCATGTAGGCAAACATTTCTTTAATTTGCTCTTCTGTATTTCTAGCAATCGATAAATTAGGCAATTCATTCTCACCAAAAAACTCCACATCTTCTGTTTCAATACTAATTTTCTTTTCACCACCAACAATCTTACAGCCAATAAAAATTTTATATACATGTGTTGCTGAAGGCGATGGTTGATGTTTTTCTTTATCAAATATAGCGAGTAGCTTAAAATCATCTACTTCATAACCCGTCTCCTCTAAAACTTCTTTTGCTGCTACTTCTGTCGGCGTATAACCGATATCAGCCCATCCACCTGGCAATGCCCATTTCCCATCACTTTTTTCTTTCACAAATAATAGTTTTTCATTTTGAAAAATGACTGCTCTTATATCAACTTTAGGTGTTTGATAGCCTGTCTCACTTGCAAATAACTTCTCTACTATTTCCCAATCTGTCTTTGTATAATGTGACATCATCGAAATGGAAATATCCCGTAATTGTTGGAAACGCTCTATATCATACACATCTTTAGAATACGTTAAACCCGCTTGAGCTATAGATTGTATTTGTTTTACCCAATCAACCCACTTAACTGTCATGTTTCCACATCTCCATTCTTTATTAAGTAAATATTACTTCAATTCAATTGATACATCTTTATTATACAAAAAAAGAGATTGATAATGTTCCAATCTCTTTCAAAATTAATCCAATTCATGTAAGTGGTCTTGTATATACTTTCTTCTTTTATTTATATATTCATCAATCATATCAGCTTCTTGATCAAATGTTTCTAATTTTTCTTTCATATATGGATCTTGTAGTAAATATGGGCGAATCGATTCACACAAACCTTCTACTTTCGGCATCATAAATGAAACGGTAAATTGTTCTTCTAATATTTCTTCCAAAATGCTTCGGTATTGTTTTCTAAATACAGGTATATCTAACAATCTTGCACTTAACGTGTTATAACCTTGGATACGAATATACTCATGATTAAGTGGTCTCCCTTGTACATCTCGCCCCCAAGTCGCATCATAATCCCACGGTATCACTTCAAATAAATTTGTTTCATCGTTATGATATAGTGCATAGTTATGAACGAAACCATCAAAGTTTTGTGTAAAAATAACGCCAGCTAACCATCGTAAATATTTATCAACATGCAAAAACTTTCCAATTTCTTTTTCATAAGCTTCCCTCGACAAAGCATTCGCTTGAAATACAAATTCACTCAGCTGTTCTTCACTATTTTTATTCGAATATTTAAATTCATAACCCGCAAAGAGCTCAGTCTTAACATCTTTATCTCTCTCACTCATTAAAGAAAAATTCGCATCATCATCTATTGCATAATAAATAGAACCACTCGGTAATCCTCTATTTTTCAAAAAGTTTTCATCAACTGATTCTAACTGTAAATATACACCTTGAATTTGACCATTAATTTTTATAAATACATGTTGTGATTTTGGTGAAAGTACACCAATATCATGAAAAAAATCTAAAGATAATTTATTTCGTATAAGAGACGGATCCATAAACTCAGAATTTAAATGAAACTCTTTCGCACCTTGAAATTTTTTCGGTTTATAAAACATAACATGATAAGACTTTTTCTCAAATTCACGAATATGAGCGCCTCGGTATACGATATCAATGTCATACTTCTTTTTTCCATAAGTTAATTTTGCTGGCACTGGACTATCTGACCAAATTTCTTTTTTCAACTCCACTAAGTTCATTGGATGAATAAAAAAATCATATGAAGGTAGCATATTTCCCCATCCCTTCTCAGTTCTCTTCATTCAATGTATGCACCTTGCCTTGTCCATACATCCGCTATCATCTATTTATATAAAATTACACTCTTGTCCTGTTCAGAAAGACGTCATATCTCATATCATGTTAAGGAAAAAGAATACCTTTTCAACTTAATACATGATAAGGAGGATTTCTATGAAACGTGATATTAGAAAAGCGGTTGAAGAAATCAAAAGTGCTGGGATGGAGGATTTCTTACACCAAGATCCAAGTACTTTTGAATGCGATGATGATAAATTCACTCATCATAATTGTACAACTGGATGTAAATGTACAACTGGGGGTAAATGTCCAAGAACAAGATGTACTCGCGTGAAACATTGTACTTTCGTTACAAAATGTACGCATGTAAAAAAATGGACATTTGTTACGAAATGTACTCGTGTACGTGTTCAAAAATGGACATTTGTTACGAAAGTAACGCGTAGAAAAGAATGCGTTTTAGTTACAAAACGTACTCGCAGAAAACATTGTACTTTCGTTACAAAATGCATACGCTTTGAAAAGAAATTTTTCTGGACAAAACGAAGTTTCTGTAAAAAATGCGAATTCTTTCCTCACGGACACGGTCACTCTTGCGATGATTCATGTGATCATGGTAAAGACTGTCACGATGACGGGCACAAATGGAATGATTGCAAAGGCGGACATAAATTCCCATCTTGCAAAAACAAGAAATTCGATCACTTCTGGTATAAAAAACGTAATTGCTAGTTTTTATGCCTACAAAAAAAGGCCGTTTTGCGGCCTTTTTTACGTTTATTGAAAGTGACTTATATCTGCAAATTGCTTCACTTCACCTTTCCCTTCTTCAAATTCTATTATACTTAGACTAGCACTATGCATAAATGGATCATCCCATACATTTTCTATTTCAATACCCGCAAAATGTCCTACAAGTAGTTTTGCCGCTGCCGCATGGGAAACAATTAATATACTTTCTCCTTTATGCTTTTCTAAAAGAAGCTGTATCCCATCCATTACCCTTTTATGAACAGCCGCAAAATTTTCTCCCGATTTTGACTGGAAAAGATGTGGCTCATACCAAAACAACTGTATTTCGTCTGGGTACTGCCTTTCTATATCATCGACTGTCTGTCCTTCCCATATACCCATGTTAATTTCATAGAAATGCTCATCCGCGATTATCGGTATATCACGTTCGCCCTTTATTAACTCTGCAGTATGAAGGGTTCTTTCACTCGGACTACTATAGATCGCATCGATAGATAAATCTTTCATTCGATCTCCTAATTGCTTAGCTTGTAACATACCATTTTCAGTTAAAGCAGAATTTTTCCTGCCTTGCATTCGTTTCTCTACATTCCATTCCGTTTCACCATGCCTTGTTACATATACCGTTGTCTTCACTTCAATTCCCCCTTACCATGTCGGCCGCAATTCCCACGGTTCTACTCGTCCTACAATCCATTCATCACATTTACTTTCAATTCCTTTTATTACTCCATCCGATATTTCTTCATGAGTAAGCCATCTTCCGTATGTATCTTCTAATATAAAACCTAATATTATTCTATGATAGCTACATCGCGTACCGCCTATTTTTTGTGAGGCTATTCTCGACGCTTTACTGCCTAAAATATGAAAAACGTTGTATGTTTCAGACGACAAGTCTAATTCTCTACAAATGAGTGATAATGCATCCTTTGCACTTGAGTGTATCCATGCGACAACCAATGTTATTGGGCCATTCCTCTCAATTGTGTTTTTAATAGCTAACTTTACATCGTCATCATGATGATAATCTAACGGAAGGCATGTGATACTTTCAGGTGTGGTACTCTCCCGTTTAACATTTTCTAATTTCACTTCATCTCTTCCAATAATAGAAACATGAAACCCTTGCTCACAAAGCCACATAGACACCCTCTTTAGCATTCCCGTTCCACCAATTACTAACGCATGCAACTTCTTCCCCCCTTAGTAAAATGTCATATGAGGTTTATCTTCCCTATAATAATTAATTCGGTCTTGCAATGTCCCTGAATGAAACTCAAACTTATGTCCATCAGGATCAACAAAATATATAGACTCACAATCTCTTACATCCCGTTCTCTTCCTTGTAAAATATGAACATCATTTTCTTCTAATCGCTGTATTAGACGTTCAAAGTCTTCTTGTTCAACAGAAAATGCAATGTGCGTATAAGATTGATGAATCTCATTTCTCGGAATATGTTTCTCTTCATTAAGTGCTATCCATACTCCACATATGTTAAAATACGCCAATTTTCTCCCTTTAACTAATAATTCTCCCCCTAATACTTTTTCATAAAACATAATAGAGTTTTCTAAATTAGACACTGAAAAACAAAGATGATTGATTCCCCTTAACAACTATAATTCCTCCTTATACAAAAAAGATGAGCGAAAATTCACTCACCTTTTATTATACTATTTTTTTGTAATATATGCCCATTTATAACTGAAGTCCCCGCCAAACGTATGATTAGCAATACCTTTTACAAACGGCTTCTCTAAATAAGCTGTGCTTTGTTGATACGTAGGAGAAATGGCAGCATCTTGACCAATTAAGATTTTTTCAGCTTCCGCAAGTGCATTCCAGCGTGCTTTATCATCTTTTAATAGCTCTCCTTTTGATTTCGCTACTAAATCATCATACTTCGGATTAGAATAATTCATTTCATTAAATGAGCTTCCAGTAACAAACATATCAATATAAGTCATTGGATCTGGATAGTCAGGGCTCCATGCAGATAATGAGAATTCATATTCGAATTTCTTTTCTAAATCTAGCTTCTGCTTGTATGGTTGCTGTTTCAAATTCACTTTAATACCAGGTAAGTTTTTCTCTAATTCTTCTTTAATAAAGTCGCCTACTTTTTTACGGCTACCATTATCATCATTTAGTAATTCAACCGTAATTGTATCTTGACCAAGCTCTTTCTTAGCTTCTTCCCATAATTTTTTTGCTTTCGCTGCGTTATCTTTACTATCACGGAAGTTTTTATTTACAGAGCGGAAGTCTTTTCCATCCGGACCTGTCGTGAATTTTTCAGGTACTAAGAAATATGCTGGCAAAGAACCGTCATTTAAAATGACATCAGCAATTCCTTTTTTATCGTATGCTAAATCAATCGCTTCACGTACTTTTTGGTTTTTAAATGTTGCATTTTTTTGGTTAAAACGCAAGAAATACATACGTGGATCTAACTTCGTTTTAAATTCATCTGGCTTATTCTTTTTATATTTATCAACAAATTCAGAAGTTAAAATAACTCGATCTGCTTGATCACTATCATATAAATTTACTCCAGTGCTTGTTTCCTTCACAATACTTACATTAATTTCGTCTAACTTTACAGTATCTTTATCCCAATAATTAGGATTTTTCTTTAACTGATAATTTTGTTCATGTTTCCATTGACTCATTGTAAATGGTCCATTATATAATAATTTATCTGCTTCTAATCCGTATTTATCTCCTTGCTCTTTCACATATTTTTCATTTAATGGGAAAAATGTAGGGAACGACGTAAGCTCAAGAAAATAAGGTGCTGGTTGCTCTAATTCTACTACCAACGTTTTATCATCCTTCGCTTTAACACCCAATTGATCTGATGGTAATTCTCCTTTATTTACTTTCTGTGCATTTTTCACATCAAATAAAATGAATGCATATTCTGCCGCTATTGCTTTATCTAATGTACGTTGCCATGCATATACAAAATCTTGTGCTCGAACTGGATCACCATTTGACCATTTCGCATCACGTAATTCAAATGTATATGTCTTTTTATCTTCACTAATCTTCACATCTTTTGCCATGCCTGGTGTTGGTTTATTATCTTTATCTAGACGATATAAACCTTCCATTGCATTTACAAATACACGGAAAGATACAGAATCCGTTGATTTAGATGTATCCATTGAAGGAATTTCAGCTGTTTCTAGCAAATTTAAAACTTGTTTATCTGCCATTTCCTTATTCGATTCTTTCTTCGTTGTCGAAGCCTTCTCACCATTCCCACATCCTGCAACCAATACACTCGTCGTTAACGCAAGTGCAGCAATTGTTGTTGTCTTTCTCTTCATTCTTCCTTCCCCCAATCTATATGTATAAGTTAAATCTTGTATAATATATTTCATTATACAAAAGATTCTGATTATTTTAAATATTTATTTTAACAAACATAGAAAAAAGCGGTCGGAAGTTTCTTTCCAGCCGCTTTTTTGAATCGCATTTACTTGTAATCCATCCTCTATATCAAATGGATTTTGAACCTTAAATATTTCGTCCATCATCTTCAAAAACTCTTCTTCATTTTTAGATTCACCATTAACCGTAAGCGAGTACGGTTCCACTTCACCCAATTTATAATCGACAACAAATTGAATCGTCACCTTTTGTTTTGGTGCTCCCGCGTTATATCCTTGGAATTCTACTAATTCTAACCCTTCCGTTCCACGATAATATATCCAACCTGAATTTTGAAAATAATTTTCGAAAGATTCACCTATTGAAAAGAAAGGATATTCATAAAGCGAGCTTGTACGAACCTTTTGTATAACGTCTCGATCAGTCGGAAAAAAGAAATGACTAAAAAATATGCTAGCAACTGCTAAAATAGTAACAATTGTCGCTCCCATTTTGCTCGTTCCGCCGCTATCATGGATAAGATAGTTTTCAACTGATTTATCTTTTATTTCTCTTGCTTTTATTCGGTATATACGTCTTTCCGCAAATTGATAGTATAATCCATTTGCAAAAATCCCCATTCCAAACAGAATAAAAATGAGTAATAAAAACGTAAGAGGCACCATATTAATGATTGGCAGTGCTACATTTAAACCCATATAATAAGAAAACGCATCACACGCTACTAATAACAATACAAATAATGCTGCCGGTAAATAGTACTTACGATATCCAAGCCAACCTATATTGAAAATAGTTGCCCAACCATTCCAGCTCCACCTAGCAATCCGCTTATTCTCAAGCTCCCATTTCCTTTTGTAATACGGATATTGTCTCCCTACATATACTTCTAGTTCTTTATCTATTAACGAGCTACTTTCACCTTGTTCATTATCCAACTTTCGCTGACAACTTGCACAATTTAACTGTTCCTCCTCGCAAGGTTGCCCACAATTTATACATTTCAAAACAATCCCTCTTCCCATCCATACGTCATTTCAAAATACCTTCGTGTTTTAATAACCACTCTTTCCTCCATAAACCACCAGCATATCCAACAAGCTTTCCACTCTTTCCTATTACACGGTGACATGGAACGATTATTGAAATTGGATTCCGACTATTTGCCCCTCCTATCGCCCGTACAGCTTTCGTATTTCCAACCTTCTCTGCAATATCTAAATATGAAGCACTTACGCCATAAGGGATAGTATAAAGCGCATCCCATACATTTTTTTGAAATACTGTTCCCTCAGCAGATAGCGGGACTGTGAACTCTTTTCTTTTCCCCTTAAAATATTCATCTAGCTCATTTATACATTGATCTATTATTTCATTTTTATGTTCTTCTTGTCTCTCATCAACAAATATAACAGACGTAATTCCTTTATCGTTCGCTGTAATTTCCAGCAAGCCTAATTCACTTTCATAATAAGCCTGGTACATATGTCATCCTCCAATTCAATTCATATTAATTATTGTAACACGAATAGACAAAATTTTTCGTATAAGCGTTTTATTAGGGAAACAAAAACAAGAATGATACAATGTAAGAAAATTCAATCTAGGAGGCTATTGGATGAATTCTGAACTTTTTTCACCTTATACAATTAAGGACGTTACATTAAAAAACCGTATCGTTATGTCACCTATGTGCATGTATTCATCAGAAAACGAGGATGGCCAAGTAACTAATTTCCATCACGTTCATTACGGAACAAGAGCTGCTGGTCAAGTTGGTTTAGTTATGATCGAAGCAACAGCCGTGTTACCTGAAGGAAGAATTTCTAATAAAGACCTAGGTATATGGGATGATAGCCTAATTGAAGGCTTACATAAAACGACAACTTTTATACATGATAACGGCGCAAAAGCCGCCATTCAACTTGCTCACGCCGGAAGAAAAGCTGAATTAGAAACGGATGCTCTCGCTCCATCCGCAATTCCGTTTAATGAAACTATGAAAATCCCAGTAGAAATGAGTATACAGCAAATAAAAAAGACCATATTAGCTTTTCAAGAGGCTGCAATACGATCCAAACAAGCTGGATTTGACGTTATTGAAATACACGGCGCTCACGGTTATCTTATTAATGAATTTCTTTCTCCACTTTCTAATAAACGGACCGATGAATATGGAGGTTCACCTGAAAATCGCTATCGTTTCTTACGTGAAATCATTGACTCAATAAATGAAGTTTGGAACGGACCGTTATTTGTTCGTATTTCAGCAAACGATTATCATCCTGACGGTTTAACGGTTCAAGATTACGTTCCATATACAAACTGGATGAAAGAACAAGGAGTAGATTTAATTGATTGTAGTTCTGGAGCTGTTGTTCCGGCACACATCGATGTATATCCCGGGTATCAAGTGCAATATGCTAAACATATTAAAGAACATGCTAACATTGCAACTGGGGCTGTTGGTTTGATTACGAATGGAGTACAGGCAGAACAAATTTTAAATAATAACGAAGCAGATTTAATTTTTATCGGACGTGAGTTACTTCGCAATCCTTACTTTCCAAGAATAGCCGCCAATGAACTTAGTTTTGAGTTAGAAGAACCGTATCAATACAAACGAGCACCGGGGAAACTCCATACAAATAAATAAAACCGAGAATAATATGTACTACTGAATCTAGAGGAATAAAAAGTATACTATAAGATAACGTATGTTATTTCATAATATCGTTTTAAGGTGGATCAACATTTTGCTTGATACACCTATTTTTTTATGTATTTATCTCCCTTTCTGAATATGTGACAGGGTTAAAAATCGAATTCCACAATCATGATTACGAAAAAAAACAATTCCTCAGATTAAGTGAGAAATTGTTTTTTCATATAGTAGTATTCTACATATTAATTCGTTTGTTTCGTTTATAACTCCAACAATTTTAAGTATCATTTACAAATAAGAACGATGCGCTGGCCATGAACCTTGAAGCTTGCGAAGTTGCACAATTTGCCCGGTATGATAAGCATCGTGCAAAAGGATGTTCATATATTGTTGCCAAATTGGTAGAGAAGGAGTTAATTGATTTAGTTCTGCTTCTTGAAGGGATATTAATGCAGATTGTAAGGCATCATGCACTTGAATTGTTCGCAACACTGTTTGTTGCCAAGCATCCTCATCATTACGTCCACCTTGGACAAACGTTTCATCATTATTTTGTGGCGCCACAAATGTTTCATCTTGATGCAAGCGGGCAAGTAAGCGTTCTTTAAAGATAAGTAAATGGTTTACATTTTCCCAAATCGTATTACTAGCCTCTCCTTCTGGTTGCCAACATGCTTGTGCAGCAGTAAGGTGCTTTAACGCGTCTGATAAAGGTGGATACCATTCTTCTTCGTAAAACACTTGCTTAATTCCATTTTGCAACATTTCTTTTTTACTCATTCTTATATCCTCCTTTTGCAAATCTCCCAAAAATACGGAGTAGTACATATAGGACTTTTATACCTTCGGAACCCAATTCCCTTCAGATTTTACTCAAACAGATTATTTCCAAATAGAAAGTATATTCTATTTGATTTATTGGCATTACAAACAATGGATATATGATAGTAGTATATTTTCAAATGAAGTGAAACATTCTTATAAGACGAAATCATCCGTTAGTATAATACGACTCTAAAAATAGCATTGCAATAAACGAGGTCACTTGTCGTACTAGAGTTGGAGACGTATAAAGTGAAACTTTAATCCGCGGGGGTTTTGCTGTCCACAAATAGCGGGATAAGAATGCGATTTGCATAATAAATTATCGTAAAAAAGGAGTGGGATTCCCACTCCTTTTTTACTTTCTTATAATTGCTAAACTACATGTATTTACTATTCATTCAAGATTCAAACTTGATTTTTAATACATGCCATTTTTCACGTTTTTTATTCTATCGTTGTAATTTCATTTGAGTTATAAATATAAATACCCGTTTCTTCTCTCAATGCAGTTATATACATCCCTTTCGCCACATCTTTCGCTGAAATTGGTTTATACTTTTTGAAAGCCCCTTTAAATATAAAAGGAATGATACGAGATAACTTTTCAGCCATTCGTTCACCGAAACGAAATTCTTGTCGATTTCCTACTAATAAAGATGGCCTAAAAATGTGAATACCACCAATGACTAACTTTTGTAATTCCTCTTCCATTCTCCCTTTAACTTGCGAATAAAAGAAAAACGATTTAGGTTTTGCTCCCATTGAAGACACAACAAGGAAATTTTGTACCCCTTGTTTTTCAGCTAAACAAGCAGCTCGTAACGTATATTCATAATCTACCTTTTTGAAATTTGCCTTTGTTTTTGCTTTTTTGATTGTTGTTCCTAGACAACTAAATACGTCATCTACAGCAAAAAACTCTTTATATTCCTCTAACATCGAAAAATCTATTTGCTTTTGCTGTAATTTTTCATGTTGCCATTGCATTGGTTCCCTTACAAAAATAGTAACCGAATCGTAGTAATCTGATTCAAGTAATAGACGCGTTATCTCTTGTCCAACTAAACCACTTGCACCAAGTACTAACGCTGTTCGCTTATTCATATATGCATATACCTCTTATTTTACTTTTCTCTCCTTCAGTAAAATACAACTTTTAGGAGTTTCCTGCTCTCATTTTACCACAAGTAAAGCACTATGCGTACGCATAGTGCTTTACTCACTCTTTTTTCTCATCTTTCTCTCGCAATTTTGTTACTGTTGATGCATCTCCTAAATTACTTATTAATCTTCTTAAAAAAATTAAGACTAATGCTAATGGTAATACTACCGCTAATATCAATAAAATAGCTTCCATTAAGTAACCCAAACACTCATCCCCCTCTACACCCTCCTTTCAAATATATGAACGTAGCGTTGTCACATATGCATGCATTCCTAAAAATAATACATCCAAATTTGACAACTTTATAACAAAAACAAATCGGAATGATTATTATTTATTGCAACTTTATAAAAGATGTATTATACTAAGTTCGCAAACTAAAACGTAATTATTCCGTTTTGTATTAAAATGATATTTTTCTTCTATAATTGGGGAAAATATATCCGTAAAAAAAGAAAAGAGGAGAACTTCATGCCTAAAAGATTGACTATATTTTCATTCTTACTTATTTTCACTTTAATTTTTACTGGCTGCTCAAATAAAAAAGAAGGTAATGCCAAGAAAGACGGAAAGCTAACTGTTTATACTACTATTTTTCCTCTTGCAGATTTTGCAAAAAAAATTGGTGGCGACTATGTAACTGTTGAAGCGATTTACCCACCTGGTGCAGATTCACATACATTTGAACCAAGTCAAAAACAAACAGTACAAGTTGCAAAAGCCGATTTATTCGTTTATAACGGCGCTGAATTAGAACCATTTGCTGAAAAAATGGAAAAAGCATTACAAAAAGAAAATGTTAAAATTGTAAATGCATCAAAAGGTATTGAACTGCGTACTTCTACTGAAGAAGAGCATCATGATCACGGAGACGGCCATAAAGAGGATGAACATCATCACGATAAAGACCCACACATTTGGTTAGACCCTACTCTAGCAATGAAACAGGCAGAAAAAATTAAAAATGCACTTGTAGAATTACAGCCTGATCATAAACAAGAGTTCGAAAAAAATTTCGCAGCACTGCAAACAAAATTTACTGATTTAGATGATCAATTTAAAGCAGCTGTTGCGAATGCAAAAACGAAAGACATTTTAGTTTCTCATGCGGCTTATGGATACTGGGAACAACGCTATGGCCTGAAACAAATTGCTATCGCTGGTATTTCAGCTTCTAATGAACCATCTCAAAAACAGCTTGCTGACATTACAAAAACAGTAAAAGAACATAATCTACAATATATTTTATTTGAAACATTCTCTACACCAAAGGTAGCGTCCGTAATTCAAAAAGAGACGGGTACAAAAATTTTACGCTTAAATCATCTTGCTACTATTTCTGAAGATGATGCGAAGAGCAATAAAGATTACTTCACTTTAATGGAAGAAAACGTAAATACATTAAAAGAAGCTACTAACTAATCAAATTTTTAAAAGAAGCTGAATATGTCATTCAGCTTCTTTTTTATTTGTTCTTACTTGACTTGACCAAAATAACAAGTAAAATTATCCATATTAGCTTTTAAGCTATATTAATTTAGAAGGTGAGTTGGAATTATGACTCTTCACATTTGTGAAGTTACAGCAAAAAATTGGCGTTCGGTAGCTGCTTTAAACGTCGCAAAAGACCAGCAGCAATTTATTGAAAGCAATGCGTTTTCTCTAGCAGAATCATTATATGAGGGAAACGGAACGTCAGTAGGTTTATATGATGGAGAAACACTTGTAGGATACGCAATGTATGGATGGTATTGGGAAAAACGTAAAAGTGTGTGGTTAGATCGCTTTATGATTGACGAGCAATATCAAGGAAAAGGATACGCAAAACGTTTCCTTCGCATACTCATTCAATTCTTACAAGATAAATTTGAATGTAAAATAATTTATTTAAGTTTACATCCAGACAACAAACTCGCAATGGGATTATACGAGTCATTTGGTTTCCGTTTAAATGGTGATATTGATGACGAAGGTCCAGTTGTAGGTGTTGTAATGGAGTTACTATTAGATGAACATACAAGCCTGTGAAAACAGGCTTTTTATTATCCTTCGTTTTTTGCAATCTAGCATTTTTCTACAAAATACTTAGTTAAGTTAAAAAAATAAGCCTGCAATATATGCAGACTTATTTCACACACTCCCCGAAATGTTCTTGGAACCATTCTTTATTAATATCTTTTCCGATAAACACAACTTCACTTACTCGTTCTTCGCCCTCTTGCCACTCTCTATCATATGATGCAGCAAACAGTGTATGCACACCTTGGAAAACGATACGTTTATCTACTCCATCAATCGATAAAATTCCTTTGTAGCGATATAAATACTCCCCTAGCTCTTGAACGACAGCTGACATCCACTCATTTAGTTTTTGTAAATCTAACGGTCGCTCTTCGCGTAGTACAAACGACTTTACCCCTTCTAGATGATTATGCTCTTTATGAGGATAAATTTGTAACGTATCTTTCGTTTTAAACGTTTGAATTTGTAGTAACGATGGAATATCTACATCACAGTTAGTCGCCTCGATTAACTTTGCAGTTGGGTTAATACCTTGCAGTTCCTGCAATAGATTTTCCTTTTCACTTTCATCCACTAAATCTAATTTATTTACTAAAACGACATCAGCAAATGCAATTTGTTCCTTTGCTTCTAGTCCTTTTTCAAAATGTTTATGTATATGATAACTATCTACTACTGTTACAACGCCGTTAATTTGGTATGCAGATTGAATCACAGGATCTAAAAAGAATGTTTGAATAATCGGACCTGGATTTGCAAGACCAGTCGTTTCAATTACTAATCCATCAAATTCCATTTTACCTTCTGCTTTTACGTCCAGTAATTGTTTTAAAGCGACTAGTAAATCTTCACGTACAGTACAACATAAACATCCATTCGTCATCTCCATAATCTCTTCTTCGACATTCATAATCAGCTGATTATCAATACCAATTTGTCCTATTTCATTTACAATCACTGCTAATTTATGACCGTGATTTTCTGATAAAATGCGATTTAATAATGTCGTTTTCCCTGATCCAAGAAAACCAGTTAATATTGTTACTGGAATCATTTCGTACATCTCCTTATAGCTATATGTTTTTACATTATAGCATATAGAGAAAATCGTTTTTGTAGCAAAACATATTTATTGTATGTACGACACTGTAACTATATAATAATATGTAGCAAGAAAGCCTTTTCAAAAAATGATTCATTCATCAAGGAGGTACTTATAATGGAACGAGTTCAAATGGCCGAAACACTAGAATTTTCTCGTATTATTCAAGGTTTTTGGCGTTTAGCAGAATGGAATATGCCAAAGCAAGAGTTACTTTCTTTTATGGAAGCTTGTATGGATATGGGAATTACTACTTTCGATCATGCTGATATTTATGGCGGATATACGTGTGAAGGATTATTTGGAGAAGCGTTACAACTCAAGCCTTCCTTACGCGAAGACATGCAAATTATCACAAAATGTGGAATCGCTCCCCCATCACCAAAATTTCCAGAGAGATATGTTGCGCACTACAATACGAGTGCTGAACATATAATAAAAAGCGCGGAAGACTCACTACAAAACTTACATACAGATTATATTGATGTACTGCTCATTCATCGCCCTGATCCATTTATGGATCCAAATGAAGTAGCAGAAGCGTTCTCACGCTTAAAGCAAGAAGGAAAAGTCCGTCACTTCGGTGTATCTAACTTTTTACCTTCACAGTTTAATATGTTAAGTTCTTATTTAGATTTCCCGCTCATTACAAATCAAATTGAAGTATCTGCGATGCAGCTTGAACATTTCGAAAAAGGGACAATTGATTTATGCCAAGAAAAGCGAATCAATCCTATGATTTGGTCGCCTCTTGCTGGCGGAGAAATCTTTACTGGTCAATCAGAACGTGCTGTACGTTTACGTGAAACTTTACAGAAGGTTGCTACTGAACTAGATGTTACTAGCATCGATACAGTTATGTATGCATGGCTGCTTGCTCATCCAGCTAACATGATGCCAATCGTTGGATCTGGTAAATTAGATCGTGTTAAAACAGCCGCCCTTGCTACAAAAGTTAATTTAGATCGTCAACAATGGTTTACAATTTTCGAAAGCTCTAATGGACATCCTGTACCATAATACACAAAAAGAAGAGCTGTTTCTTTACAGCTCTTCTTTTTCATATGTATTTCTAGTCATGGCAAATACACACATATCCCTTAATCCATTTCCATCTACCGCTACACTCGCACTTTCCAATGTACCTTCTAACTTAAATCCTAATTTCTCAGGTATCGCTCTACTCTTCTTATTTAAAGAATCACATCGAATTTCTACGCGATTTGCTTTCAGCTCAGAAAAAGCATAATCTGTTATACCCTTTGCAGCCTCTACCATATAACCCTTTCCACTAAACCTTGAATCAATCCAATACCCAATTTCAAATTGAGGTATATCCCAATTAATACGATGCAATCCAGCTGATGCAATAAATTCACCTGTTTCTTTCGAAAAAACTAGTAATCTTAAATCCTCACGCTGTAAAAATTGAATATGCGATTTTCTAATGCTCACTTCTACTTCTTCCTCTGTTTGCTCTTTTTGTGCAAAAACCATCCAAGGTTTTAATTCTTTCATAGAAGCTTGAATTGCATCGTATACAGATTTACCGTCACCCGGTTTCGGCATTCGAATAAATAGCCTATCAGTATAAAATTCAGAAGGAAAATCAAATAATAACGGATTCACTTTCAACACTCCTTTTAATTCTTTTATATATAATAATATCCATCTCAAACTATACAGTAAAGAAATTTCTGAATTTTATACATTTTAATTATTTACCTCTACCGCTACACGAACTCCAGATTCAATTGCACCTTGTATCCATCCGTGATATAACGTTGTATGATCACCTGCAAAGTATAATCTCCCCTCTGGTTTTATAATCGCTGGTTGTAGCTCAGATTCTTGACCTGCCTGAAATAGCGCAAATCCTCCAAGTGCATATGGATCCAATGTCCAACTTTTTGATATGCCAGACATGAACTCATCATATACTTGACCGCCTAATATGGTCGCTAAATTTTGTAGTGTGTAATAAATACGATCACCTTTTGATAACCCATCCCATAACAACGCATCATAAGACCATGTATAGCTTCCTAACATCATAGCAGGTCCTTTTTCTCCAATTCCGTGACTTGGATAATAGGCGTAACGAATTGGTAAATCCGTTATAATTCTGCCACCTAATTGTCCTTGTTCTTCCCAAAATCGACTTTTAAATTGAATTCCTATTTTCGTCGCTGGCATATAATGCAATTCACGAATCGCTTTCCATTTTTCATGAGATATAGAATTAAATGGATCTACCTCCACAAAGCGCATTGTCGAAAATGGAATTGTAATAATAACTAAATCCCCTGTAATACTACTATACTCAAAAGTTTCCTCGTTTCGATAGAAAGCTGTCACACCATTATCATGTTGTTGTAGCTTCATTAATTTTTGATTATATATAATATTTTCTTCTAATTGTGGTAAAAAGGACTTCGGTAATCTATCATTCCCGCCTACTATTTCACAAAATCCACTCTCCACTTGCATAATATATAAAAAGCGTAACGTCTCAACAAATGACCTTTCCAAAAAACCTTCTAAATCTAATAAAACACCAATCATCTCGATTGTTACTGGTGAAAAGTAAGTATTATATTGATAAGGGTAATACTTTAAAAATTGTCCTGTAGAGTATCTCCCAAAATCCTTTACTACAATATCCCAATTTTTCTCTGGGTTCTTTTTTATAAAATTTATAATGGGCTGCACCGCTAACATTAATAGCTCCTCAGACGTTTTCCCAACTTCATTCATTTCCACAGGATACTTTAATATACTTGGATCTTTTTCATATTGTTTTAATGTCGTTTTTCGGCCATTTACGTAAACGATATCTGTCTCATTCCTATTAATAAAAGGGCTTACCTGTAGCCCGAATTTTCTTATATATGCCATCGTTAATGTGTGCGAATACGGAATTCTCATTGCCCCAACATCTAAATATAATCCGGTATCTTCCATTCTAACCGTCTCTATGCGGCCACCTACCCGGTTGTTTGCTTCAAAAATCTTCACATCATGTCCTGCAGCTTTTAATAAAGATGCCGAAACCAACCCAGCCATACCGGCCCCTACTACTATAATTCGCTTCGGACGAGTCGTCTTCTTTAACCCTTTATTTATAACTTTTAACGTTTCATCCATCTCAGTGTTATACATTATATCTTTCTGCACAATTCCACCCCTTACTTCATAAAGTGAAACTATAATCAGTGGGGGGTCTTCCCCTACTGATTATTAGTTGAACCAATCGGGCTTTTATGGGCATTAGTGGTTTAGTGCATTTTATTCATAAATTCCTATAAACATAACAACATAGAAAGAGGAATATTCACTAAAAGTACATAAGAGTTAGCTTTCACACCTCTTCACGCTTCGTATAATATAGCAACAGCAAAGAAGGAGTGGTTAAAAATGAAACAAACTTACGACTACCACGCTACAAAGAAGTATTTAGAAGAAAAGAAACAACAACTATGCAACAAACTTAGTTGTAAGCATCTATCTAAAAAAGAGCGTGAACAACTAAAACTTGAGATTGATAACTACGAATATATATTAAATTTAGCCGAAATGAATCATTATGAACGAGGATTTTCTCGTTAAAAGTAAATATAGAATTTATCCACTTTTTATTTTGAGCATTTTATTACGCATTTTTCGTAAGTAAATATATAATAGGATGTACATTAAGATTGAGAGGTATATTCTATGATCAAATTAAGCGTATTAGACCAATCACCTATTTCAGATGGTAGTACAGCAGCCCAAGCTTTTTCACATACAGTTACACTTGCGCAAGAAGTTGAAAAACTCGGATATACACGCTTTTGGGTATCGGAGCATCACAACTCTGTCAGCCTTGCTGGTTCAAGTCCTGAAATACTTATTTCACATATTGCAGCAAAAACAGATCGTATGAGATTGGGTTCAGGTGGTGTTATGTTGCCACACTATAGCCCATATAAAGTTGCTGAGAATTTCCGTGTTTTAGAAGCGCTTTATCCAAATCGTATTGATCTTGGTGTCGGCAGAGCACCTGGTGGTATGCCAATTGCAACTCGCGCACTTCAAGAAGGCAAAATGGTCTCACTTGATCAATACCCAGAACAAATTGCAGATGTTGCAATGTACTTACATGATCAAGTACCAGAAAACCATCATTATGCAAATTTAAAGGCTACTCCTGTCATTCCAACATCTCCCGAGATGTGGATGCTTGGTTCTAGCGGAGAGAGTGCAATGATTGCCGCAAAACAAGGTGCTTCTTTTGCATTCGCACAGTTCATTAACGGATACGGTGGCCCTGAAGTAATGAATGCTTATCAAGAACAGTTCCAACCTTCTTATTTAGGAGATAAACCAAAATCAATCGTCTCTATTTTTGTTATTTGCGGAGAAACGAATGAAGAGGCGGAAAAAATTGCTTCTAGTTTAGATTTATCAATCTTATTACTAGAACAAGGAAAGCGTACAACTGGTACTCCTTCTATCGAAACTGCACAAAATTATTCATACAGCGCTTATGATTTATTCCGTATAAAAGAAAATCGTCAACGTATGATCGTCGGTGATCCATCTTCTGTGAAAGAACAAATCGTAAACTTAAGCAAAGCGTACAATACTGATGAATTTATGATTGTCACAATTACTCATCGATTTGAAGATAAATTGAATTCTTATCGCTTACTAGCAAATGCTTTTCATTTATAATGACAAAAGGGAGATACATCAATTATGATGCATCTCCCTTTTTTACTACTTATTATTTTTGTCGTCTATATATTCAATAGCTTCTTTTAATAGTTCATCAAAATCCTTAGGATAATCATGATTTAAATTGGGTATAACTTTAAACTCATGTTCTATATTCTTATCTCTTAATAATTGTACAAATTGCTGCGTACATTCGAAAGAATCTTCATCTTGATCCCCACACACTATATATCCCTTTATATTTTTATTCTGTAACACTTCCAACAACTCATTCCATTCTTCAATCTCTGGAAGCCACGGCGCCACAAAAATAAAACCATCTACATCTATATCTTTTTGTAAAATTGTATACAAAGCTACTCTTGCGCCAGCAGAAAAACCACCAATTATTACACTTTCTACTGTATGATTTTCTATAAACATAACGTAATGCTCTTTTAATTCCTCTTTCCCTCTATGTTTATCATCCCAAACAAATCCATCTGAAAACTGAATTTGCGAAGATTGTGGTAAAGCTAACGTATAATCTTGTGTCAAAACAGATTTCCAATATGGTTCTATTATTTCTATATTTTCTTGATCCCCGTGCATTGCAATAAATAGTTTTCCTTCTTTATTGCTGTCTAAATATTTCACGTCTGCTCGTTCTGTTTTCTTTGCTAATTCTTCTCTTTCTTTACATAATTGAACCATTTTATGAAACTCTTCAAATTTATGTAGTGGTGTTAAATCATCGTCCGAAATTAAATACTCATTTCCGTACCAAAATCCATTGTCTATAATAGCTTCCTTCATTATCTGTAACGCTTCTTCTTCAAGCCCCGCTGCACTCGCTAGCGCATATTTAAAATTATATATTTGCGCTTTATTCCCCACTACACCTTTAGCATGCTCCATTATATAAGTGTACGCTTCCAAACTCCCTTTATTTGCGTAACAATGTAACGTTTCATTTAATAATTGAATGTAAGTCATACTATTTTTCATACATCCATTCCCCCGTAATCTTTTATAATATTTATTTCTCAAACCTTTATACCATTCTGTAATCACTGTATATAACTCACGCTAACAATACTTAATCATTACTTCTCTTCGTCCAATAAGTTTAGTATAAAATTTAATAAACTGAAAAATCAATATTTTACTAAACAAAAAAAGACAACAATATATTTATTGTTGTTTTCAATACATCTACCCACTCTTTTGTTTTTTTCTGTCTGGTTTACTTGAAACTAAATAGTGTTTTTCTGAAATATATAAGTCTCTTTTTAATATACGATTTAAATACGGCCCTAATTTCATCCCGCATATAAGGCGATCTTCACTACCTTCAACAATTGGAAACATTTCTTTTTCTGTTACGTATTGATCTACTGCTTTTTGTACGATATCAATTTCTTTAACTAGGTTTAGATTTTCTTCTGTATGTTCAAATACCTCAAGCGTTTCCTTCGTAATAAGAAAACTATTTGTTGGAAATGCAAGTAAATACGGCTTTAACAAATCATAATTTACTGTATAATCATCATTTACTAATACTGTATAAACAATATTAGCATTCGTTTCTAGAAATTTAGCCATCGCTTGTTCTAATTCATCTTTCGTAATTTCACGCTCTTCTTTTCCAGTTCTGAAAAAGCGAAACATTGCATCGCCTCCTTTTTACTATATTATAGCATAAAAGAAAACTGAAAAATGACAAAAAAAGCCATTGAAAGAATTTTTCAATGACTTTTTTCTTTATATACTTATATTTATTTTAAGAACGCACTTAGCATCCATACATGTTGTTCTAATGTTGTATGAATCGCTAACAACATGTCTGCTGATGTTTCATCGCCAGCTTCGCCAGCAACTTCCATACCTTCTTTTAATTCTTGAATAAGTGCAGAGTAATCATTCACTAATGTTTGCACCATTTCTTCTGCAGATTCCTTGCTTGTCCCTTCACTCACACTAGATGTTGCAAGATATTCTTTCATTGTCGCTAGCGGTTTACCTTCCAACGCTAAAATACGTTCTGCTAATTCATCAATATTTGTTCCAGCTTCATTGTAAAACTCTTCAAATTTCTCATGTAACGTAAAGAAGTGTGGTCCTGTCACATACCAGTGATAATTATGTAGTTTCACATATAACACATTCCAGTTTGCTACCTGCTTGTTTAATACTTCAACAACATTTGTTTTCGTACTCATACAATCCACTCCTCTTATCATTTCATAATGTTTATCTTTTAATAACCTAGTTACATGTTACCATACATTTCCTATCCTTTCGAACGATTGGCTCATATGTAACAAAGTTTTAACACCTTTAATACTTCCCTAATATCTTTTAATTCATGTATGTTTTCAAACACTTCATACGTCTAATTGTCCAAGCTCATACATATGCATAATAGTAAATCAAGCTCATCGTAGTAGAAAGAGGGATAACATGGACAATCAACAATGGCAAGTAGCAAAGAAGGTCGCTGCTACTTATATTGGAACAGTCGTTGGAGCTGGATTTGCTACTGGACGAGAAATCGTTGAATTTTTTACAGTGAACGGATTATATGGAACAATTGGCATATGTGTAAGTGGATTTTTTTTTATTTGGCTTGGCACAAAGATGATGTTACTTTCATCACAAATCGGTGCATTTTCAGCGCAAGAATTTAACAAATATTTATTTGGGGATGTAGTTGGCAATGTTGTAAACACACTATTATTACTCGTATTATTTGGTGTAACGAGCGTTATGTTATCAGGAGCTGGGGCGGTATTTGAAGAGCAACTTCGTTTACCAAGACAACTTGGTATTTTCATTATATTGATCGCCTGTCTCATTATAGGTAGTCGCGGATTACAAGGGGTTTTTGAAGTTAATACACTTGTCGTACCTATTATGATGATTTTTATTATCGGACTTGCTATTACAACTTTTTTTCACGGTACAACTCCTATTAGTGACACTATTCCTGCAGAAAGCTGGAATATGAAGTGGATTACTAGTCCTATTACATATGTCGCCTTAAATCTTTCTCTCGCCCAAAGCGTTCTCGTCCCGTTAGCCAGTGAAGTAAAAGATCGAAAGGCCATTTTATGGGGCGGTATTTTAGGCGGTGCAGGACTTTCTTTAATTTTATTATGTAGCCATTTAGCTATTTTATCAGTCGATCAATTTTATCAATATAATATCCCAATGGCTGAAGTCATAAGAAAATTCAATGCAACTTTTCACTTTTTCTTTGTTCTTATCATTTTCGGTGAAGTGTTCACAACTTTAGTTGGTAATGTGTTCGGAATGACAAAACAAATTCAATCCATCACCAGATGGAAAAGTAACAATATTATTTTCTTCATTTTACTAATTAGTTATTGCTTTAGTTACATTGGTTACAGTGAATTACTCCACATTCTATATCCTATAATTGGATGGGTCAGCATCATTTTACTGCCAATTATTGCTTTTAAACAACTTCAAAAAACATAAAAGAAGCATCCATGTTATTGGATGCTTCTTTTATGTTCATTCACAATCATCGCATACTTCCCAGTACGGCCCCATTTCGAGTGCTAAATATGGCTTTAATTGCAACCGAATCATCCGACTAGGCATACGTTCTAAAACGAATTGAATTCCTTCTTCCTCTTCGTCTAATTCAACTTTTGAAATCGCAATTCTTTGCATAGTAGAAATAGGCATTCCATCTTTATATAAAGTGATTTTCACCTCATCATATTCATTAAAATACAATTCAACACTCATTTGATTTTTCAACAGTTCATCAACAATTTCATATTTATCATTTCGTTCCTGGATTATATATTTCCAGCCGCCTCTACCTTCTTCTTTCGGAGCTGCTTGAAATAATGTCATCAAATCCTCGTATAGCATAAGATAACCCCTCTCTTACTAAAAAACGATGAGTATTTTATATACCCTTTATCTCTATCACTATCCATATGTATTGTACCATATATCGTCGTTTTTACCGTATTCATTTGCTTCATAATTGCATGTAAAACACCTGATTCTCTTCATTATTATATGAATTGTCTCTCATTATATTTCTTAATATGCTTCTAACGCTTTCCAATCATATCAAACATAAGTAAATGCACTCTTTGTCCATCCTCCGCTTAGTATTTCCTTACAATCACAAAAAAGAAGAGTGACTTTTATCACTCCCCTTAAAAGAATTTCCCCGTAGCTACTAACGCTAATACTAGTATTAAAATTGTAAATAATAATGATACGATGAAACTAAAAATAGGTAATGCTTTCTTTTCATTCTTCTTAAAGAGTAACTTTAAACTAAGAAAGATGTTTACTGGTACAAGTATAAAATAAAAATATTTAACAATTTGCACCGAACTATTCGAAAGTGTTTTTAAAATAAACACTTCAATTAGAAAGACAATAAAAAATGAAATACTTAACCAAAATGAGACATAACTAAGCCAAGAATGTCTTTTGGTACCCCAATAAACTCCCATAGTAATCTCCTTTATTTGCATTTTATACGATTATAATTATACACAAAGCAAACAAATACCTCTATTTTTCGACAAATATCATACAAAATATACCTTTAAATATTATAAAGATACTCTCAATCTCATTTCATTTTACATAATAAAAACAGACTACTCCAATAGCATACTGCTATTTTGGAGATAGTCTGTCCTCTGTTAAACTTTAAATCTTTCAATTAACCCTTGTAACTCTTCAGCCATTTGAGATAATGTACCAGCCGCCGAACTAATCTCCTCAATGGACGCTAGTTGTTCTTCTGCTGATGCTGCAACGTTTTGAGTACTCGTCGCATTGTTCTGTGCTGTCATTGCAATTTGACCTACTGAAATAGACACTTCATTTGCACCTTTTGACATCCCGTTAGCCGTTTCAACCATCGTTTTAATTTGATCTGCAATTTCATTTGTAGATAGTAAAATCTCAGTAAAGTTTTGCTTCGTTTCATTCGCAATAACAAGTCCAGATTGAACTTCTTCATTTACATGCCCCATTGATTTTACCGTCTTACTCATGTCATCTTGTATTTCACATATTAATTTACTAATTTCACTAGAAGATACACTAGACTTCTCCGCCAATTTACGTACTTCATCTGCAACAATCGCAAATCCTCTTCCGTGCTCTCCTGCTCTTGCAGCTTCAATTGCCGCATTCAAAGCTAGAAGATTCGTTTGATCTGCAATATTTTGAATGACTTCTAGTATGTCACCAATTTGTTTTGATTTATTATTTAGCAACTGTATAACTTCATCTGATTGTGAAACAGATTCTGCAATAGACTGCATTTGATTTACTGTTTTTCCTACTAGTTTCCCGCCATCTTCTGCTTTTTCACGAGTATGAGCAGAAGCCGTACTAATTGATGATGAACTATTTGCTACATGCTGAATTCCTTCTGTTACATCAAATAATAACATTGCACCATTTTCTACGCTCGTTGTTTGCGTTGTTGCCCCGCTCGATATTTCATCCATTGCCATTGTAATTTGCTCAGTTGCTTCACTCGCTTGTCTTACACTTGCCGTTAGCTCTTCTGATGCTGCTGCAACATGTCCAGCCGACGTATTAATTCTTCCAATTAACGTTCGCAATGCATCTGTCATCTCATTGAATCCTTTTGCAAGTTGGCCAATTTCATCATTAGAATGAATCTCGATTGTTTGCGTTAAATCTCCCTCACTTATTTCTTTAGAAGTAGCAACTAATCTTTTTAATGGCTTCGTTATAGAAAGTGTCACAAAATAAATAAGTGCTCCGCCTATAACTAATGAAATGAACATAACAATTAACATATTATAAAATACAGGCTGCGCAGCTTCAATTATTTCATTTGAGTACATCGTTCCACCGATTTTCCAACCTGTTTTTACATTTGTAGCAAATACCATTTGTTTTTCGCTGCCATCATACATATATGAAAAAGCACCATGGTTATCTTCATAAATTTTCTTCGCCCAAGAATCAGCTGCTTTTTCTCCTGATTTTTCTTGAGGATGTGCAATTATTTTTTGTTTTCCATCTAAAATGAAAGCATATCCCTTTTTACCGATATTGATTAACTTTGTTGTTTTTAATAAATTATCTAAACTTAAATCTATTGCTACAACACCGTTTTTATCTTCTGCTTGTTTTGCAATCGTTACGACAATATGTCCATTTCCTTGCGCCTTATATGGCTCAGTAACGACAATACCCCCTTGTTTTGCCACTGCATCTTTATACCAAGAACGTTCTGTTGGATCATAGTCTGCTGCCATTTGTATATTTGGTTCTTGCACAAATTTCTTATCATTCCCAGCAAAGTATACTTGTTCAACATCTTTATTCAAATTAATATATTGAGATAACATTTTTCTTAATTCATCTTGATTATCCCCTTGATACATATTACCTTGAATCACCCGTGCAAAATTATTTACATCATTAAATTTCGCCTCAATCATTTGATTGATTAAATTATCTAATATTTTTATATTGTCGTGAGCACTGCTCGTAATTTGTGATTCAAAGTTCTTTTTAGCTGTTTGATAAGACATGCCTCCAATAATAGAGACAGCTGCAATTAAAATGACAAAAAACGAAATTAGTAGTTTTTTTGCTACTTTCATATCACGAAACCAATTTAATAGTCTACCCATTACAAACCTCCTGCTTTTCAATTTCAATAGTTAAATCTAGCGAGTTGTAAACATTTCCCATCCCTAAATTATTATTTTCATAATCTATTACGATGAATACTTTGTAAAGTTTAAACAATTAAATTCTCTTTGTCTATATATTTGAATAATATTATTATAAAATTTACAAATACAAAAAAAGCCAAAGGGAACCACCCTTTGGCTTTTCATATTTTTTTATGCTGTTTAGAAATCTTTTTCCACTTATCACGCTCTGCTCTCGCAAGAATAGCATCTTGTTTTCTCATAAAATACGCCAGTTCTCTTTGTAATTTTTTATAGCTTTGCAAACGATTTATCGTAATAATTCCGTTATCAATTGCACTATGCACTGCGCACCCTGGCTCATTTTCATGTTTACAATCCCTAAAACGGCACGTTTTTGCTAATTCTTCAATATCAGAAAATGTTGTTTGAATTGCATCGCTTCCTTCCCAAAGCTGTAGCTCCCTCATACCCGGAGTATCAATAACTAAACCACCACTCGGTAATCGGAACAATTCACGATGAGTTGTCGTATGCCTTCCTTTACTATCTTCCTCACGAATATCTCCCGTTTTTGCTACTTCAAGTCCTATGAGTGCATTTAACAAAGTGGATTTTCCAACCCCCGATGACCCGACTAAAGCAATTGTTTTTCCTGAAGAAACAAATTGCTGCAGCGATTCAATACCAGTATGCTTTAAACTATCAACGACGAAGATCGGAACACCAATTGCCACAGCTTCCGTTTCAACAATTTTCTGTTCCACGTCTTCACATAAGCTACTCTTTGTTAAAACAATAACAGGCATTGCACCACTTTCATACGCTAATAGTAAATAACGTTCTATTCTTCTTACGTTAAAATCATGGTTAAGTGCATTTACTAAAAATAGATAATCTACATTTGCTGCTATTACTTGTTCTTCCGTTCGATTACCAGCCTCTTGTCTAGAAAAAGAGCTTCTTCTTTGAAAAATACGATGAATAATTGCTTTCTTTTCATTCTCTATTTTCTTTATATACACCCAATCACCAACCGCTGGATAATCTCCCTTCGTTACTGCTTCATGCCGAAACTTTCCAGACAGCTCTGCCATATATTCACCATCATTACAAATAATTCGATATATATGTTTATGCTCTAGTAAAATACGCCCTACTTCAAAGTTCTCTACAGCTTGTTCTTCAAAAAAAGAATCCCAGCCGAATGATTCTAAAATATTTTGATTCAAATTGATATCCTCCCTAGTTTAAGCTAAGCGGAAGGATCGTGCGCTCACTTATACAGTCTCGCCCTTTCCATCCACCTTTGTATTTGGTTTATGATTCATATACGTTATTTTCACCATAATACATCACCCCGTTCTCATTTTAATTACTCTCATTATATGGAATATTTATTTAAAAAGCTACCTTGTTTAACGCAATTTTCAAACATTTTATTTTTCATCATTCTAATTTGTCCACGATGACTAATCTCATCTTCTAGCACATGAAACCACAGATAGTGCTGGTTATACGCTACACCGTTAGGCCACTTTCTTTCTGACATAAGCCATTCATCATCTTGTTCATTCAAATACTTCAGAGATTCTTCTCGAACACTTTGTAGAATTTGTATATAATACTGTATTTCATTACCACGGATTGTTCTCCCCGCTTTCCCTAAATACAGTGCGTCTTCCCATATTTCTAATTCTTCTTTTGTAAAGTCGCGCTCTTGAAATGAAATAAGTTGATGGGCTTTTTCTATAGCTGCTATATGCTTTAGTAACGCTCCGATGGAATTCCCTCCACTCGTCATAATGAAATCTACTTGCTCAACTGATAGATCGTTTATTTCCTGTAATGTTACAGCCCTCGTATGCTCCAGCATGCTTACTAATTCCCCTATATTTTTTGTATAACCATCCATACTTCTTATTCGATAATCTATATTCATCTCACGCACCCCTTTCTACATTCATATTAAGGAATAACCGCTTCATATAATAGACTGAAATATGTCAGATTTTTCTGTTATAATTAAATTGAATACGTAATAAACCCAAACAAACTTTCTCAATATGCTTCTATGAAATATTAAAAGGAATCAATATAAAAGAATCGAATCTTATTCACTAAAAGGAGTGGATTCGATGGAAATGTATCAATGGCTAACCGCTATACTCGTTGGTGGCATTACCGGTTTCGTTTCCCATCTAATCAATAACCAAGGTAAGTTATTGCTTCCACGCCGTTTGAAAACTTTTTTTCACTTTGGGTTTTTGACTGATATTTTCACTGGTAGTCTAGCTGCACTTCTTGGACTCGTTTTATTCGATGTTACCTTAATAAAAGAAATTATTAAAGTATCCATTGTGACTGCTATTTCCGGTCAGACTTTCTTACTGCACCAAGCGCTTGGTGGTGAGCAGGCTAAAAATAAACAAATTGGGAAAGCTGATGAGAAGATTCAAGAAATTGACAAATTATTACGACGTTAGTCTATACTTTCTTTAAAAATTATTGCTATAATAAACAATAAATATTTTCTATTGCGTCGTTTGTCAGAAGAAAGGGTGTTTCGTATGACAAAAAAGAAAATAGAAGATTTCTTAACAAACACTGAAAAAGAGGAACTGCTAGAAAACTATAAATGTTTACGAGAAGCCCGCACAAAAAGCGAAGCTAATTATTTTGGTGAAGCAGTAGACCATCTATTAAATAAAGCAAAACAACGAATTATTAAAGATGCAGGCATACATGATGAAAATGCAGCAACAGTTCAATCAAAGAGAAAAGCACTGTTTTAGTTACATTAGCTAAAACAGTGCTTTTTATTTAGAATTTTTTCACAGCTATTTCACATCTATTTCACAAATATAAGTAGTCCTATATGCTAAACTAAGTATATCCTTTTCCAAGGAACTATATGCCGATATATGAATCCCTATCTCTGTAGGGATTTTTTATTTTTGGATTCCTCATAACTTTATTACGATACCTTTATACTATTTGTCTATTTTCTTTAATCTCTGCACTCAAAGATCCCTTTGTATTATTACTCTTCTAATATTGATTTCATATGTGGTTTCTAACTGCTATTTTCATTTATAGACTAACTGCACTTCTTGCACTCGCTTTATTTGATGTCACCTCAAAAGAGGAGATATAGCTCTTTTTTATTTGTACAGGCTTTATGATACAATTCCTGTTTCACTATCTTCATTAAGCTTTTCACTTTTTCTAAACAAAAATAAAGCTCCTATATATAGTAACGCAGTAAAACTACCTATAAGTATAAAATTGTGAGATGCTGCAAATAGCAGTCCTGCTATTGCCGCTCCAATCATTTGACCAATATACATAGAAGCATTAGCAAGCGCGGCTCCTGTTCCTCTTGCTACACTAGATATGTTTTGTAAGTGCCTCATCATTAATACAAACAAAATTCCTGTCACAAAAAACAAAACAAAGAACAATAACTCCACCAATATAATGTTCTTTACATGAGGAAGTAATACATATAGCACTGCTGTAAATATAATTCCACCATAGAAAGAAAGGTTATAACCAATTTTATTTGTGATTCTAGGGCCAAAAATATTACCAGCTAAATTCCCTAATCCTAATATAAGCATAGTTGTACCTACTTCATGAACTTGTAAGCCAAATTGAATGGACAGCCATACACCAAAAAATGAAAATGCAGCAAAATTACCAGTTTGAAAAACAAAATATGCAAAATAAGAAATCGAAACCTTTGAATCTGTAAGTAATTGTTTATAGCGCTTTAAGATGTTTGTTTTACTTCCACCTATATGAACCGGTTGTATTTCTGGTAATACTATATAGATAAGAATTACAAGTAGTGTTGATAATATACCAATGACGAAGAATGGTGTTGTATAGTGTATCATTGCCAAATACGATCCAACTGGCAACCCTAAAATTTGAGAGATTGCTAACCCTGCTGTTACAATTCCAATTGCCTTTACAATTTGCTCCTTCTCTATAAGGAGCGGAATAGATGCCCACACTTGTGGAGATACAAAGGCTGCACTTACACCTGCTAAAAATCTAAATGCTAGCATCCATAGAAAACTCGGTGCCATTCCACATAAAAACGTACTTAACGCAAAAAAACTCATTCCTATTACCATCACTTTTTTTCTGTTTAAGCCATCTGATATATGACCAGCAATAAGCGCAAATCCAGCGTATCCTAAAGCATATGAACTCACCATCCACCCTGACAGCTCAGTTGAAACATGATACACCTTCTGTAATGTCGGTAAAAGTGGTGAAATTAAGAAAGTATCTGTACCTATCATAAACATGATCGTAAAGAATACAGCTAGTACTCTTTTCATTTAAACCTTCTCCTTTTATATAAAAAGAGGGAAGTCCCCCTCTTCTCAACTAATCTTCTAAAATAGATTTAATTTCTTCCATAACCTTTTCATTCAATGAAACTTCCACCGCTCTTACACTTTCTCTTATTTGCTCCGCTCGTTTCCCACCAGGAATAACAGTATCAATGCCTTTTTTATTTAATAGCCATGCTAAAGCTAAATGTGATACTTCAAGATTCATTTCTTTAGCTAAACCTTTTAACTTCTCAACTTTTTTAAAGTTACTCTTATATGTATTTTCTTCAAATAGATTTACACTTTGACGCCAATCGCCTTCGTTTAATTTAAAATCTTCTGTATATTTTCCACCTAGTATCCCAAAAGCAAGAGGCCCGTATGGTATAAATGAAATACCTGATTCTATACAATACGGCAAAAGTTCTTCTCCAGCAGTACGATCCAACATATTATACGGTGATTGTACAACATCTATTTGTTCGTGCTGATTCGCTGCTTTTAATTGCTCTACGTTTACGTTAGATATTCCAATTGCACGAATTTTACCTTCTTCTTTTAGACGAGCAAGCTCTCCAATTGAATCTATGTAACTTGTTTCTGGATTTGTAAAATGTAAATAATATAAATCAATATAATCAGTTTGTAATCTTCTTAAGCTATTTTCCACAGCATTTCTTAAATAGCTTCGTTCATTATTAATATAAACTTCTCCATTTAATAACGGCTGTATTCCACCTTTTGTAGCAAGTACAACTTCTTGACGTTTTCCTTTCAATACTTCTCCTACCAATTCCTCTGATCTACCGAGACCGTATGAATCCGCTGTATCAAAAAATGTAACCCCTCGCTGGATAGCTTCTTCTATTAATCGTTTTCCTTCTTCTTCGTTCACATTAGCATATAAATTATGCCCCCCTACAGCGTTTGTTCCTAACCCCAACTTCGAAATATGTAACCCTGCCTTTTGTAATTTTGTATATTTCATTTTTTCTCCCCCTATATTTCTATTGTTCGAACATATTCGAACAATAGAAATATACCACTTTATATGTTATAGTGCAAACTATATTAACTGATACAAGTAGGTGAAAAAAATGCGTACTCTTTATCATCCAAACCGAGAAGAAATTCAATTCTCTTCAGTCTTATACGCACTTAGCGATCAAATTCGTTTACAAATTGTAACAATGCTATTAGAGAAAAATGAACAATCTTGTGGTGCGTTAAACATTCCAATTGCGAAATCAACTTTATCTCACCATTTCAAGGTTTTACGTGAATCCGGTGTTATGTATACACGCATTGAAGGAACACAACGTTTCATTTCAATTCGTGAAGATGACTTACATGCTAGATTCCCTGGTTTATTAGACGTCGTATTACATGCGACAGAACCATACTAAAAACATCTCATATTCATATGAGATGTTTTTTAGTATGGTTCTATTCTTTTAATAAAATGCAACTTTAATCAGAAGGAACTTTGTTCATCACACACTAGAAATATATACGCTTCATTCTTTTTCACTTTATTTTTGTACTGGATCCTTTGGACACTTTAATTATTTGATTACATTTTATACACATCATTAATATAGGGCCGCCTATCTGTTTCAATTCCTGTAGTTGCTTATGCTCACACTCCTCCATATTATTACCTCCCTTATCATATAATTAGGTCATTTTGTAATCACCATCACTACTAAGTTCATTCCTTATTTAACCTCTGAATAAAACGTTTAAATGCCGATATCCCTTCGTCATCTCGTTTAAAAACGCCAGCATCTTCAAGCGCCTGTATAAATTTCTGTCCTAATTCTGCTCTTACTATCTCCTGTACATTTTGTTCATGTATCCGATGGTAATATTTGATTTTTAATTGTTCAGCCCATCGTATATGAAGCGTTGGAATATCACTTGGAATGTTAAGTAAGAATTTTTCCACTTCCTGAAGTTCTGTTTTTAAACGCGCCGGAAGTACTGCTAACCCCATTACTTCAATTAGACCGATATTTTCCTTTTTAATATGCTGTATTTCCGCATGAGGGTGGAAAATACCTAACAAATGTTCTTCACTTGTACGATTGTTCCGCAAAACAAGATCCAATTCGTACATACTATTCCGGTAACGAGCAATCGGAGTTATCGTATTATGTGGAATATCATTCGTAAATGCAAATATATTAACAGATGGATCACTATATCCCTTCCACCTCTCTAATATGTACTCCCCTGCATTTACTATTTGTTCTATGTCTTTACTTCTTAAGCGAATAACTGACATAGGCCATTTAATAATAGAACATTGCATTTCTGGAAAGTTAGTTAGTTCAAAAATTAGGTCGTTTGATGCATTTGCCATAGCAAATTCATAGTTTCCACCTTGATAATGGTCATGTGTTAGAATAGATCCTCCTACAATAGGCAAATCAGCATTAGAACCAAGAAAATAATGCGGGAATTTTTCTACAAATTTTAACAAACGTAAAAATGTTTGACGGTCAATTTTCATATCACGGTGTTCTGAAGACAATACAATACAGTGTTCATTGAAATATATATACGGAGAATACTGTAGAAACCAGCTTTCATCTGTAAGATTCATACGAATCATACGATGATTCGTGCGTGCTGGATGTCCAATTCTGCCTCTATATCCTTCATTCTCAATACAGAGTAAACATTTTGGATAATTTGTACTTTCCAATACTCTCTCTCTAGCAATTTGTTTCGGGTCTTTTTCCGGTTTTGATAAGTTAATCGTTATATCAATGGGTCCATATTCCGTATTTACTTTATAATTTATATTTTTGGCAATTTGCTTCATTTGGATATAGTTGCTGTTTTTACTTAACTCATAGAAGTAATTTGTCGCAGCCTTCGGATTTTGTTCGTATTTTTCATAAAATAGAGAATTGATAACGGACGGTTTGGACATAAAAACATCCATAATTGCACTTGCTAAAACCTCCTTCTCGTCCATTACTGTCTCAATGACTTTATGCATACAAGCATATTCAATTAACTCTTCCAATAACTCCGAAATTGCTTTCTTTGCGGGCGCGGGCGCTGACGCTTCCACTACAAAGTCATCTAAACGAAGTAAGGAAAGGATTTGATTCCTTGTATATATTTCATCTTCTTTTTCAATCAGTTGAACTTCAATAGCACGATCAATTAACTGCTGGATAGCTTGATATATCATCAGTATATACCTCCTCTAACCTTATAGCGGTTTTCGTTGTTACGATGCCAGTTCTATGTACCTTTTATCATTTTATGAACAGATCTATGGGATAACCACCACCCTAATAAACATTTCATGAAAAAGAAATAAATACTAGATTCCACGATATATTCGACAAAGCCATACAAAAAAACATCTCATAAAATTATGAGATGTTTTTAGTATTTGCTATTCTTTTAATAAATCTATTAATCCATTCCCTTCAGATGTACGTTCATACCCTAAAGGTACAGTTCTTTTAATAAGTTGTGCATATATTTCTGGCTCTGATAACTTTCTACCATATTCTCTCTCACACTGCTTAATGAGCAATGCCAGCGCTCCAGCGACATGCGGTGTCGCCATAGAAGTTCCACTTAATACCGCATATTTCCCTTCAGGATACGTAGATAATATTTCATCACCTRGCGCCACTAAATCAATTTCTTGATTCGAATTACTAAAACATGCGATTTTCCGTTCTAAATTGACAGCGCCGACTTCAATTACTTCGGAATAAGCACCTGGGAAATCTAGTTCCTCTGTATTATCATTACAATCTCCATTATTCCCAGCAGCACATACGACGAGAACATCTTGCTTTACTGCATTTTGAATCGCTTCATGTAATTCTGGAACGTCCTGCGGGCCACCAAGTGACATTGAAATAACTCTAACTCTTTCTTTATTAGGCCCTCTCCAATTTACAGCATAATGAATCGCCTCAATAATTTGCTCATAACTTCCAGAACCATCTCCCGCTAAAACCTTTAACACTAACATTTTAGCAAGTGGTGCAACTCCTAAAACACCGACACCATTTTCAGTCGCTGCAATTGTCCCCGCTACATGAGTACCGTGTCCGTTATTATCAAGATAAATATTTGGATCCCCTTCGTAATCTTTCGTGAAATTTCTTCCACCGATAATGCGATCCTTTAAATCTATATGATTCACATCACAACCTGTATCTAATACGGCAACAACAATATCATTTCCTTTCGCACTCTTCTCCCATACTTGTGGAGCATGAATGAGTTGTACACCTGGTGGAATTTCATTTACTTGTTCAACCACCTTATCTACTGTAAAAGGAATCAATTGTATACCTTTTTGTTTATTCGCTGTACTACTATTCATCGTAATCCCTCCTGAAAATATATTATTTTCATTTCAGACCACTTTTGAAAAGGTTTAAATGTAACATTCGTTTTATTCGTTTCGTTTTCCTTCCTTAAAAATATTTCTCAATATAGCTTACTAATTCTATACTACTCTTTTTATTTA
The DNA here is from genome assembly GCF_056399205.1 of Bacillus sp. 01N45. NCBI lineage: Bacteria > Bacillati > Bacillota > Bacilli > Caryophanales > Bacillaceae > Bacillus > Bacillus sp. 01N45. The sequence goes on from NZ_JBFTQW010000005.1 coordinate 160,145, forward strand.
TCTCGTAATTTTTATTCACCAAAAATTCGATTGGTACAACCAATAACCAAAATAAAAGGACCAATTTAATGGTCCTTTCATAGTTTTTAAAGAATGATATGAAATTTTAAAAATAAAATAAATTAAGACTAAACCTCACTCTTATTTAAAAACTTCTCTATTTCTTTTATTAAATGTTTCGCTCCATCTATACTAACAGTAATGTTTCCATTTGCTAATGATATGTTTTGATTTGAAACATCACCTGTTATTTGACAAGCATTGTAAGGTTGATATTTTTGTAAAATGACTTTATCTTCTTCTACGAAAATTTCAAGTGGTGATTTGATTTGTATTCCTAATACTTCTCGTAACTCTTTAGGAATAACAATTCGTCCTAATTCGTCTACTTTTCGAATAATTCCTGTTGCTTTCATATTACTCCCCCCTTACTTTCTATTAATTTTTCCACCTCGCTCTTTCCATTTTATCACTTTTTGGTAATACTTGTATCTTTTTAGAAAATTTTGTACTCAAGTTAAAAATACACATTTAACTAATACGTAATCTCTCTTTCAATTGTTTTAAATAACGAGATCGTATGAATAAGAAATATACAACTTGAATTCCTACGAAAACACTTAATACAATCGCATTTTCTTTAAATAATGAGTACTCAAACATCTGTCCCAGTGCAGTTAACGCTACTGCCCCGTGTAATGTTGCAACACCTATTGGAACGAAGAATAATAGTGCTAATCGAATTGTAACTACTTTCGATAATTCTCCGCTCGTTAAACCTACTTTTCTAATCATTTCAAACAAACGAGTATCATCCTCTAAATCAGAAAACAAACGGAAGTAAAGGAAGCTTCCTGCACATACGAAAAATACTATACCAATAAAGAAACCTACAAATAAAATTGGTCCTGCTATTTGTAAACTTTGGTTTTGTTCGTACTCTTCTGCACTAAACGTTGCATGTTCTTCATAAGTCTTCATTTGATGAGTAAGCTCTTTACCAACCTCTATTTCATCTTTCGTTCCTTCTGTTTTGTACACATAATCTTTTTCCTCTTTAAATCCATCTTGTAATGCATCATATTGATTTTTAGAGATTACATAAACGTTACCTCTTAGTATTTTACTTAATGAAGAAGTATTAACTTTTTTCACTTTTAAAGATTCATTCAAATGTGGTAAAGTAATTTCTTTTCTTTCTTTCATCGGTGGGCCTGGTATATCGACTGATAAAAATAAAGCTTCTTTATTTGCTACAGTTTGAAATGGTTCTCCTGTTAACTTCGCATATTCCTTATAATCTGATTCTTTTATGAAAATAGCACTTCTTAACGACTGCTCCTCCGCCCTTTTCGTTGAAATAGTAGCTTTAGAAGCTGTTATACTATGTTTCTTTAATCCTTCATCAATCATCTTCAAATGCTGTGATTCATTACTATTTCCTTGCTTAGAATGATACTGAAACGCAATTGGTCTCTCCATAATCCCTTTCGTCATGGACGTGAAACCTACTAATGTACCTATTGCTGAAAATGCTACAGTTGAAATAATAGTTACAATAAAGAACATTCTGGCGTTGTCTCTCATACGGTAAGCTAAATCTGATAACGTAACAATATTTGTCTGTGTCCAATAGAAACGTTTACTTTTTTTACATAGTCTAATAATAAAGACACTCAACTGCTTGTACAGCAAATATGTACCAATAATGACTACCGTTGTAACAGGAATCATCATGACAAATACCATTGCACCGTGTGACATAAGCGCTCCCGCATATCCCGCACTAAGCAATATGACCGCTAATATAGAAGAAATAATGGAAGCTTTCGGTTCCGGCTTCGCTTCTGCTGATCCTCTAAACAATTTCATAATTTTATTTTTCCGAATCATTCCTGCACTAAACAATGAAATGATCATAAATAATACGAAAAACATAATGCTCGTTACAACAATGGCTTTCATTGGTATGTAATAAGCTAAGGAAATATCTAATTTTAATATCATCGGAGCTACAAATATTAACATTCCGGAAAATAGCATTCCTGCAAGTATTCCAAAAATAATAGCCCCTATCCCAATCATAATATTTTCAAAGAAGATAAGACGCTTTAATTGATATTTCGTCATACCTAACATCATTAAAATTCCTAATTCACGCTTTCTCGTTTTTAAAAACATTCCCATCGAATATAAAATAAAGAAAAACGTAAATAAGTAAATAATGGACTGTGCAAAAGACATACTTACGAATACGTATCGTCCCAATTCTCCAGCACTTAATGCGGGATGAAACGCAAAAAATGAATAAACAAAAAAGGCCATAATGGCAAATGCACTACTTAAAAAATATGCTGAGTATGTTCGTCTATTTCGTGTTACATTTCGATATGCGAGTTCTCTAATGTTCATATTCCTTCTCCACCCTTCTACTAACTATGTTCTTATATTAGTAAAGTCCGGAAATACCTTCCATCGATTCAAATGACAAAAACCTTACATTATTGAAAGGTTTAAAAAAAATTGCTTAAACGAAAGAGTTTCATTATAATGACTACATTCATATTCATACACGCATCCTATTGTATATTCGTTAGTTTTGCGAAATAATAAAGGATAGAAGTATGTACCAATATACATATAAACTTATTTACCGCTTTAATATGAATAGGAGGAAACATAATGACATTACAAGAACAGATTATGAAAGCATTACATGTTCAGCCTGTAATTGATCCGAAAGCAGAAATCCGTAAACGTGTTGATTTCTTAAAAGATTATGTGAAAAAAACAGGTGCAAAAGGATTTGTACTTGGCATTAGTGGCGGACAAGACTCTACATTAGCTGGACGTTTAGCTCAGCTTGCAGTGGAGGAAATTCGTAATGAAGGTGGTAACGCAACGTTTATCGCCGTGCGTCTTCCTTATAAAGTGCAAAAAGACGAAGATGATGCACAATTAGCATTACAATTTATTCAAGCTGATCAATCTGTTGCATTTGATATCGCTTCAACAGTTGACTCCTTCTCAAACCAATACGAAAACTTATTAGGTGAATCATTAACAGATTTCAATAAAGGTAACGTGAAAGCACGTATCCGTATGGTTACACAATATGCAATTGGAGGACAAAAAGGTCTACTTGTTATCGGAACTGATCACGCGGCAGAAGCTGTTACAGGATTCTTTACAAAATTCGGAGATGGTGGTGCAGACCTATTACCATTAACGGGTTTAACGAAACGTCAAGGACGTGCTCTTTTACAAGAATTAGGTGCGGATGAGCGACTTTACTTAAAAATGCCAACTGCTGATTTATTGGATGAAAAACCAGGTCAAGCTGATGAAACGGAGTTAGGTATTTCGTATGATCAACTAGATGATTATTTAGAAGGTAAAGCAGTTCCAACTGACGTTGCAGAAAAAATTGAAAAACGTTACACAGTGAGCGAACATAAAAGACAAGTTCCAGCATCAATGTTTGATGATTGGTGGAAATAAATAAAACATAAAAAAGAAGCTAATCTCATTAGCTTCTTTTTTATGTTAACGATACACCCCTACTCTTTTCTCTAGTAAGTCCTGTAAACAATCCTCATGTTGTTGATTAAACAATGGTGGCATTTTGTTTAGCGGGAAAAACTTCAATTCCAACGTTTCATCACCGTCTACTTTTTGCTCTCCACCGGCAATTGAGCATGAAAAGAATATTAAAATTGACTGGGCATTATCTCCATTTGGATATGCTTGAAAATATTTTGTATACACCCCGATAAGCTCATTTATTTCCACGTCATAACCTGTTTCTTCTTTTATTTCTCGAATCGCGGTTTCTGCGGCAGATTCTCCAATTTCCATTGCACCGCCAGGAAATCCCCAAGCGTTAAAATCACCTCTTTTTTGCAGTAATACTTCTCCATGTTCATTCAACACACAACCACCCGCAAAGTTTATGAGAACACAGTCGTGACCTACTTTTTCACGTAATTCTTTTATATAATTAGCCATCCTCTTCCCCTTTTCATACATCTTCTATCATTATTTCTTATCTTTTTCAAGCAATTCAATCATTCGATCTAGCTTATTATTCATATTAATTACATGTTGTTTTTTTGCAGCGCTGTTTTTGCAATAATTTTCTAAGGAACAAAGTAAATGATAGGAAAAACAAAACGATAAGTCCGATTACTAAACAAGTATATATCAATGTAAAAATATTACTTTCGAACAAATTCATTCAAATCCCACATCCTTCCTTTTTATATTTTATCACACAATTCTGTTTTTTGAAGTGATACATAATAAAAAGAGCACCTTTTACAGATGCTCTTTTTAATTAATAAGTAAATGTAATTGTCGCTAATGAATAATCTGCCATCGCACTATATGGTGCTACTTCATAAGATACACGTTTTGCACCTTTTGGCCAATTTATTTCATTTAACACTTTCTTTATATCTTGCATTGTTCCATCCATCGATTGCTTATATCGTACTTCTACCTTTTCTGGCTTAGAAGCGAATTGTTGCTGTAATTTTTTCTTAAATTCACTATAATTATCTGCCCCGTATTGTGCAGACAAATATTTTAAATTTGTTTCTTTTAACATTTGTTCATACGCAGCAGTCTTTGAACTACCCGTTTTTATTTTGTTTGTTAATTCATTAAAGTAACTTGCAGTTGCCGCCGGATATTTACTACGATCCCATTCATGATCTTTACTTAATTGCTCATCAGACATATTAAAATATGAATATGTTACACGCCCAGCTTTATCTGGTACTGGATCATCGAATGTCGTATCAATGTGGTACCATTTGTTTTCAATGTTTACTAAATTCCATGCATGAGCTTGTCCATTCCCTGTGCCTGTTACAATATGATTTTGAATACCTGCTTCTTTTAACAACTCATACGTTAATAACGTATAGCCTTGACAAACGGCAGAACGATTCGCTAATGCTTCATATGCTGTATACGCTTTATAAGACGTATCATAAGATACATGTTTTACAACATAATCGTGAATAACTTTTACTTTCTCATGCTCATCCATCCCTGTTTTTACAATTGAACCGATAATTGCTTTTGCCTGAGATTTTACATATTGTGTTTGCTCTTTTGATTCACGGTATTTCACTTGCAATGTAAACGTATAGTTTCCTGGTAACCCTTTAATAGAATATTTAGTAGACGCTACATTATATTTTACATACTCATCTGCATCTACAATTTTATTAAACTCGCCATACAATTGGTCCATAACATTTCTAGCATTTCTATCTTTCTTTTTATATGTGATTGTAATATTTTCTTCTCGATTATCAACCTGTTTTTTTAATTCTTTTCGGAAATCATCTAATAGCTTTGCATCTGATTGTGTTGTCGCTACAGACGGATTCGTAGCTGCATAAGATACCGTTGACGCGTGTAAGCCTCCCATTACTATAGTTGAACAAAGCAGGGTAGCTGTCACATACTTACTTGTCTTTCTCATCTCGTCACTCCTTACATTCTATAACTATACGAAAAAGTATCGTATAGTTTCAGAGTATACAATACTTTTCCGTATAGGTCATATGAGATTATGCATATTTAACATTGTAAAAAGGTTGTTCTTTTTACAAGAACAACCTTTTTCATTAACAAGTTTGTAATACACAACACGCATTTTCAAAACGTCGATTTTTTAAGTCTTCATTTCCAATACAGAAATAAAGCATTCCTAAATCTCCCCACATCATATTACAATTTTTAGTATCTGAATCGATTTGGAATAAAAGCGTCATTTGCTGCGGGTCTATCCCCATATATTCTCCTGTCTCATATAATACTTCCTCTTGTACAGAGAATGGTTCACCAAACATTTGATGGTTATCATAGTTGTCTGGGATTAGTTCTTCAAGCAATTGTAAGAAACGATCTGAATCAGCCTCATCTTCAATGAAAAGCTCTGGCAATTTATATGTCAGTTCAAAAGTAGTTGCACACTGGTTATAATTTGTTTGCAATTCATCTGCTCTTCGTAATTGCTCTACAGGAACATCATAATAAAGTACACGCCCCGCTTCAGTTGGATTCACATCTTCTTCAAAGTAATTTTCAATGCTAAAGAAATATAACATCCCTGTCTTAGGAAGATTGTGACCCATACCAACATTTTGTAAATCATTTAAATTAAATTGAGCGATAAATTGTAATGGATTTCCTTTGTGCATTGGGTATTCCAATGTAGCTGGCAAGTCAGGAACTCCTCCCATTTTCGAACTACCTACCGCAACTGTTTCCTCCTGCTTTGGCACAACTTTTACACAAGGAAATACAGTGTGAATAAGTTCCTCTTTTAAATGTGTCAGCCCATATTTATCAATTAATACTTCAATTTGTTTATTCATAAATTCTCCTTATATTTACATACTTATTTGTATCATCGCACAAAAATTATACTCCATTCTTTGTAAAAACAACAAGCCTCCAAAAAAACGGGCTCTTCCTCCATACGCGAACAAGTTTAAAAAAGCATAGTATACATTGTTCCTACAAACACGATAGTTCATTATTTCTTCCAGTACATTTTCCCCTCGTTCATTTTTATTTTTAATTTAAGGAGGAATTCCACATGGGTTACGGATATAGTTGCGGCGGTTACGGTGGTAGTTGCGGCGGTTACGGCGGTTACGGTGGTGGATGTGGTTATGGAGGTTTCGCTTTATTAATCGTTTTATTTATCCTTCTAATCATCATCGGAGCTAGCTGTTGGGGCGGCTTTGTAGGCTGCTAGTAAATTTAAAAACTATTGTAAAAAAGCACGTACAATACGTGCTTTTTTGCCATTTTCAAATCTTTTATTCGAAAGGAAGTATGATTAATGAAGATTGATGGTGTTTTTGAGGGGGGCGGTGTACGCGGAATTGCGCATGTAGGGGCAATTTGCGCGTTAGCTGAAAAAGGCTATGAATGGGAACGTGTAGCTGGAACATCAGCTGGTTCCATTATCGCTGCGCTCCTAGCAGCAGGATATTCTTGTTCAGAGTTAAAAACGATTATAACTGATATCGATTATAATAAATTTACGAAGAGAACCTTTATTGACAGAATCCCCTTTATCGGAAAAGGATTAAGCGCATGGACTACTCTTGGTATTTACTCTAATATATTTATAGAAGAATGGATTGAAGAATTACTTCGCAAAAAAGGAGTTCACTTATTCACAGATTTACCTGATTTAAATAAGCTTAAAATTATTGCTTCTGATATAAGTAATGGTAAAATGGTTATCTTTCCTGATGACTTACCAAATTACGGATTTTTAAATTATCGCTTCTCTATTGCTAAAGCTGTAAGAATGAGTAGTACAATCCCCTTCTTCTTTGAACCGGTAAAATGGAGAACCCCTAAATGGAAGCAACCTTGTTATATGGTTGATGGAGGGATTTTAAGCAATTACCCAATTTGGATTTTCGACTCACCTTCCTCTCCTCGCTGGCCAACATTTGGATTTCATTTCGTAAAAGATGAGATTCAAGCTGATCCTGCCCATTATAACGAGCCTATCTCCATGTTCAAAGGACTTTTTAAAACAATGATGCAAGCCCATGATTTACGTCATTTAGATAAGGAATCAAAAGCAAGAACGATTACAATTCCAACAGGATCCATTACAAGTGCCAACTTTGAGTTAACAAAGGAAGAAAAAGAGTGGCTTTACAATTCTGGTTATAACGCCGCAAATAAGTTTTTACAATCTTGGAACTTCAGACAATATATTGATGACTATAGAAACGGAAATCAGGACCGAAAAACAAATCGGTATTTCCGTCAACTTGACTCATAATACTATTATTTTTCATACGAGAACACGTAACGCTTTCAAAAAAAATAAGCCTAGTAATATCATAGATTACGAGGCTTATTTACTTCCTGCATAAATTATTATACGTCTCTTAAGGATACGTTAACCCTTTAGCTTCTTCCGCAGTAATAACGGTATATCGATTTCCCGTTCGTAACCCTAACAATTCTGCTTTTTCAATTGCATCCTGCTTCGTCTCCGCATAAGCAGCTAAATATTTTTCTCCATTAATAATTTGGCAAATTACGTATTGTTTCATTACTTTCTCCTCTTACTTTTTCATTAGTTGTGCAAGCTTTTTTATACCTATTTCAATTTCTTCTAACGTTGCGTATGAATAGGATAGACGCAAAAATTGGTTTGCACTTCTATCATACAAAGTACCTGGATTTAATAAAATCTTTTCTTTCAAAGCTTTGTCAAATAAGCTACGGTTCGAAACGGGTACATTCATATGTAACCAAATATAAAAACCACCTGTCGGTTCATACCATGTTGCTATATCACGACAATATTTCTCTAACATTTGCAACATAAAATCTCTACGTTTTTTCAACTTAGTTCTTACAAACTGTAAATGTTCATCATACAATCCATCTGCAAACCATTCCGCTGCAATTTGCTGGGATATAGAACTTGAACCATAATCTGTTTGCATTTTTATGTCTGCCAATCTTTGAATGACTGGCTCAGATCCAACAATCCATCCAATTCTTAATCCTGGACTAATGACTTTAGACATACTCCCAATATGTAGTACAATTCCGTTTTTATCATATGCTTTTAAAGGCTTTGAAACAGGCTCATCAAACCATAAGTCTTGGTACACCGCGTCTTCTATAATAGGCAAACCAATTTCGTTACATATTTCCATCACTTCTATTCGTTTCTTCGCATTCATACTAAAGTTCGTCGGATTATGAAAAGACGGAATTGTATATAAAATAGATGCATTAAATTGCTTCTTATATTTCGTAATATATGATGCATGTAAACCGTTCTCATCCATTGGTATACCAATTAAACGCATTCCTGCTGATTGAAAAACATTAAGAGAATATAAATAAGATGGTTTTTCTAATAAGATGGATGCCCCTTTTGGAAGAAGTCCCATAGAAATAAGTTGCAACGCTTGAATTGCTCCTGAAACAATTAATATAGAATCAGGAGTTACATCTATACCATGTCCTTTTAAATAGTCCGCAATTTTCTTCCTTAAATAGAAATTCCCTTTTGGTTCTTCATACCCAAGTATCATGCTCGACTTTAAAAGCTTATTCATAATATCTTTCATCTTTTTTTCAGGTAAAAGACTCGGCGCGAGCTCACCTGTTCCTAAACGAATTACATGCGGATAAAATTCAGCTTGATTAATCTCTTGAATAGCAGGCAGATTCGGATAATGAAGTCCTGTTTCTACATAAGACTGCCAATTAGGCGGGGGCGCGTACGTTGAAGCATTCTCATTATTATTTACAACAATTGTTCCTTTCCTGCCATTCCCTTCAATGTATCCCTTTGCCACTAGTTCATCGAAAGCCATTACAATTGTACTCCGGTTCACACCGAATGTATGTGCCAAATCTCTTTGTGAAGGTAATTTCGTTCCAACAGTCCATTCTCCATTAACGATTCTTTCTTTTATATACGTTTCTATTTGTTTATACAGAGGAGTCGCTAGAGACATATTCGGTTTCCAAACAAATCTTTCCATCATATCACCTTATATTCTTTTTGGTTGGTAACCTCTCCAACCATATGGATGGATACAAATTTTCATTTCTTCTATACAATATACACTATCATACTGAATTAAAATAGGAGGTAATATGATGAGTGAAGCAATTATTCATGGTATCATTCTTGCATTTGGTCTTATCATTCCATTAGGTGTCCAAAATGTTTTCGTCTTTAACCAAGGTGCGAGCCAACCAAACATTTGGAGGGCAGCCCCTGTAGTATTAACTGCCTCTATATGTGATACGTTACTCATATTGATTGCAGTGCAGGGTGTCTCCCTTGTACTCCTTACTTTTTCTTGGCTAACTAACACGTTATATATAATTGGATTTTTCTTTCTCCTATATATGGGCTTTGTTATTTGGAGAAGTAACCCTTCCAACGATATAAAAAAAGAAAACAGTATGCCATTAAAAAAGCAAATCCTTTTCGCTGCATCGGTTTCGTTATTAAATCCACATGCAATTTTAGATACAATCGGTGTAATCGGAACAAATTCTATTCAATACATAGGAAGTGAAAAATGGGCTTTCACACTTGCAACTATTATCGTTTCGTGGATTTGGTTTATAAGCTTAGCTTTAGCGGGGAAATTTCTAAAAAGAATAGACTCAACCGGAAAGACAATCGTATTATTAAATAAATTTTCTGGCCTCATCATATGGGGCGTCGCGCTTTATATGTTAAAACAAGTTATGTATTCTTAATGAATGAAAGAGAATTGCATGTTACTGAAAACATCATGCAATTCTCTTTCAAATTATGAAGTAGGTTCCGGTTTCTGTTTTACGTTCTTTGCATCTTTTGCTGGTTTAATCCAAATCATTGCTATAACAGCACCGATACCAGCGAAAATACTTGTTACATAAAACACTTCATGGTCAGCACCTTTCATGAAAAAAGAGTATAGAGGTGGGCCGGCTGCTACACCGATAAATCGCATGGAACTATAAAAAGATGTAACCGTTCCCCTTTGCTCCTTTTCAATTCCTTGTGTAATTAGGGAGTCTAAACATGGGAGTGCCATACCAATTCCTATCCCCATGATAACGAGACAAAGAAGTAGTAAATAAATCCCTTTTATAAATAAAGGAATGATGACTGATGCAGCTGCCATTAAAAAACCAATATAAATACACTTCTTCATTACATTTTGATTATCTCCAATTTTTTTACCCGCCATATATGAACTAAGTGACAGTACAAGTAACGGGATAGCAAGTACACAACCTTTCCATATACCATGTATGTCATACTTTGATTCCAGTATCGTCGACAAATAAAAGAGAATTCCGAATAAAATAAGCATAATAATTGCACCTAATACAAAAATGGCAATTAACCATCTTCCCTTTTCTCGAAATGTAGAGATAATCGATTTTATAAACTCTTTAAGTGGTGGCACTTCTCCTTCTTGTTTCTTTGCCTTTACTAGAATAAGTAATAAAACAATTGATACTATGCATAAAACTGGAATTGCCCAAAATGGTAAGAACCATACAATGGCAGCAAGAGCAGATCCTAAAATAGGGCTCAGCACTTTTCCAAATGTATTGGATGTTTCAATGATTCCTAAACCTGTACTAACTTGTTTTTCATCCTTGTATAAATCACCAACACATGGTATAACAACTGGCATTGCACCAGCAGCACCAATACCTTGAATCGCTCTACCGACCAATATCCAAGTGTAGGGATTATCAACTTTCCATGATACCCAACCAGTTATCGCTCCTCCTATAGCCGCAATCAGCAAACTCGGAACCATTATCATCTTTCGTCCCCATCTATCTGATAAATAACCAGCAATCGGTATAAGAAGAATGGCTACGATAGAGTAAATTGTAATAATCATGGATACTTGAAACGATGAAATATGTAATTTCTTTTCGATTGTCGGTAGAATTGGAATGAGCATTGAATTCCCTAATGTCATAACAAGTGGAACTGATGCAAGCGCAATTAAACAACAGTTTTCTTTTTTTAACATGTTGGCTTCGGAACCCTTTCATCATATATTTCTGACCATATAATAGCCCTGCTGGAACGTAATTTTTCATTCCACCAGGGCTATTACATCTTTACTACTTCCCATTTACAACAAAAGAAATTGGGGAAAATATAGTATTATTCCTATTCTTTGAATCCAGTTCGCAATATATTCATACCAATTAATTGAAAAAAAAAGAAAGGAAGAATCCTTCCTTTCTCCTATAACCTTCTACAATTAGCGAGTATATCCGCCACCAAGTTGTTGTTCTGCCATCGCTACTAGACGTTTTGTAATTTCACCGCCTACAGAACCGTTTGCACGTGAAGAAGTATCAGCGCCAAGTTGTACACCAAATTCTTGTGCAATTTCATATTTCATTTGATCTAAAGCTGCTTGTGCTCCATGTGATGCTAATTGATTAGAGTTACGATTTCTAGCCATTACCAATCACCTCCTTATTTATATATAAATTGTGTTAAATTTCAATTTAAATACATGGTAATTTTTGGTTATTTATATTTTAAAAAAAAGAGTCTCTACAATGAGAGACTCTTACATCATTTTATATTAAGAAGTTACTACTTCTAAATTTCTATTTGTTAATACTTTCATTTCTTCTTTTAATATATCTTTCGCATTATGTCCAAACCATTCGAGTGAAGCAAAATGGTCAGTATCTCTCACTTCCTGAATAATCTCATCATAATTTACCACACCTTCAAATAATGGAACCATACCAATTCGACTTCCCGCTGCTGCATATACATTATTTGGTTCAAACACATGCAAATAATCTGCTGACGATATATTCTTAAAATGGTAATGTTGTATCCACGGCTTTAGTCGATGGAAGCTGTCTATTGGATCTGCACCAGACTCCCATATATGAAGAAAATCAAGGTTTATTTTCAAATTCGGATGATCTACTTCTCCTAATAATTCCAAAGTAGAAGGCAGCGTATCCGTTAACGTATTTGGATGTGTTTCTAAAAGTACATACATATTATGCTGAGCAAATACTTCACAAATCATGCGAATACGATTCACATACTCTTTTCTCTCCTGTTCCGAGAAACCTTCGCTACCTTTTTGTCCAGCAAACGTACGAATTTTGTTTGTTTTAAACCAATTAGCTAATATTGCAAGTTGTTCACATTTCTCTATCGTTTTTTCAAAATCTGCCGATAATGATATGTCTAAGTAATCACTTATCATCGTAATTTCCAAGTTTTTATCCTTTAAACAATTCAATTCTCGTTCTGTCGTTTCATACTCTTGCATATACAAATTTCGTGCATGAGTCCCCCATAATTCAATTCCTTTAAAACCGTTTTCATATGCAAATTGAACAATATCAGTAAATGAAATTAATTGATGACGAAAGGAAATAGTACATAATGAATATTTCATAGGTTTGAACTCCCTTATCTTAAATTCAGTTAGGTTTTTAAAATGCTAAGACAGACTCGTTTGTTTTCATTTCTTTCCATGATAAAAACTGTCTCTCTAATTCAGCCTTAATTTGCAGTTCAATTGCATTCATTTCATCCAACTTTTCAACAATTGATAATAACATGCCTTTATTATTCGTCATCGCCATTTTAATTGCTCGATACTGTACATTTGTAAATCCTTGTACAATATCCTCTACCCGATCACACCAATAATCAAACTCTTGCTCCGAATATTGTAACGTTTCACGGAAGTATGCAAAGGCATGTTCATAACTATATTTACGAATTGCAAGTACTGGTATTTGCTTCACTGCCCGCTACAAGACCAGAAAGCGAATAACCTTCTTCTTCATTTGCCATTTTTATAATTAAATTTTTCAATTCCATAGTCAGTTCATTGTCATTTCTTTTGAAAGTTTCTATGAAATAACTCGCTACCATTTCTTCTGTTGGCTCCTGAATTTCTTCTACATCAATGAAATACCCTCCACCAAATGGGTTATCTTGAACAGAGTGAAGCACTTTTTCTCTTTCCATATTCCCTTCCCAGCGAAAATCAGGATCTAGCATGAACCATTCTTCATCTTTCTCTGTCTTCGATATCATTAAATAATGCGGAAACGGTTTTTGATGAAATTTATTTTCCCTCTCTGGCAATAGAGACATATCAACCATTACAATGACATAGCGATTTTCTGGCTTGTTTTCTACTAATTGTAAAAACGTTTCTACATTGCTATCTTTACCTTTTGCATGATCATACCATTCGTTCACTTTCATACCGTACAATTTTTCATACCATAATAAATAATTATCATGGTTAATATTTTCGGAGTGATACGAGATAATGCCGCCTTCTGTTATATCAAAATCTCCGTCCCATAATCCAAAATAAAATGGACGGAAATCTATATCGCTACGCCTTTTTATAATTTCACAAAAACAACTCACTAAACAGTGAACTTTAATTGAAGTCATATTCTCATCCACTTTCCTAAAGGTTAATTATTCACATTTACTACTTATACCGGCTGTAACTCCTCCATAAAATCAAGCAAAGATCCTACAGTAAGAAATGCTTTTGGGTCTACCTCATCCTCTGGAACGCATAGCTTTACATCCATTTCTATGTAGACTATGAGTTGTAACATCATTACCGAATCTATATATAAATCTTGGTTTAAACGCATCGTTTCTTCTAAATGCGTTACATTTTTTAGCTCCATTTTTTCTGTCATAATTTTCAACACTTCATTTTTTAATGTTTCACGTCTCATGTTGTAACCTCTCCCATCTCTAGTAATTTTCTACTTACTTTTCCAGTTTTATTTTTCGGAATTTCAGTTACACTTTCAATCTCATGCGGAACTTTATAAGATGGTAAATGCTGCATACACCATTCTCTTATTCGCACTGGATCAACATGAGAGATTACTTTCGCTTTAACAACTTCGCCCATCACAGGATGTTTTCCCCGATATACAATTGCCTCTTGAACGCCTTCTAGTCGAAGCATTGTTTCTTCTACCTCTATCGGAAAGACTTTTAATCCTGAAACGTTAATCACATCATCCATGCGCCCCATAAAATGAAGACCATGCTCAGATTTATACCCCAAATCTTTCGTGAAAATTTCCTTATCTTTCATTTTCACTACGATTTCTTCGGGCATATTTTCATCTGAACCTATACTTATACTCGCATGAGGTAGTGGATTACCTAAATCTAAATGGCTTTTCATATCATGACATATACTTATACAACCTGCTTCAGAACAACCGTATTGCTGCATCATATATGTTGTCATTTCTTTTAGTTTATAAAATAATGCTTCTGGTAAAGGTGCTCCGGATGTCATAATTTTATGAAACTGAAACGTTCCTTGCGGGAAACTCCCCATAATATGTAACATAAGCGGTACTGCATAAATGATATGTTTTTCTGTATTGCGAACTATATTTAATGCGAATTTAGGGTTTTTATTCGTAATGATGATAGGTTTGCTTCCTCGCGTAATTGCAGATAACGTACCACATATTAGTCCGTATGAATGTGAAACAGGAGCCATAACGATCGGCACTTCATCTACTTCACAGTTTAAAGCTTCATTATAAGCAGTAATTTCTGTATCCACTTCCGCCCATGCTCTACGAATCAGTTTTGGTTCTCCTGTTGTTCCAGAACTATATTGCAATAAAGAAGGCTCTTCTAGTAAAACGTTCACTACTTCTAATTTCATAAAATCGGGATATTCTCCATGTAATATCCCGATACAATTTGCACGCTTTGCCATTTTAATAGCCGTTTCTTTTGGCGTATCTTCATGTATAAGCAATACTGATGATTTCTTTTCTTTTAAGAAAAACACAAGCGTAATAATATCGAATGGATCTTTCAGACAAAGCGCGAATCTATTTCCTGCTGCTTTTTGAAATTGTTCCATTTCCTCATAAACTTGTAATCTCAAATCAAAATCACTTTTGCTATACTCTTGTTTATTAACGATTAGCATAATTTCCCCCTGTAACAACTGATTTTTGTTTGATAAGTTGTCTTGCTCTATACAATGGATTTGGAACTTCATGAACAAGCGAGTCCACATCCATATATAATCGTCGCTTCGTTAATTGCTCAGCATAGAATGTAGGAGTGTATAGCTGAATACTTTCAAATCTATCTTTCAAGTGTGGATATTTTCTAAAATGATTTTCAATTTCTTCGACAACTATCATCCAAAAAATTTCTTCTTTCCAATCATATTCGTCTGCAAGTACGAAAGCTAATTCTCCTACATTAAATAAGAACAGTGCATCTAATACCATCTCTTGTAAACATTCAATACGATCCATTTCAAAGAAATCATTCATTTTCCCATTCGCATACGTTTTATGCATTTTAGTAAAGTCTGGACATTTATTCATTTCTTTTAAGAATGGACGATAAAACTCAAGTCCTTCATGGAAATCCTTTAATGCAATACGGACAGGTAGCCCTTCTTTATGAACTAAAATCATATTTTGTCCGTGTGATTCTAATGCGATTCCATACTCTACAACAAGATGTATAACTGGTATGATCGCTTTTTGAATCAGTAATCGTAGCCAATTTTCTATCCCGTATTTGTTTAACCATGCATCAATAACTGGTGTCCCGTCTTTCTCCTTTGCATATAAGCCGTTAAAGGGAACCGCATCCTCTTGCTCATCTAAATATTTATGAACGCTTTCACGCCAAATGCACCCTAATGAACCATATGTGGCTTTCTTATTCGTATCATACGTTACACTCGAAAATTCCTTTAACAAAATAATGCGCGATTCATCCCTTAAATAAGAATCCTGACTTACGACATCACTTAACCAATTCGATATAGCTGGTGCACTCACAACTGAATATGGTTTCAGCGTACGGAGTGTTGAAGTGTTAAGTATGTTCAGCGATAACTTTACATATGGTCTCTTTGGATTCGTAGCATTTCTTAACGTCCTCATCGATTGTTGCGCGCAATAATCATCCGCCGATTGTCCTAAATAAATTATATTTTTATCCTGTATATGGTCAGCGTAATTTGGAATGATGAAATTCTCCCACTGCCAAGGATGAACAGGTATAAACACGTACTGTTTTGGATTACATCCCGCACTGTGAATTCGTTCCATATACGTTTCTAATGTATGCTCGCCTATCTCACCTTTTAAAATATTGTCATAGATCATTTCATTTTCATAACCTACAGTCGCATACTTCTTATGAGCTGCAATCCATATAATTTTTATTGGTCTCATAAATTCATATCCATATTGAAAATTGTCACGATATTGAAACCCAATGCGTGCTTTATAGCTAGGATGATATGGATGACCGTCTATTAAATGGCTTTCAAATTCATCGTACGATTTTTGGGTATATTTCACCTTATTATGTCTTTCATATTGTACAATCGTGTCTTTAAATATCGTTTGTTCTAATTCATGAATAAAAGAATCTAATTTCGTTTGTTCTACGTTAACAATTCGAAAAACTTCTTCCAAAAATTGCGAAACTGATTGTATTTCTTGTTTTTCCTCTTGAACTCTTATTACTAATGAATCTATAGAGATACGTCCAAATGTCATTCGTTCTCTTCCGTAACATTCATACGTGACACTTTTGTTGTCCTCATCAAGTCCTTGAATAAGAAAAAGAATTTGTTCTTCGTTTTCTATGCGAATTGGCGTAATAATCCCCTCATAAATTAACGACTCTACTAATTGACGTAACACTCTTCTTCGTACTGAAATGTAATCTTTTGATTCAAACGCTTTCAATATTCTCGTATGATACATGTCCACTCTCATAACTCCTCCACCTTATGAAAAATACCATTATTTGTATTACGTGAAATTTTAACGTTATTTATGAACGGACAGCCACTTCTCTAACAAGCGGATTCTGTACCTGTACGTAAATTGCTTGTTCTAAAGGATTACTTAACTCATCGACATCGAAAAATCTCGTTAATAAATTTGCTTTACATGCCAACTTATCCTCTTCTAACAATTCTCTTAAAAAGGTAGAAGGTTCACGGTTATACGAAAGGAACGCTTCAAGTACAGATCTTAATTCAGAGAGAAGAATTTCCTCCTTAATTAATCCTGCTGTGCCAAAACCGTTAATGAGACCAAACATATGATTGAAAATTAAGTAGTAACGAAATCTCTCATCTACAATATAATCGTCATATAGATTTCCAGTACGTTCTCCAATGCCAGCCAACTCATTATTAAGCGTCTCTTTCATTGAATTACAGAAATAAAACCCTTGATTATCACGGAAATAATATTTGACCGGATAACCATCCTTTAGCTGAACAACACTATTTTGCTGATGCGCTTCTACTGCAACACCATAACGTAAGTACATCCATACCATCGGCTTTAAAGAAATATTCATATATCGTCTAAACCAATCTAAACTTACTTCTTCACAGCTTCTACTTTCTACATCTGCTAGTCGATGAATAATATTCGATAAACGAGTACGTTCTCCAGGTATTGCATCTTGAACTAGTCCAGCAATTAAAGTAGCGTCATTTGCATGTTCACCATAAAAAGGGTTCTCTCGTATAATTACTTCAAATCCAGATTCTTTTGCCCCGTAATTTAATGTAATAAATGCTGGATCACAAATAAAATCAAAACCTGGAAACTTATCTAACACTTCACCAATTGCTGTATTTAGCATTTCCTTTCCTTCAAGACCACTCTCTAGTTCCTTCAATTTATTAATACGCATTGAATTTGTTACTTTTACTGGGAATGAAAACTTAAGCATATATTTTGATTGGGGATGATATAACGTCCTAAGTGATGCTGTTGCCATATAATACTTACCGACAGGACCGATATATTCAAGTACTCCTTGATCTATCCACTCCTGTACGTATGATTGGTGTAATAGCCATTCTGCCTGAAGCGGATGAATTGGAAGTAATGAATATTCATCTTCATTACAATACTTCGATATAAATTCTTTACAAACCATCTCATCATTACGTAACTCTTCTTTTAGAATTACTGTTGTAGAATCTAACAATAATGATTTTTCATTTACTATATTTTTATGTGCCCTAAAATAATGAAGCTGACATTCTCCTTTTAATTCTGGAGAATACATTGCGCTTTTCCATTCCAAAATACCTTGTCTACTCTTTGGGGTTGGATGCGTTAAATGTCCAAATAATAAAGATTGCTCCGCTTCTATAAAGGATGTATGGAAACCGTATAATGCAGATGTATCTTCTATTCTCTCCTTTGTAAATTCTTCAATATTTTGACAACTACAAATAACTCGAAGCATAAGTTCAGCAGGATTCGTCCCTTCTCCGTAGTTGATAGACATCTCTTTTATTAAGAATGTAATAACAGTAACGTAATCTGCTTTTATAACATTCTTATTTTCTCCCATTTGATAATAAAATTGTTCTCCAAACAAATGGCGATCTGTTGCTGATTTATATATAACTTCTCCATACAAAGTAATGTTTTGTGCCGATAACCGACAACATAAATAAGTAGAGCCAGTATCTCTTTGAAATGAATTGTAGAAAATATCCTCTATCCTTTTATCCGCTGTAATCCATTCTCCACTTCCTGTTTCTCTTAAATAACAATTTAAAAAACTTTGTATTGTTGCATGTTCCGCGATTTGTTTCGCACGCTGCATACTTGTCCTTCTCTTTATATGAACACTATCGTAATTTCATATTACAATCGATAATTGAATATCGTTATCAATTAAAATTTTAATTGATTATCATTATCAATTAAATAGTTTATTTCAGAATTTTTAAATCCGAATAAATATTTCTTTTTTTCAGCCTTTCTTTAATCTAATTAAAAATACACAAGAAAAATTCTCACTTTCAAACTAAATACTTATTTATTTCATTAGTAATCCCCTTCAAAATAGTTAAACAAAAGAGGTATACATTAATTCGTATACCTCTTTCAAACATAAAGTTTACATAATAATATTATTTATATCCCTCCAACAATAGGCTGTCTCTTCTACCTGTACTCTCTCTAAAAATTTCGTATCAATTTTTTCTGGATTAAATTTTTCATAAAAATTTTTAGAAGGGTTATTCGTAACAACCCATACTAAAAGTGATTGCATATCATTGTTTATACATTCCGATAATAAAGCTTGAAATAACTTTTGTCCTATTTTCATTCCTTGATACTCTTGTAAAAGGTAGATTGCATATAATTCCCCATCACAATTATATGTACCACTTCTTTCCACTCCCCCGTCAATGAATCCGATTATTGTTTCATCTGACGTCTCTGCTACAAATCTATATTGGTATTTATCTTCTTGTTGAAAAATGTTTTCCCATTGTTTTTCTCGTTGCTCATATGTTWTATTTTCTAAAAATTCGTCAGCAAATATCCCTTTATACGTTGTTTTCCAGCTATCAACATGCACCTTTGCTATACCTCGTATATCATCTTTTATCGCTCTTCTAATATGTATTTCCATCATTTCTCCCCCTTGTTATTCATCATTATATCAATTTATTTCCTTAAAAATCCAAATAAAAAAAAGAGCGAATGCACTTCACTCTTTTTTATCACAATTATCTACTTTCCACTTCAACTGAAACAACACGATCAATCTCTTTCAGGGAACTATATAACTCTGTTGTATATAAATCTTCTGGAGCTAAAATAACCATTTCCAGTTGCTGAAATGCTCCATTATCTATATCTTTAATTTTCACTCGTTTCACATGCATACCTAAATTTTTAATTTGCTTAAATATACCATCTAACTCATGATGCTCTTTTACAGTAATTTTTATAGATAAATCCTTTTGTCTTAATGAATACGGACCTGCAATTTTCACAAGTTGTGGAAGTACGTTAATTGCTAAAATAATTAAAATCATAGCAACCGTCGCTTGTAAATAAAAGCCCGCCCCAATTGCTATACCTAAAGCTGAAGCAGCCCACACCATAGAAGCTGTCGTTAATCCAGAAATAACATCATTACTTCTTCGTAAAATAACACCTGCCCCAAGAAAACCAATCCCACTCACAATTTGAGCAGCTAGACGCATTGGATCCATATTTGTATGCCCTGGAACAGAATATACATGTACGGCTTCAATTGAAACCATCGTAATTAAACAACTTGCTACAGAAATAACCATACTTGTTTTCACACCAAGCGGTTTATTCTTTAGCTGCCTATCTATCCCGATGAATAATCCTAAAAAGAGTGCTAAACCTAATTTGAGTAAAAATTCATATGACATATTTCCATTCTCCTTACTTTACAATGTTTCCCTTGGAATAATTCACTATAACTCTTTTATGATATCAATTCCAGTCTTTTCTATTCATTTAACATAAAAAGCCGAAAAAACATTTGTAACGATGTTTCTCCGGCTTTTTATTATGCTTAAGATTCTTCTTTATTTCTGATCTTTAATCTTAATCTCTGCATCTTTGTAGAATGCTAATTTACTGTCATTATACTCTTTTGTAAAATTGTTAAATTGCTCTTTTGATTTTTGTGCTTCCACAGTTAATTCATTAACAGCCTTAACTTTTTCACCAATCTCCTTTAATTTCGTTTCTTTTACTTTTAATTTTTCATACAGTTCTTTTTCAGTCGCTAACGCCTTCGTATAATTTTCATTCATCTTTTGGAATGCATCATAACGGTTTTTATACGACTCTTCTACTGCTTTCGCTTGTTTTTGTAACTTCTTATCTTCAAGCTTCTCTATATTTCCTTGAACAGATTTTGTTTCTTTCTGAGCTTTTTCTAGCATTTCTTTCTCAGTTTTTAATACTTTTTCACGGTCATCTACATTTGCAGTAGCTTGCTCTATCTTCTTCATAACAGCGTCATTATGATCTTTACCTTCTTGTAAAATTTGAGAATATAGTTCTTGACCTTCATTCTCTAATTTCTCTAACTTCTTCGCTTCATCAACTAATAATTTTTCTTGTGTCGCTGCTGTTTCAAAAGCTGTATATAGATTTTCTTCTGGTTTTTCACCGAAACAACCTGTTAATAGTCCTACTGATAGTGCTCCAACTACTGCTACTTTTCCATACTTCAACGTTCATTCCTCCATTACATACGGTTATCATGCCAGAAATTCACTGGGAAGTGACTCTCTTCATGATAAGCTTCAAACTCATAACCCTTTTCTTTTAACCCTTTTAAAATTGCTGGCACAGCAGCAACTGATTGTGGGTGAATGTCATGCATTAAAATAACTTCCTGTGGTTTTGTTGCATTTGTTATTACATTTTGAGCAATTTGTGCTGCCGCTGCATCAACTTGCATTTTGTTATATCTCCAATCTAATGAATCAATTGTCCAATCCCATACTTTAAAACCGCCCTCTACTACTTTATTTCGAAGACCTTCATTTAATCCAGGCATCGAACCGTATGGTGGACGTGTTAATTTAGGTGATTTTCCAATAATATTTGCGATTAAGCTTTGATCTTCTTTCATTTCATTTACATACTCGCCATTTTTATATAACTTTGCAAAATTATGTGTCATACTATGCATACCTACATAATGACCCTCTGCATTTTCACGTTTCACTAAATCCGGAAATCCTTTTACATTCGCTCCAATTAAAAAGAACGTCGCCTTCGCATCATGCTGTTTTAACGTATTTAACAATTCAGCCGTATATTTCCCTGGGCCATCATCAAATGTAAGGTAAGCAACTTTTCTTTCTTTTCCATTAAAACGACTTGGTGCCGTTTTATTCATTTCTACTTTCGGTTGTTCACTTGCAAGCTGTACTACGTTTTCTTGTTTTGCAACAGCCTTTGCTGGTGAAGTAATGGATTGAAACATGAAATACCCAATAGCTACTGCTGCAATCGCTATTAAGCCGACTACTACTCGTTTAACTTTAAAAGCTTTTTCCATTCTATCGAATTCCTCTCCCTATTAATCTTATATATAAATCACCCAATATAATTATACATCTATTTATTTTATTACACTATATAAACAGACTTTATATGTATTATAATGGGAGTTTTATCAAAATGGTTGTTCCTTTTCCTTCTTTACTTATAATAACTAAGTGTACCTCCATGAAGCTCCACCATTTTTTAACGATAGCTAAAACACCTGTAGCACGGTTATTAATCTAGTAAAATGACTGTTCTATATATGGTAAATGCTCTGTAGCAATTCCAATCCCTTCGTCTTTCACCTTTATCACTGCTTGTCCTTCTTTTTTAGTCGCTTCAATATATACTTTACCATTTTTATGTGAATATTTAATGGCATTTTGAACAATATTCAAGAAAACTTGCTTTAGCCTATTTCGATCTCCTATCAATTCAATTCGTTCTATAGTTTTGATGAATTGCATTTGCTTCTCTTCAGCATTAGGAGTTAATTGCCAAATCGTCTCCTCTAGTATATCGTATAATTGCACCTTTTGTTTATATAAATTGAAATGATTTAAGTATAAGTTTTCTAAAATAAAAAATCGTTACAGAAAAGTTACAAATCCATCTCAATAAAAAAGATTGGCAAAGGCCAATCTTTTTTTATTATTCATTTCGAACTGGTTTTGGTGTTACACCTAAATGCTCATTTAATTTTTTCGAAATATCTTTTACATTTTTTTCGTTTGGAATGTAATAATAAATACCTCCGATACGTTTATCCGTACCTTCTATTTGCATTTTTTCCATTTCTAAATTAGATCCTGCCATATTTTTTGTAATCGCAAGCATATCATCGAAAGTTAAGTTCGTTTTCATATTTTTATCAACCGCATCAAGTAAAGAGCCCATTTTGCTAATTGATTGCACAGACATCGCTTTTTTTGCAATTGCTTCTATTACAAGTTGTTGTCTTTGTCCACGCATTGCGTCACTATCAATTTTACGCGTTCTTGCAAGTGCAAGTGCTTGTTCTCCATTTAAATGTTGGAAGCCTTTTTCTAAATGAATCATACCCGCTTGGTCTTTACTATCTTGCTCTGTGAAAGTAACAGGTACATCAATATCAATACCACCAAGTGAATCGACAATTTGTACGAATGATTCAAAGTTAAACTTCACATAATAATCAACAGGAACATTTAAAAATCTTTCCACCGTATCTCGTGTACTTTCAACACCACCAAATACGTGTGCGTGTGTAATTTTATCTAATTTCTTTCTAGATGGAATATATACACGTGAATCACGCGGAATACTTACTAATTTAACTGATTTATCATCTTTATTAATTGTTGCTAATAAAAGTGCATCTGTGCGAACAGCTTCACCATATTGACTTTTTCGCATTTCACTACCATCTACACCCATAATTAAAATAGAGATGTTATCCTTTAAAGGCTCAACTTCTTTATCACGTTTTGATGATTTATCAATTTGTGCATACGCATCACTTACAACAGCTTTTGCTTTATTATATATTAATGATCCATATCCTACTCCTCCAAAAATAAGTAGGAAAAATGGAATTAAAATGAACCATTTTATTGACCTTCTTTTAGAACGTTTTTTATTGCTTCTCGTATTTTGTTCTAATTCAGAGCTCATCTTCATTCGCCTCTCTTTCTCTTTCCCTAGTATAATGTATGTCTAGTATTCTTCATATTGAATTTCCTTTCAAACACCTTACATTTTTGTAAGGTTACATGATGAATCCAATATGTATTCCATCTCACATTATACTCTCGTGCTTATTTTTGGCAAGTCACTATTTTCCAACTTCAAATATTTAGCACTTCGCAACATTCGAAATTATAGATTTATAAATTTATTCGTTTCGAATCCTTCAATTTTCACCTAAAAAATTAGTAATGCAACAATACATTTCATATTATCTCTCAAGCGGTGTATACATTGTTTTCTTCCCATGATTATTAATGAAAGCGGATTTTGCTTTTAGTTTCGTCTTTTCTATTTCTATATCTTCATTCGAGAAATTCACAATAATTTTAATATCTTTTCCATAAGAAGCAGATTGAACTAATTTATCTTCTGACAAATATACAAAGTTCGTCATTTCTTCTTTTACTGCCTTTTCATGAACGTCATTCCAAACTTTCAGGTGCTGCGTAATTTCTTGTTTATGCTTATTCCACTCTACTTCATCTAAATGGTACAACGGAGGAACATTATACAATAATTCGTATAGCATACGGTTCCCTACCTCATCTTTTACTTTCAAACTTCCCCATTCCCAGTGGTGCGTTGTAATTACAGAATCATTGTATACTAATTTATATAATGGTACTGAATATACAGGGTTTAAATACACTTGTTTATATTCTTCTTTTAACGGTACTTGTTTTGCATATTTTTCTGGAACATTTTGATTCGGTGACCAATATCCGCCCACATAATACGGACTTGTTTTATTTTTCCTCATATCTTCATCGTCCCATTTAATAACCGGTGTTTCAATACCGTGAGCAAATGCAATCGTGCTACTTGCAAAGTCATTTCCGCCTTCTGAGCCAACTACCATACCTTTTTCTTGCGCAATATAATCCATTCGTTGCAATCTTGCTTTTAAATCTTGTTCTTGTGTCGTTATATGTTTGGCTGAATAGTCATCATAAATTTCACCTGTTGCATCACAATCAATAAACCATGAATTATATTTAGGTCCATTTTGTAAAATATCGTTCATTCGCTCTTTTACACTAGGAAGAGATAAAGTTGGATTTAACTTTCGCCCTCTACCTAAAAAGCCTTGCACTTTTTCTCCATTTTTCTTCGTCACAGTTCCCTCTTCATATAACGATGGATCCTGAAAAGAAGCTGTATTCCAATTTTTATCAGCTTTTTCGTGAATAGAATGATAAGAATCATACGGACCAACTAAATATCCCATTTTCTTAGCTTCTGTCACGAAATCAGGCTGCATATACCCTTGTTCCCAGTTCGGTAGCCCAATCCATGCATTGTCTATTCCTGATTCTTTCATTTCCTTTATAATATCCGTTCCATCTGCCTTACCCCATTTACTTACTTCTTCAACCGCATCACCGAGCGCTGACTTTAATACATGCTTATTTAAGTTATATAACTCCATCTTCGATAAATGGTCTATCCCTTTGTTTAATAACTCACTAGCGTTCTGATCAACCTTTTGAAAAATATCATCTTTATACAATTCCTTCATTGATAATACTTCATTTACATAACGTAAAATAACATTTTTTTGGTACTTATCAATGAAATCTTGTTTACTTACTTGCTCAAACACACTCAGTTCTCCAAGCTCCGAACTATTCTTTTGAATAAGCCCTTTTATATGACTAAATACAGGGCTATTTATTTGCTCTCTTATTTTAGGCCAATTTACGTTACTGTCAGACAAACCATTTTGATTCCAAAAATAAAAATGAGCAGCACCATAAAGTTTTTCAATCTCTTTATTTTTTCTAGCCTTTTCTTGTAATGTTTTAAATTCACCTTTTTGAGCAATATTATCCTTATACAGTTTAGCAATACTGACTGCATCATTATTTGTCACATATAATTGAAATCCATATGCTTTATTTTTATTTATACTCGGGAATTCATGTATAAAATCAAATCCTATTTTCGGATCCGAATGAAATTTCAATTCATTATTAAACATATTGTTCGCAATAAATACAATTGAATATTTCGAACCATTTAACGCAAAAAACTTCATAGAAAATGATTCAGCAAATGAATATGCATCATCCTTTAAAAACTTCTTCCAATTTTCATCATTACTCGGAATTTGCTTACCTTCCCATAACGGAAGTGTATAATTTTCAGCTTGTACTTTCGGCCACGTAAAGCTTTCTGCACCAGTCGATTCCACTTCAATATTTAAGTGATCTTTTTTCTTTTCTAGATTCACTTTTACTTTTTGATCTGGATATTCCCAAGATGTTCGATCCTTGTCTTTTTTTACATTCGACACCTTCATTTTCGGTAACGGCTGTGACGCCTGTTCCTTTACACCATCATGTTCTACAGTTAACATGAAAGTCTCTGGATTTACATCGTAAGTAAACTCTTTATACGTCGCTTTCTTTACTTTAGAATCTTGTACAGCCTTGTTACCTTTTACATCACACCCGACTAAAGTCGAAAATGACATCGTTGTAAGAAGACATATTGCTATCATTTTTTTCATCTTCTGCACCTCCACCACTGAATATACAGGGGCTTTGTTACAGGAATGTGGCAAAAAAATAGAACTAGCATAACGCTAGCTCTATTTTGAGTATTATAAATAAGTGTGTATGAACAACTATAATCTGCTTAAAGTATATGTAGTACAATAACCGTGTTTTTTCATCCCCACTAAATATAAAAGCAAATAATTCGAAGCCTTAACACTTATTTTTCAACTAAAAAAATAAGTGTATATAATATACCCTAAAACTAGCACTAAAATTACTAGCGCTGTACCTTTCCAATTCATACCACCCGTCATATCAACTGGACTACCTGATTCAGCTCTGTTGAATCCATCATTTAAAGAACCGGTAGGATTATTTTTCAATTCACTTTGCCTTATACGTTCTCTGTTTTCTTCTGGTGACTCTTTTTTCATACGATCACCTCCAAATTAATACACGCTTTACTAAATTATACATTATTACTTTTCTTTTATATGCCAACTGAAAAGATATTTACAACAAAAAAAGCTAGCAATGCTAGCTTTTTTATAGTTCTATATGTTCTTCTTTATTTACAGTAATTCCTCTATGATCGATTTCTAGCACACACACTTTCATAGACGTAAATACTCTCGCTAATTGCTCAGCAATTTCTTGACGCTTATCATATGGCGTTAATATAAAAATGGATGGACCTGCACCACTAAGCGCTGTGCCGTATGCTCCAAACTCTTTTGCACATTTACGAATTGAGGGTAATAGCGGTACGAGTTCTAAACGATACGGCTCGTGAAAATGATCTCTTTCCATCATTTCACCTACAACTTCCCACTTCTTTTGACAAAACGCAGCTACTAATACGTTGCTGATTGCACTAGCCTTAACTGCTTCATGAAACGGAAACACATCTGGTAATACAGATCGGCTTTCCTCTGTATTTAACTCTTCATTTGGAATAAGAGAAATTACACCTAATTCCTTACTTTCAATTCTTACAACCGAAACATTCTTTCCATCAAGTGCTCCGATTACAGTTCCTCCTAATATAGAAGCCGCAACATTATCTGGATGCCCTTCAAAATTTGTTGCAATTTGAACTTTTTGATCAGTCGTTAAGTTTAAATTGCCAAGTTGATTCGCAAGCTCTATCCCTGCTACAATTGCTGATGCACTACTTCCTAGTCCTCTTGTAAGCGGGATATTACTAGTAACTTCTATTATATGAGGTGATAAAGAAGGACATACTTTACATGCCGTGCTAACGATTAAATTTTTATCATCTGTCGGAATTAATTCTTCAAAGGAATGGATTACTTGCCATCTATCAGCTTTTTCTTTTACCACCACATCTAAATATAATGACAAAGCTATTCCTACTGAATCAAATCCAGGTCCAACATTCGCTGTACTAGCAGGAACACGAATACTTAATGGTATCACGACATAATCACCCCTTTAATATGTTCTTTAATTTGTTCTATATTATTTGAAACACTTGCAATATCTAATGTATTAGAAGAAATTGCGATATCAGGATCTTTCAAACCGTTTCCAGTTAAAACTGCAACAACTGTCTCTCCTTTTTTGATTTTTCCAGATTGAACATGTTTAATTACACCTGCTAATGAAGCATTTGATCCTGGCTCAGCGAAAACCCCTTCCGTTTTTGCTAATAATCTATACGCATGTAAAATTTCTTCATCTGATACCATATCTATTTCACCGTGAGACTGTTCAGCAGCCTCTACTGCATATGACCAACTTGCGGGGTTACCGATACGAATCGCTGTTGCAATTGTTTCAGGTTCTTCAATGACATGTCCTTTTACAATAGCAGCTGCTCCTTCCGCTTCAAATCCGTGAATTCTTGGCTTCTTATAGCCTTTTTCTTTCTCATATTCACAGAAACCTTTCCAGTATGCTGTAATATTTCCGGCATTCCCAACAGGAATCGCTAAAACATCTGGTGCACTTTGCAACTGGTCACAAATTTCAAATGCTGCTGTCTTTTGCCCTTCAATTCGATAAGGATTCACTGAGTTTACTAATGTAATCGGCTCTTCCGCAGCAATATTTCTTACAGCCTTAAGTGCATCATCAAAATTTCCTTCTATTGAAATGATTTCAGCTCCGTAAGCGACTGCTTGCGCTAATTTTCCATGTGCAATCTTTCCTTCCGGGATTACGATTATACATTTCATTCCAAGGCGTGCCGCGTATGCTGCGGCCGATGCCGAAGTATTACCTGTTGATGCACAAATAATTGCCTCCGAACCTTCTTCTTTCGCCTTCGCAATAGCCATTACCATACCACGATCTTTAAAAGAACCTGTCGGATTCGCACCTTCGTACTTACCGTATAACTGAATCCCTAATTGTTTTGATATATTTAATAGCGGAATAAGAGGTGTATTTCCTTCCATTAAGCTAATATCAGGTGTATTTTCATTCACCGGTAAATAAGAAGCATACTGTTTTAATAATCCTTTATACATATTGTTTTTCCTCCTCAATAATGTAATAACTGTTTATTTCACTTGCGACACTTTCTATCGCTCCTAGAACTCGTTCAAATTGATACTTTGAAGTTTGATGTGTCACAACAACGACTTCTGCAAGTTCACGATTTAAAGGTAATTGAATAACTTCTTTTAAACTTACAGAATAATTAACGAAACATTCTGTTATTTTTTGCAACATCCCAGGTTCATCTCGTAATGAAATACGTAAGAAATATTTCGAAACGACTTCTTCATCCCCCTGTAATTCATACGGTTCTGGTTCTTTTAATGCGCTTTTATTTTTCTGAACTTGATTCATATTTTTAACGATTGAAATAATATCACTTACTACAGCAGAACCAGTTGGTAACTTCCCAGCTCCAGGTCCGTAAAACATTACTTCTCCTACTGCTTGACCATGAACATATACTGCATTAAATTCATTATTTACATTCGATAATGGATGATGACTTGGTAAAAGAGTCGGTTCTACACTTAAATGAATGGCTGACCCTTGTTTCTCTGCTTTACCAATTAATTTCATAGTAAATCCTAACTTTTCAGCCATTTGTAAATCTTCTTTTTCGACCTTTCGAATCCCTCTTACTTGCACATCATCTAAAGAAACATTCATCGAAAAACCTAAGTTTGCAAGAATGGCTACCTTTCTCGCCGCATCTAACCCATCTACATCCGCTGTTGGATCCGATTCTGCGAAACCTAATTTTTGTGCTTCCTGTAAAGCCTCTTCATACGACCATCCATTTTGACTCATCTTTGTTAACATGTAATTTGTTGTTCCATTTACAATTCCCATTATTTTTTCAATTTGATCTGAAGCTAATCCGTCTGTTAATCCTCTTAACACCGGAATACCGCCCGCTACACTTGCTTCATAACATAAATCACAATCATTATCGTTCGCCACTTGGAGAAGCTCTGCACCGTATACAGCCATTAAATCTTTATTTGCTGTTACGACATGTTTTTTATTTCGTAAAGCCTTAACAATATGTTGCTTTGCTTCTTCAATTCCGCCCATTACCTCTACTACAATATCAATATTTGGATCATTTAGAACTTCATCGACATGACTTGTTACTACGATTTCATCAATGCAAACATCACGTTCTTTTTCTAAGTCACGTACAACGACTGTCTTTACCTTCACTTCATACCCTGTATCAAGTGTAATTTTTTTATAATGTTCTTTCAAAATATGGACAACACCACTTCCGACCGTACCTAAGCCTAACACCCCAACATTAATAACGTTATTCATTTTCTAATCTCCTCCTACAATTTTATTTTTTATCTCTATCAATCACCTTGCTCTGCTTTTTAATCATGCAGGTGGTGGTTATTTCCGTACGTACAAATCGTTTCATTTTACTGCACCTCCTTTCAAAGTAAAAAAACACACTCATCCCTAGGAAAGGGACGAATGTGTTTTCGTGGTTCCACCCTTGTTCCAATCCAGACTTAACTCCTTCTAGATTGCTCAAGTTCAGATAACGGCTGATTCCGTCAATAATTACTAGATTACTCGTTCACTATTGAAGTTCAAAGGTGGTAAAATCATTTCTCGTGTTAGGAAGCTCACACCCTTGGCTTCCCTCTCTGTAAACCGTAAAAATGATTCCGTGTCCTTATCGTTACTTTTTCGTTCATGTTTATTTGTTAACTCATTATACTCGTATAAACAACAAAATCAATACTATTTTTTAATTATTTTTAATTTTCAATCCCTAATTCAATAAAAAAAACACACTCATCCCTAGGAAAGGGACGAATGTGTTTTCGTGGTTCCACCCTTGTTCCAATCCAGACTTATTTCCTTCTAGATTGCTCAAGTTCAGATAACGGCTGATTCCGTCAATAATTACTAGATTACTCGTTCACTATTGAAGTTCAAAGGTGGTAAAACCATTTCTCGTGTTAGGAAGCTCACACTCTTGGCTTCCCTCTCTGTAAACCGTAAAAATGATTTCATGTCCTTATCATTACTTTTCGTTCATGTCTATTTGTTAACTTATTATAGTTATCAACTTTTTAAAAAGCAAGCCTATTTTTACTAACTATTTTCAAAATCTTTTTTTATTATATTTCACAATAACATTTTACAATTGCCGCTCGATTTACCTATTTTGCTATTTCTCCATTTTGTAAATCAACAGTTCATATATAAATATCCCATTCTAAAATGTGTACATATTCACCTTACAAAGATATATTAATAAAGTTTTTTAATACAATCTTTTCGTATAACTTTCTTCTAAAGAACGTGCAACATCTTCTTCTGAAGCATTCACTTTCGCATGCTCCAGCAACATTTTTGCTGCTGAAGGTAATTCTTTTTTATTTAACCAAAATTCTGAATCCCACATCTTAGAACGAATAAAAGCTTTTGCGCAATGAATATAGCATTCCTCTATTTCAACAACAATTCCAAGTAACGGATTGCGTCCATTTGCCTGCATTTCTTGCAAAATTTCTTCATCGTTTGTAATGAATGCTCGGCCGTTTATTCGGAGTGTCTCCCCAAGACCAGGGATCAAAAAGAGTAACCCTACGTGCGGATTTGAAATAATATTCAAAATGGAGTCTATACGACGGTTGCCTGGTCTTTCTGGAATAATAATTTTATTATTATTTAATACGTATACAAATCCAGGTGCGTCTCCTCTCGGCGAAGCATCACACTCTCCTAATTTATTTGCAGTAGATAATACTAGAAAAGGAGATTTAGACAGAAAATCTATGCAATGATGGTCTAATGATGAAATAACTTTTTTCAAAGCTCGCTCACTTGGTCGCCCCAATATTTTTCGTAACTCTTCCTCTGTTGAAATAATCGATTTTATTTCCTTATTCTCTATCCCCACTTATACCTACCCCTTTTTCTTTATTTTCCCAAAATTCAATACAGATATTGTATAATAAAATTTGCAGAAAGGGGAATTTAAATGACAGAGTGGTTAACAATATTTGATACTGAAAGAAATATACTTGGGAAGAAATTACGTGATGAAGTGCATCGTGACGGTGATTGGCATGAAACATTTCATTGTTGGTTTGTAGAAAAAGATGCTGAAGATATGTTTTTATATTTTCAATTACGCTCTAAAAATAAAAAAGAAGCACCGAGTATATGGGATATTACTTCAGCTGGACATATTATGCATGATGAAGAAGTACAAATTGGCGGTCTTCGTGAAATTGAAGAAGAATTAGGACTTTCCTTTCAAACTACTGATTTAGCATACAAAGGTATCTTTAAAATAGATTATGAAATTTCAAATCTTACTGATCGTGAATTTTGTCATATGTATTTTCACAATGTCATCAATACACTTTCATTTGCACCAGGTGAAGGAGTAGACGATGTGATGAAAATACATGCAACTTCTTTTCTACAACTATTAAAAAGAGAGATTTCATCTTTTACGGCTATTTCTGTTTTAAGCAATACACCGATAACAATAACATTTGAAGATATTTATCCATATGATCTTGCATACTATGAATTTGTTATAGAAAAAGGAAAAAACTTACTAGAAAATAATAGTTTATAAATAAAATAGGACTCCCATTTTAAAGTACTTGGGAGTCCTATTCTTTATAGTGGATGATTGACAATACCCGACTGATTTAAATTCCAGTTTATTTTCTCTCTTTCGATGTTTGGAACATACTTGGCAGCGTTACAAAGCGTGCCCCTTTCGTTTTTAACTGCGGAATAATTTTGTCTAGTGCCTCTACAGATCCTTGCAAATGCCCACCTGGTGTTGAATGCTGAAGTATAACACTGCCAGGAAATGAATTCCCTAACACATTATTTGTAATCGTATCAGCGCTTACTCCTTTCCAATCAACCGTATCAACACTCCATTGTACAATCATAAAATTTTGCTCTGTTGCCCACTTCAATTGATTTTCAAGTATTTCACCGTATGGCGGACGAATAAATTTCGGTGCATAACCAGCTAAACGATTTAATATTTCTTCGGTTTTCATAATTTGATTACGGTACTCAGCATCATTTACTTTCGCTAAATTTGGATGGCTATACGTATGATTGCCAATTACATGCCCTTCATTCGCAATACGTTTTACTACATTCGGAAACTTTTCTGCATTTTCACCAAGCAAGAAGAAAGTCGCCTTCACATTATGTTGTTTTAACTTATCTAAAATTTTCGGCGTAAATTCTAAATCTGGTCCATCATCAAATGTAAGAGCGACTTCCGCTTTATTGTACGGACCTGAAAATGCGTACGCATATTTTTCGACCCACGAAAATGGCGTCCACGATCCACGCTCATATGCTTTCATTTGTACTGTATATTTTTGAGGGATATATGTGTATGGCAATGAACTCATATAGTCTCCATAATAAAATGAGTGATATGGCATATAGGCGTACGAAACATCTCGTTCTAGTCCCCATTCATATGGGGCAAACATTTCTGACGAATAAAAATAATACATAATAAAAACCTCCCTAAAATTTCATATGTGATTCATCTGCACTTTGTTAGAGAAATTATTATTCATGAACAAAAATAAGACTGTCCATAATTAGGACAGTCTTACTGCTATATACAATTAATAAATCGATGCACTATCTTTCGGCAAAGCTTTTACATGTTTTAAATAGCTTGTCACTCTGTCATCATCACCTTGCGGGTATTGATACCCATATGTGTTACCAATTTCGTTCGCAACTTTTCTAAATAAATCGCCCATTACAAAAAACGACTCCCAAATGTCTTCATATTCAGCATTCGAATAGGTCCTTTTAAATTGCTCCCACATATCTTTTTCAATGTATTGCTCGAAAAGCTTTCCAAACTTTCCTGCATTAACTGTAAAGTCTGTTTTCATACCAATATGCCATTCTAACATTACGATGAACATATCCCGCACCGGGCCATCAAGTATTCCTTTCGCATAAGAAAGTTCTTCTCTCCATAGTCCTTTTGCCACATTCGTACTACACCACCAAAATTCATTACAGCAATCTAAAAACTCTTTTTCTGTAGGCTTTTTTATTAAGTAATCCCTATCGCTTGCTGGTGGAAATTCGTCAATACAATTATCTTTATCCAGAAGCAGTTCACTTAAACTATCTTGTCCAATGAACTTATTTATCAAATCAAAGGGAACGAGCGTTAAATCAATTCGGTTTCCATCCATAAACTGCATTAAATACGGAAATTTCCCGTCTTCATCTGGTGGAACTAATGACATTTCTTCCGGCATTTGTACAATCATTATTTCGCCAAATCTATGAATCCAATTATGATTAGACGTAAAAGATTGTATATCATTTACAACATACATAATATCATAGTCTTGAAAACAATCTTTTTTCACATGTTGATTTACACGTGACCCATTCATGATGACAGCTCGAATTCTTCCATCCTCTTTTGCTGTACTAATAATTAAGTCTAACATTTCTTTTTCAGTTCTCATCTATTCCTAACCTCCAATTTTTATATAAACTTATATTTCCAATTATGTTGGAGGTCCACGAGCTAGCTGTGTTGTACACGATACATGTTATAATTTTTGAAACATCTTTTTCATCTTTTTACCACCTTCCGTCATTCTTTTACGACTACCATTACAAACCCATCGTATCCTTTACTTCCGACAGTTTGAAGCGCAGTAGCACTTACACGTGGCTCTGCAGCTATTAATTCATAGAAGCGACGTATCCCTTGTACGCGAGGATCGTTACTCGTATTGTCAATAACTTCTCCTTCACGTACTACGTTATCACCAATAATTATAGTACCAGGGCGTGATAGTTTCAGTGCCCATTCAAAATAAGTAGGATTATTTTGTTTATCGGCGTCTATAAAAATAAAATCAAATGGTTCATAATTCTCATTTTCGATTTGCTGTAAAGAATCTAAAGCTAATCCTGTTCGCACTTCAATTCTATCATTCAAATTGGCACGCTCAATATTGCTACGTGCAATTTCAGCATGCTTTTCACTTGCCTCCAATGTAACAACTCTGCCTCCTGATGGCAATCCCCTTGCAAGCCATACCGTGCTATATCCGCCTAGAGTACCAATTTCCAAAATGTTTCGAGCTCCTTGAATTTGTACTAATAGTTGCAAAAACTTCCCTTGCGTTGGCGATACATCATGTGCTGGTAAATTAGCTGCAGCGTTTGCTTGAAGTACTTCTTCTAATGTAGAATCTTTCGGTATTAATACATCACTCACATATTGATCAACAGCCGTCCATTTCTCAATCGTACTCATGTAAATACCATCCCTTTCAATATTTTTCTACTATTCACATATTATACAGAAAATTCTGTCTCGTAAACAAAAATAAAGAAGGGACATCTCCTCCATTACAGAATAAATATCCCTTCTTTTGTTTATGAAATTATCCCTTACGGATTAGTAGACCAAAGTCCTGCTGATTTAATAAATGTACGTTTATTTAATTTCAGCTGCGCTACGATAAACTCTGCAATATCTTCTGCTTGCATTACTTTATCTGGGTTTCCATCAGTTAACCCTAAATCTACAGCCATATCAGTTGCTACTGTACTTGGAGTTAAAGCTGTTACACGAATATTATGTTTGCGAACTTCCATCGCTAACGATTCTGTTAAGCCAAGAACACCAAATTTAGAAGCACTGTATGCACTTGTTACAGGTGCACCTTTTTGTCCTGCTGTAGATGAAATGTTAATAATATCACCAGATTGTTGTTCAATCATACTTGGTAAAGCTGCACGAGTTGCATAGTATACACCCATTAAGTTTACTTGAATGATTTTTTCCCAATCAGCAACGTCTAATTCTAAAAACTTACCGAACTTAGAAATACCAGCGTTATTAATTAAAATATCGATAGACCCTAAACCATTTTTTAACGTTTCAATTGCAGTCGTTACCTCTTCATATGAAGATACATCAGCAGTCGCAATAACAGCTTTTACGCCTTCTGCTTCTACTTCTTTCGCTACAGCTTTCAAGTTTTCTTCTGAACGAGCTAAAAGACCTACATTTACGCCCTCTTTCGCTAATGCGATTGCTACAGCGCGACCAATTCCTCTACCTGCTCCTGTAATTAAAGCATTTTTACCTTGTAATAATTCTGCCAAGTATAACACTCCTTAATCATCTCAGTTATGTATTATATTAAAATTGTATCTGTGTTTATGTAAAAAGGCAATGATGCACTTTCATGTGCGTAGGTTACTTATAGGTAACTATGGAAAGTTTTTATTGATAAGTCTCATGTTTTTGCCATAATTCATGTAAAATAAAAATAAATCCAGCATAGGAGAGTGTATGTGTATGAAAAGAAAAAAATGGTTCTTGTCACTAACTGCAGTCGGACTATGTATCATATTTTTGGCTATGTACTTTATATTTGGTAATCCACTACATTATAAAGTAATAGAAAAAGATACTAGCGACTATCTCTATACTATACAAGGCTATAAGCAAAAAGAAATACAAAGCATAACCGGAAAATATACTCCCATTTATAATATCGGCTATTATGCAGAGGTAGTATATAAAGACGAACCTTATTTTACATACTCTTATACATACGATAATAATAAGAAAATAATACAAGACAACGGCATTTTAGGAAGACATACTGAGTCATTTAAAAATCTTAATTTAAACTGGTCATTGTTTGACGAGTTAGTAGACGGTATCCATACTAACTTGCAAGAAAGAGGTTTAAGCGAAAAGAAAGATTATTCTATACGCTATGTTCAATTCATTGATATCGATGATGATACAAACGGTGCAGAAGCATATGTTGACTTTAAGAAAGATAAAGAATCAGATTATTCATACCGTATGAATGGCCAAGGAACAGCTTATCAATATAGTTGCAGTAACGGGGAATGTATTTTTAAAGAAAAATAGTGTTAGAAGATATCCTCCTAACACTATTTCTCTTCATAATTCGGAATACACACAATAAATTCTGTTCCATTCCCTTCCTCACTCTCGACTTTTATTTCTCCTTGATGAAGGTCAAGTACCTTTTTTACAATGGCCAAGCCTAAGCCACTTCCTCCATAAGCACGATTTCGTGAAGAATCCGCTTTATAAAACCGTTCAAAAATATGTTGTTTTTGTTTTTCAGATATACCAATTCCCGAATCATGGATACGTATTTCTACGAATTTCTCATATTCTTTTAACTGAATTGTAATTGTGCCACGACTTGGCGTAAATTTAATACTATTATGAATTAAATTAATCCACACTTGACTCATACTTTCTTGATCCGCAATTATATACACTTTTTCTAAATCAAGATCTAATTCAATTTCTTTTTCAGCCCAGAGCGGTTCACTATTTAACACAGTTTGCTTTAACTGTTGATCTAATCGATAAGTCACTCTTTCTGGTGTATACTCTTCCGACTCTAAAAGAGTTAGTTTCAGTAAATTTTGGCTTAGTTTAGATAATCTCGTCGTTTCCGTTTCAATAATGGTAAGATAATGCTTTCGTTTTTCCTCGGAAAGATTGTTATCTTGTAGCGCTCTAGCAAATCCTTTTATAGATGTTAATGGTGACTGTATTTCATGAGAAACATTCGATACAAATTCCTGGCGCATTTTCTCCATCGCATTCAGTTCATCTGTCATATCATTTATACTTTTTACGAGTACACCAATTTCTCCATCATACTTTTCTTCATTTCGTATTTTTACGGAGAAGTCTCCTTTTGCAATTTTTTGTATCGGTTCAATAATAGTCCAAATCATTGCCTCTCGTTTTGGTCTCATTAATATCCCAATCAATGTCCAGATAAGAACAATAAATACAAAACCGACCATATCACTAATTAGAAAGGCCACAAACGACGATACGTTTACTTCAAAAGCATTCAATATACTAGTTGCTACATAAAATGCGATAGACCAAATTATAGTGAGAAAAGAAAAAAGCGCTAATACCGCTCCCGTTACTTTCAACATCTTCAACTTACTCATTCGTTTTCTTTTCCTCATTTACTTACCTCTAAGCGATACCCTAATCCTCTTATCGTTTTAATACTAAACTTCGACTTCTCTTCTTGAAACTTCTCACGTAGTCGATTAATATGAACGTCTAGTGTACGTTCATTCCCTTCAAAATCATATCCCCATACATCTTCAATTAACTGCTCTCTCGCACAAGTTCTTCCTGCTTTAGAACCTAAAGTAAAGAGCAATTCGAATTCTTTTAGCGGTAATGTGACTGTTTGTTCTCCGGCTGTAACTTCAAATGTTTTACGATTTAACAGTACATTCCCAATTTGAATCGATTGCGACACTGTAATTTGGTAACGTTTCAATAACGCCTTAACTCTCACTACTAGTTCTATAGGATCAAATGGTTTTACAAGATAATCATCCGTGCCAAGGTGAAATCCTTTTACTTTTTGAGACGTTTCCCCTTTAGCAGTTAGCATCAAAATCGGAATATCATAGTACTTCCTTAATTCAAAACATACATCAAATCCATCCATATTTGGCATCATGATATCAAGAACAACCATATCAACTTTTACTTCGTCTATTTTCTGAAGTGCATCTAGTCCATCAATTGCCTCATATGTTTGAAAACCTTCTCGTTCTAAAAATACAGAAACAAGTTCCCTAATGTGCGGATCATCGTCCACTATTAAAATGTTAGGTATCAAAGAAACCATTTCCTTTCTAATTCGCATCCTTTATAAAACTTTTAAAAATGAATCATTAGTGGAGTAAAAACCCCACTGATGATTCATTTTATAATACGCCCTCTTTAATTTTCAATTGTTGCGTTGCAAATTCACGATACATATCATGTGTCTGTAATAATTCATCATGTGTACCGCTTCCTGTAAGATTCCCTTTTTCTATAAAGATAATTTTATCTGCATCCACAACAGTAGAAAGTCTATGTGCAATAACTAATGTTGTTCTGCCTTTCATTAAGTTATTTAACGCTTTCTGAACGACAGACTCTGATTTACTATCTAGACTGGAAGTTGCTTCATCTAACATAAGAATTTGTGGATTTCGAAGTAACGCTCGAGCAATTGCAATTCGCTGTCTTTGCCCTCCAGAAAGCTTCACACCACGCTCTCCAACTTCTGTTGCATATCCGTTTGGCAAATCATGAATAAATGCATCAACATATGCCATCGCTGCTACTTTTTCAATTTCTTCATCTGTTACTTCACCCTCAACACCGTAGCAAATATTATCACGAATTGTCCCATCAATTAACGGACTATCTTGTGAAACGTAACCAATTTGACGTCGCCATGATTGCAATGAATAACTCGTAATTGAGTCTTTTCCTAATTTAACGGCACCGCTAGTTGGCTCGTAAAAACGTTCTAATAGTGAGAATAACGTCGTTTTCCCGCTACCACTTGGTCCTACAATCGCTGTTACTTTTCCTGATTCAATTGTGAAATCAATATTCTTTAAAACTTTCTCTTCTTCGTTATACTCAAAATATACATTTTCAAGAACGATTGGCTGCTTAGCATTTGTGACTTTCACACCAGTTTCATGATCTTCTACTTCATATTCTAAAATTGTATTAATTCTTTCCGTTGCACCAATTGCCTTTTGGAATTGTGTAAAGAACATAGATAATTGACTCATCGGCATTATAATTTGAACTAAATATAAAATAAATGCTACTAGTTCTCCTGTTGTTAATGCACCGCTAGAAACTCGCATTCCACCATACCCTACGATAATAACAAGTAATGCCATTAAAACAAACGACATAACTGGTGAAATTAACGCTTGCACTTTTCCCTCTTTCAAGCCAAATTGTAATAGCTTTTCAATACCTTTATTTCCAGTTTCATATTCCTTTTTTTCTGTGTTCGAAGATTTCACTAAACGAATTTCTGATAATACTTGTGTTAATACACTAGTAAAAGAAGCCGTTTCATCTTGAAGTGCTTTTGAAATCTTATACATTTTTCGTCCAAGTGGAACTAAGATGAGTACTGATAACGGAATAACCGTTAAAAGTAAAAGTGTCATTTTCCAATCTAAAACAAATAGTACAATTAATGATCCAACAATTGAAATACCGCCTGTTAATAAATTTGACAAATGCTCAGAAATTAACGTTTTCACAACTCCTGTATCATTTGTCATACGGCTAATTGTATCGCCTGTTCTATTTTGATCATAATAAGTTACCGGTAAAATAAGCACCTTTTTCCACAAACGTTCTCTCAGTCCAGCTACAATCTTCTGTCCTATATAATTTAGTAAATATATAGACAATCCCGCGGCTATAGTTTGCATAATAAAGAATGCAATTAGCCCAACAATTTGTCCTGTACTAATTGACGAAAGTGAAAAATTATCTACTAAGCCCTTCGTTAACATCGGTATAAATAAACTTGCTCCAGTAGAAAGTAAACTCATTAATAACGCAAAAGCAAGAATCCCCTTTGGAGGATTTGTATCTTGAATAAGGCGTAAAAACTGCCTCCATCTCCCTTTTTTCTCCATCTCATTTCTAACTTCCATTTTTGTTCATCTCCTCGTGTTCAACCAAACTGTTCTTTCTAAAAGTAGAATACAATACAAATGTAAACTGAATGTAAACACACTTTTTCTGTTTTTACAAAATATACATACAAATGCATCTTTACAACAGATATAAACATCTGATATTATTACCTGGTACTTAATATTATTCTATGTGAATTATAGATAACTAATTTACAATACTGTATAAATCTCCCGTTATTGAAAGGAGTATCCTTTTTGCAAACAAATATACATTCCGAAAAGGAAACAATCATTTTTATTCATGGATTAGTCGGCAATCGTCGTGCCTTCAAAAAAGAGCATAAGCGATTTTCCGCCTCTTACAACATTATTACTTATGACTTATTAGGTCACGGCGACGATAAAGGAGAAGCTATCGAATTTTCATTACAGCGCCTCGTAGATCAACTATTGAAATTATATGAAAAAGAAGGTATTACAAAAGCTCATATTTGCGCTCTAAGTTATGGCTGTTATATCTCTACAATTTTTGCACAAATGCACCCAGAAAAAGTATTAAGCATTTGTCATATTGGTGGACATTATAATAATCCATCCCTTTTATATAACGTATTTCAAAAATTTTGGGAGAAGCGCGGAGACGAATACTCTAAATGGCTCTCTCAATATGCAAATACCATTTTTCCAAGTGGCATACTAAAGGCAAATCCGTTCGCAGTCATTTCAAGAAATATTTATTACCGTTTCGGATTGCAATTACATTCATCAATTATTTCCCAATCATTACGGCATCGTTTAGAATTCGATTTAAAATCTAAATTAAAATCACTTCCCCACCCTATATTATGGGTAATGGGTGAACATGATCATCTCTATAAATCTTGTCTTTTTGATTTAAAGTCCGTTCTTCCTAACGTTTTATATAAAGAAATACCGTTAGCAGGACATGCAGCAAACTTATTTCGTCCCAACTACTTTCATGACCTATACGCTCGATTTTTAAATGGGAAGTTACAGTAAAAACTACTACATTCCCAATTTACTCAACTATAAAAAGGCTTCCCAAGTTTCCCTGGAAAGCCTTTTCTCTATACGAAAAGTATATAAACTACTTTTTCTTAGTATGCTTTTGTGTAACCTAACATGTGCTTGCTCCAGTAAGAGTTACTTACAGAACTAATACGTACACCAGTTGCATCAGTTTCTGCACTAATGAACTGACCGTTTCCTAAGTAAACACCCATGTGAGAAGGACCTGATTTATAAGTATTTTGGAAGTATACTAAATCACCTGGTTGTGGATTGCTAGTTTTTGTTTTAGAGCTCCAGTATCCAGCGACTGTTTGACGAGCGCCTTTATGACCAGTTTGATTTAATACGTAGTGAATGAATCCACTGCAGTCAAAACCAGCAGGTGTTGTACCAGCAGTTCTGTATGGTGAACCATTTAATGATCTAGCGAATCCAGCGATTGAAGATGTATCTCCACCTGTTGTTGGTTTTTGTACGTCTTTACCTGGTTGTTGAACGTTATTTGTAACGTTATTGTTATTTGTAACGTTGTTTACTCCGCCTTTTACAAACTTAACGAAGTCTGCACTTACGTAACCTGTACGGCCGTTATGGTTAATTTTGTACCAACCATTTTCAGCGCCAGTAACGTTTAATACTTTACCTTGTGTTACGCCACCGATTACAGCGTTGTATGTAGCTGGGCCTGTACGTACTTTTAAAGCACCAGTGTTAACAACATAAGAACCACCAGTTTGAACTGTAGTAGTATTGTTGTTTGTAGTTGGTTGTTTTGTTTCGTTAGATACAGCAGAACCACCTTTTGTTACGAAGTCTTTGCTTACGTATCCAGTTCCACCATTGAAGTTGATTTTAAACCAATCTTGTACTTCTCCAACAACTTGTACTGTTTTACCTTTATTTACAGAGCCTAATACTGTATGAGATGTACTTGGGCCTGTACGTACGTTTAGTGAAGAAACGTTTACTGTGTAAGTACCAGTTCCTTGTTGAACAGTAGTTCCTGTTTTACCACCAGTCGTTACGAAGTCACCACTTACATAACCAGTTTGACCGTTTACAGTTACTTTGAACCAACCGTTTTCTTGTCCAATTACTTGTAGTACTTGACCTGATTTCACTTTAGAAATAA
Organism: Bacillus sp. 01N45; assembly: GCF_056399205.1. NCBI lineage: Bacteria > Bacillati > Bacillota > Bacilli > Caryophanales > Bacillaceae > Bacillus > Bacillus sp. 01N45. Next base: position 203,048 of record NZ_JBFTQW010000005.1, read on the forward strand.
CGTTATGTCCTGTACCAGCACCTGAACGTACATTTAATACATCAGCTGTTACCGTGTATTTTAATTCAGAAGTTGTTTCTACCTTTTTTGTTTCAGTTACAGTCGTTTGAGTTTGAGTTTGTCCATTAATTTCTTTTAGCGCCTCATTTGAAACTTGTGCCTGAGCAGAATCCATACCTGGAACTGCAACACCCACTACAGAAGCTGCTGCTAAACCTGCAATTACTTTTTTCATAAGTTGTCTTTACTTCCTTTCCCTACTATCCTCTTAAAAAAACTTATAAACTTAATACATTACAATATTATCAAAGTAAAATATTCATTAAGTTCCATTTTTTAACAAGAGTTTTATTTTTCACACAGAGTTCATTTTAAATGAATGAAGTGAATTCCGTGTGAACTTCATGTGAACTTTACCATTAAACTTATTGTTTTTGCAATGCTTTTTTCAATTCTCTTATGTATTTCATTGAAAATTCGACATTTCATTCATTATCTTAATATACATTTTCTATCCACTTTGAAAAACTCTATTCATCGAATCCAATGCAAAGAATGTATTTTCTAGTAAAGTCCCTTACATAAAGCATACTCTTATCATGACAAAAAATGCTTTTTTAATCAATAGTATAATATTTTCAGAAAACTTTTTTTGATACTATCTATCACTTATAAAAGATTTGACGATTTGTAAGATTTAACTTCAAAAATTCTGTTCTAATTTGGCGAAAACACACACACCACTTCCTATTTTTCACTAACTATGGAATTTATAGGATATTTATATTATCATATATATAGTGGTATTTTAACCAATACAAATTTTATTTACCCTACACTGAAACCTATGGAACTTTTACAGGGCGGTACATTGAATTTTGAGATGGAAGTCTTATTGCCCGCAAATAATGGGATTAAAAAAGGAGGTATATTTATGAAAAACATAATAGATGATCCTATAAATAAAAATATAGAATTGTACTCTGCTTTTTTTCAATTCGTTTCAATTATTACCTTACAAAAAATATCAACTATTGAAACACGTAAAAACGAATTAAAAGATCAGATGAAAAATTCCTATCAAAAAAATCCTTATTACTTATAAAAGGTGAACAGGTTGTATCCCTGTTCACCTTTTATCTCGCATTATTTATAAATTTTCACACGATTTTCTAAAGGTTGGTATTCTTTTTCACCTGCAGGTACCACCGGTTTACCAAACGGCATTTGCGCAGTAAGTTTCCAGCTTTCTGGAACTTCCCATTCTTTTCTCACTTCTTCATCAATTAATGGATTGTAATGCTGCAATGTAGCACCAAATCCTTCAATTTCTAAAGCTGTCCAAATTGCAAATTGTAACATTCCTGAGGATTGCTGTGACCACGTTGGGAAATTCTCTTTGTATAATGCAAAGTTTTCTTGCAGTTCTTCCACTACTTGACTGTCTTCAAAGTATAAAACCGTTCCATAACCACTTTTAAATGCATTCATTTTTTCTTCAGTAGATGCAAAGTTATTTTCAGGTACAATTTTTCGTAACGTTTCTTTCGTAATATCCCATAACTTATCATGTTGTTCTCCTAGCAAGACGACAACGCGGGCGCTCTGAGAGTTAAAAGCTGAAGGTGTATGTTTTACAGCATGATAAATCACTTCTTGAATTTTTTCATCAGAAACTACTTGCTCTTTACTAATCGCGTAAATAGATCTTCTGTCTTCAATTGCTGTGTAAAAATCTTTTGCCATCATAATTCCCTCCAATTTTCATTTGAGGCTTTTTCATATGTATACATCATGTTCCGCCTCTTAAAACTTATCATTAATAAGCTTCTAACTTTATACTATCAACAAACAATAATAAACTCAAATAATAACACTCACATTTTTTACCTTTTTACTTCCTAATACTAACAATAAAAAGGCAATTTATTGTTACCGATAATAAGTAACAACAAATTGCCTTGCTTATATGATGATCCAACTCAGTATTTCACTTAATTAACTAAGCCAAAAGCATAAGACATTAGCTTGTTCGTCTCTGTAAAACGCTGCGTTTTACCTTTCGTTCCCATTACAACAGTAATAATACGAGTATCACCTTGTTTTGCTGTACCCGTAAAACAATACCCCGCGCTATCTGTAAATCCTGTTTTTAATCCGTCTATTCCTTCTATATATAAAGCTTTATTATTTTTGTTTAACATATCATTTGTACTTATAACATTAATATTATTAAATGCTAACTGACTTTGACGTAAGTGAGTCACTTCTAATATTTCTGGATAGTCTTTTATTAGATGATACGCCAAGTTTGCTACATCAGCAGCCGTCATCTTCGTCTCACTTCCATCAGGTTCTTGTAGTCCTGATGCATTTGCGAATTTAGCATAATCCGACATTTTTAACTCCTTCGCTTTTGCATTCATAAGCTGAACGAAATCTTTCTCCGTCTTAGCCATATGTTCTGCTAAAGCTACAGCCGAATTATTTGCCGATTCAATCATTAATGCATGGTACAAATCTTTAACAGTCAATGTGTCATTCACTTGGACTGGGATTCTCGCACCCTCTGTTTGTGCCGCTTTCATACTCATTTTCACCGGATCTTCCCAGCGAACTTTCCCATTATGTACATTTTCTAATAGAAGATACGCTGTCATCATCTTAGACATGCTTGCTGGCGCAAAAGCTTCTTTTTCATTATGTTGATAAATAACTTCTCCATTATTCGCATCAATAATCATAGCTGCTTTTGCATCAATTTTCGGTGGTATGTACTTTGGTGGCACTACTTTTTCAGCTAATCCTGTTTTAGGTAGTTCTGCCACCTGTAAAGGTTGTCCCTCTATATTTGTTGCACTCTTTTGAGTTCCTTGGAATAAGAACCAACATATCCCTAAAATAATGACTACTAGGATCGTCAGCCTTCCCCATTTTAACCGCTTCATTTCAAAACTCCTTTAGCAAACCTTTTATACACTCACGTTTAACCATAACAATAATTACTTTATATCGTCAAGGTAAAAAGCATATTTATTCATCTAATACATTTATGTTACACTAATAATACCGAAATATAAGAATATTCAATGGTAATATTAGAAACTCATAATTCAATAGAAAGGATTCTTACGATGCTACTTCCAAAACCATTAAAATACGGAGACACAATCGGCATTTATTCGCCCTCTTCACCAGCAACCTACACTTCTCCTAAAAGATTTGAACGAGCGAAATCTTATTTACAACAGAAAGGGTTTCACATATTAGAAGGTTCACTAACAGGTCGATATGATTATTATCGCTCCGGCAGTATACAAGAGCGTGCCGAGGAACTGAATGCTTTAATAAGGAATCCTAATGTATCTTGTATTATGTCAACAATTGGCGGTATGAATTCCAATTCCTTATTACCTTATATTGATTATGATGCTTTTCAAAATAACCCTAAAATAATGATTGGCTATTCAGATGCAACAGCTTTATTGCTAGGGATTTATGCCAAAACAGGAATCCCTACATTTTACGGTCCGGCACTCGTCCCCTCCTTTGGAGAATTTGAGCCTTTTGTAGATTATACATACAATTAAACATTACTACATGATCAATCGCTTCCTTACAACATAAAACAGCCTTTATTTTGGTCAGATGAATTTATTAATTGGGAAGTGAAAACGAAAGAAAAAGAACTTAAACCAAATAATTGGATTTCCGTAACAAATGGACAAGCTACTGGACGTATTATTGGAGGGAACTTAAATACAATAGAAGGAATTTGGGGTAGTCCTTATATGCCATGTATTCAAAATGGGGATATTTTATTTATTGAGGATAGTTCAAAAGATGCAGCTACTATTGAAAGAAGCTTTTCATTACTTAAAGTTAACGGCGTATTTGATAAAGTTTCAGGTATTATTCTTGGAAAACATGAGCAGTTTGATGATTGTGGTACAAATCGCAAACCTTATGAAATATTATTAGAAGTACTGCAAAATCAAAGAATTCCTTTATTAGCTGACTTTGATTGTTGTCATACCCATCCGATGATCACTATGCCGATAGGTGCTCAAGTGAACATGGATGCAACTAATAAAACAATACATATTTTAGAACAATGGAAGATATAAAAAAACACTTATATTATAGGAAGAAAATATTATAAACTTTTCCATTAGAAAACATAAAAAAGCTCCGTTCATCACAAACGGAGCTTTTTTATTATTGTCCTAAATTTTGAACCTTCTCTTTCAAATCACGAACTTGATCAATCGTCTGCATAAGCTCAGAGTTTTTAAATTGCTCTACATCCACTTTTCCTTCTTCTATCTTCGTCATTGCCGTATCAATTAATGTATTTAACTTTTCGTTATATCCGACGATTTGCTGATGAAGATCCTTTGCTACATCAGGTGGTGTTAATTCATTGAAAGCGGGTATATCTTGTTTAATTTCACTAAGCTTCGTTTCTAACTCTTTTCGAGCTTCGCTATCATTAACAGCCTTTTCAGCTAATGCTGGTGCATCATTTGCAAATGCACTTATTTCATTTACATAGTCTGTCGCTTTTTGAGCATAATCTATGGAGTTCTTTCCTTGCTCTACTAGTGAACATCCCATTAAACCAATTGAAACTATACATACTAATAAAATTGATTTGATTTTCATTTTAGACTCCCTTCGCCTTTATAATTGTCTGCAATTTTCTCTATGCATAACTTCTAGCTAAATTACTTATAACCTTTTTCAAATAGCTATTTACCCTCTTACATGCCCTATTATCGTTACAGCATCTATTTCTATATTTACGCTAATAATATCTTCAATTATATCCATATATCCTTGTCCTATAGCTGTTCCATAGTGTAATGTAAGCCCCTTCTTTTCATACACTGACTTTGGCACCGAAAAAATAAACCTCCTCAAGTTACTTTCATCAGCTGGTTCCATAATTAAAACAATCCCATCCTCATCAAACATATATGCTCGCCCTCCAACTTTACATTCACTATGGCTCAGTATTGCCTTTGTCAGCTAAATTTAAAACATAATAAGTTAAGATACAACTTTGCTGTATCTTAAAAATAAAAAACATTAATTCTTTTTTGTTAAGAATTAATGCTTTTTAAAAAATCATTTTCTGACTCTAGCATCTTTTTTTGACGAGGTTTTATTTTTCTTACGGGAACTCCAGCATAAATATACCAATCATCTAAACTCTCTTTTACCATACTCATCGCACCAACTGCTGTGCCTTCTCCTACAGTTACATTTGGAAAAATAATAGAATCAGCACCAATAATCGTATGCTTTTTTAAAATAACTTTTCCTGTTTTCACATTCCTATATTGATTCGGGACAGTTGGCCCCATTAATGTATTTCCACTGAAATCATCTAGTACTGCATATACGATTGTTTTAGCTGAGATATTTGCAAAGTCATACATTTCAATCCCAACTTCCCCTCCATATAACGCTGTATACGCTGATATATGCGAATAACTTCCAATTGTGATTTTACCACTTAAAATACAAAAATCATCAATTCTTACATTATTACCAACTGATATAACACCTGGATTATATATACTTGCTTTTTTACTAATCAATACATTTTCCCCAACAGATAAAAATCCAATTTTCTTTAGCTCTTCTTGACTATAAAAACTATTCATCTGCCGACACCACCTTCTGCCCTAAACAGATTACAATTTGTTCTACTATTTCTTTCGTCATTCCTTCCCATAAAGGTAAACTTACTATTCGTTTGGCTATTTTATTCGTTTCTATTAAATCTGTAGACTTATAAGTTCTAAAAAGAACTTGTTGGTGGCATGATGGTGAAAAGTATAATCTAGCTTCTATTTTCTGTTTTTTCAGTTCTTCTATTACTTGTATGTTGTGAACTTCTTCCGGACAAAGAATAGGCATAAATTGTTGAATAACTGCTTCTGTCTTTTGGAGTTTCCATCCTTTTTTCATTAATCCATTACTTTGTAACAATTGTTTATACCATTCAGAAATACGGGTGCGTTCTTTTAATTTTTGATTCCATTTTTTCATAGTCGCAATCCCAACAGCTGCCGCATATTCAGACATTTTACAATTAAACCCCATCATCGTACATTCACGATTTTTATCAAATCCGAAATTACCCATTCTTTTAATACGTTGTATATCTTCTTCCTTTTTACTATATATGAGCCCTCCTTCACCAATTCCGAACGGCTTTGTTGCATGAAAGCTATATACGATCATACCACTAAAATCCTGACCGTAATGCATACTCCCATTCATTAACCCAAATCCCGGTGCCGCATCTACGACAACCGGAATACCCTTTTTCTCTAATTCTTCATATTTTTCTAAGTCCATCCATGATCCAAAAGTTGCGTACGGAACAACAATCGCAACCTCTTCTTTTAATTCTTCAATCTTATCCCAAAGTACTGTTTTATCCATATACCAATCATCTATTGAAATATCAATAAAATAAGGTTCCAATCCACACCAAATAGCCGCTAATGGAGTCGCAGGGAATGTAAAACTAGGCATGAGGGCATATTTTCCTTTTCTTCTTTTCTTAAGTTGAATAGCGGCCATTAACCCTAATGTTGCGTTTGCCACCGTTGTAACAGCGCCCCTGTTCTGAAAAAATTCCGACATAATTGTTTCTTCAAAACGTTGATTTATAGGTCCATAATTCGTATATATGTGAGATGTATCTATTTCCTTCAATTCGTCCAAATACTCAATTACAGGTACAGTTGAAGCACGCAAAAAAGGAATATTCTCCATATCTATCTATTCCTTCCTATCATTTTCGGACAATATAGAGCGTATCTGTTTCAGATAATCCAAATTTCCTAGCACTTTTCATTCCTTTTCTTTCAGCTACGTTATATAATTCCACCTTAAACCCTGCATTCATTAATCGTTGAATGAATCCCGATTGATTATAAATTCTCACATGATCTTCTTGACCAAAAGCTAATTTTCTCAATTGTGGTGTTACAATTAATTTATTTTCTATAATAGAATCTACATTCATTACGATTGGTACTTGAATAATTCCCCATCCATTTGGCTTTAATACTCTATATAACTCTCGCATTGCTTTGTCATCGTCAAGAACGTGTTCTAATACATGGCTACATAAAATTACATCAAAAGTATTACTATCATATGTAATGCTTGTAACGTCAATTTCCTTCATTAATGGATCCTTTGGTTCTATATCCCCACATACATACGTAATATTTTTATACTCGTTAAACCAATCTCTTAACTTCTCTTCAGGTGCAATATGAAGCATAGTGTATTCTCTACTTAACAAGTCCGTTTCCATTTCAATGTACGCACGATACAACCTTTCACGATCCATTGAACTACAAACTGGGCATATCCCTGTATCTTTATTCCACATCTCAAATTTATATTTCGGAAAATCATAATGTGCTGGCCAAGGTGAAAATTTTTCAAATTGCTGATTGCAATATTGACAATAACAAGATTCTTTCTCAAACATATGAGCGACTAGCTTGTTTAACCCTTTTTTTATCTTTTCATTATAAATTTGATCTAGTTCCCCATTTCTTACCGCATCCTTAACTATAAATCCCGCATTTTCTAAACAATAAGATAAACTCTCTTTATAATCTCTCTCAGAACTTAAAAATCCACTATTATATGCATCTATAATTAATTCAATCCACTCTTCAATTGTCATTAAAATAAAATGTATTTGTTTTTGATTTTGTCCACTATGTTGTCTAAAATAACTAAGAGGTTCTTGTATATAAACTACTTTTCCTTTCCTCATCATATCTAGCCAAGTTGCAATGTCATTAATAGAAGAATAAGCCTTTCCTTTAAAATACCCAAACTTCCCTTCAAACAAATCTCGATTAAACAGAACAGTTGTCGGCTCACCAACTATATTTTTTAAATTTTTTAATATGTAATTTCCTAATTCTTTTCCTTCAAAAAGTGTAGTTTCTTTCGCAATTTTCATATTCAATGTTGAGGGTGGTAATATCTCTCCATTCTCATCAATCAGTTCACGATATGACGTCACAAATGAAATATTTTCTAACGTCAAAAAGTATTTCATCATTCTCTCGATCTTTTCATGATGAAATAAGTCATCATCTAATAAAAAGTTTATATAATCCCCGTTCGCAAGTTCTATACACTTATTAAAGTTTTCAGCAACTAACGGAGTTTCATTTTTAGCATATGTAATACACTCATATTCACGTAAATACGGTTGAATCATAGCATTAACTTCATTATTTGTACTGTCGTCAGAAATAATAATTTCAATATTTTCATATGTTTGATTCAGTGCGCTATTGAGCGCTAATTCCAAGTAATAAGGTCTATTGTACGCGGGAATAAGTATACTTACTTTTGGTAAAGGAGAATTATTATTTATATGTTGTTTTTTCTTTTCTATGTTTATTTTCTTTCTCCTAATTTTTTGATAATAGTCTAATGTATACAATATCGATGATGGAACTATCCTTCTTGCATATTCTAGAAAATTAGTTATCGCTTTGTCTAATTCTTTTTCGTCGGATAAGAAACCATATTTTTTTCCTGCTATAATACTATGTGAAAAATCTTCTAACCCATCCATCATTTTATTAGATTCATTTAACTGTTGATCTGGATGTAATCGAAAGTAACTAAGTGTCTCTGCTATATATACTGCTTTTCCTTTACTTAATAAAGATAACCATGAAGCTATATCTACGTTACATAGATACCGCCTCTTATCAAAAATCCCATACGGTTCTTCTAAATCATTTTTACGAAATAAAACTGTTGTCGGTTCTCCAATATAATTTTTTTGATCCACAATTACCCTATTTGCTAATTCTATTCCCTCTATAATCGTATCCTCTTCAAATAAACGGACAGTTGAATAAATATGTCGTAGTTCTTTCCCTTTATCATCAATTACTTGGCGATGAGATGTTACAAGCTTAATTTCATTATCTAGATCATTCAAAAAATACTTCATCATTTTTTCAATTTTATTCACGTGAAATATATCATCATCCATTAAAAAATTTACATACTCACCGTTCGTTTCATTAAATAACATTAGCGCATTTTCAAATTGTCCGAGAGTTGACCTGTTTTTTATATAAATAATATTTGAATGATTACATAAGTATTTTTGTAACACCTTTTCTGTTTCGTCATTCGTACTATCATCTCCAACTATAATTTCTATATTAGGATACGTTTGTTCTAACACACTACATAATGCCTTTTCAAAGTAGCGAGGTCGATTATACGTAGGAATTAACACACTTACCAACGGAAGTTGATCTACCACCTCTACAGTTCTTTCAATACGAGTTCTCATTTTACTCTCTCACCTCTTCGCATATTATTTGTATACGCGATGCAAAAATCACATTACTTTAACTGTATGGAGCCTATATACTTTTATGCAAATATGAATCGAAATATCATACTTTTCGTTCCTGAATAAACATATTTAATAACGCGGACATTTTATTTGCACCTTTTTTATTCATATGATCACTATCATAAAAATCTTCATCACAAAATAATGGTGAATCAAATAGATCTATGATTTGAAAAGAATATTGTGCTTGAAAATCATTTATAACTTTATAAAAATCTTCTTTTAATTTCTTACTACTACAATTGAAATAATGTGAAGTAACAGGGAAGACAACAATTAGTGGCTTTATATCATTTTTTAACAGTAATTCTAAATATGTTTTAAAAATCGTTTTATTTTCAACTAAAGTATGAGGATACGACAATTTAGCATGTGAAGCTGCTCTCATTTTCCCATGTTCTTCAAAAGGAATATGAAGGGGAGTGGTATTCCATTCAGCATTTATCCAAGGTAGTATCAATGATTCATCTTTTAGTTCGTCTAATAAAATATATTCAAAATGCAAAGTAAAAATAGAAAAAAGTGGTTTCGGACTATCTAGATGTGAGAATCCATCAGTGGGTAAAGGAGAATGAACTACAGTATGATGACCGTCTTGAAACAATGGATAATATACTTTGTGAATTCTATATGCTTCAGATGATAACGACATGTCAAAGTAAAAAGAGAAATAGGCTATTCCTATCAAACAATATTGAAATGAATGATCGTTTGATAGAAGTTGTGACGCTATTAAATAATCATAGTATAGATCTTGCGATGGAAGTGTTAATTTTATTGACTTTTTTGAGAGGAGCTCCGTACTTATGCCACAATGCGGATAAGACAAACCGGTAGAAAACAATTCATATGTGGGATCACTCTTTACTTTTTTCATAGACATGTATAAAAACATAAGATCCGGATTTATTTGATATATAGAAATTAATTTATTCCTCCATTCATACATGTATTTTGTTAAATTAATAATTTTTTTACTTTGCACGCCCTTGTTTATCAATTCATTTGTAAGTTTTTCTGCGTCCACTCTCCAAATGACTATATATTGAAAAGAATTTTCTATACGAACAATAGTTGAAACGTCTACAACATGAACTATTGTTTTACATTTATTTTTGTCTAATGCATTTTGAATCCTTCCCCCTGATACTTCATCACTTAAAACAATAATTTTATACTGCTCCTTCATGTATATCCCCCTCCATTATATGTATAATATGAAATTCATTTTTCATTCATAATGATCATATACATCTGCAATCCAACATTAAAAAAGAATAGAATATTCATTTCAAAACAAAAATAGCTCCACCATTTGGCGTAGCTATTTTACAATTATTACTTATTCAAACTATATTCCTTTATCTAACTCATACAGCTTACGATACTTCTCGTTTTCTTTCAGAAGTTGTTCATGACTGCCTTGCATCACAATTTGACCACGATCAAGGAATATAACTTCATCTACATGTTCAATTCCTACAAGATGGTGTGTAATCCAAATAACAGTCTTTTCTTCTGTTGCAGAAAACATTGTTTCTATTAAAGATAGTTCTGTCTTTGGATCTAAGCCGATCGTAGGTTCATCAAGTACAATAATTGGAGCCTCTTGCATTAGCGTTCTAGCAAAAGCAACCCGTTGTCTTTCTCCACCAGAAAACCTTTTTCCCATTTCATGCATTTTTGTTTGCAATCCATCTGGAAGAGAAGCTATATGCGAAGCTAATTGTGCTTTCTCTAAAGCTGTCCATATCTCTTCATCCGTAGCCTCTGGTTTACCGATTCGCACATTATTTCCAATTGTCGTATCGAATAAATGCGGCTTTTGATTCAATACAGAAATATATTTTGATAAAAGATTCGTATGAGCATGTTCACTATTCAATAAAACTTCACCATGTAACGGGCTTAGCGCACCTGCTAACAATTTTAACAAAGTAGATTTTCCTGTTCCACTTCTTCCTAAAATGGCGATTTTCTTTCCTGCCTTTATTTGCAGTGATACTTCTTTCAATACAAATTCATTACTATCTGGGTAACTATACGATACATTATTTAATTCAATGTCTATATATTTTGATACAACATAATCTTTATCCTCATGTAATTCCTTTTCATCCTGTAAAACATCATTAGCTTCTACTTTATTTAGACGATGAGCAGATTCTACATATGATGGAATTCGATCGATAGCATCTGAAAGTGGAATTAACGCATTTGTCACAGATAACGTCATTAAGACGAAAGCCGCAATAACGGTAGATGCAATCTGTTCACTTGCTGCCTCATTTCCAGTCCATATGATCATTGAAATAACTACGATTCCCACTACTAATTGAATGATACTGTCCCGAATATGATTCCAGCGCTTCATTCTTTTTTCCGTTTTTAACAACTGAGCATTTTGCTCTACATACTTATCAATGAATTCATCTTTTCTACCACTTGCTTGCCAATCAGATAACCCAAAAACAGCGTCTGTTAGTTGTTGATACAAACGGCTTCTTCCTTGCTTTAAAGTAACATGATGTTGCTTCATTAAAAGTAATGATACAAACGGAAGAAGAAAAACGATAATAGCCAACATACATGCTGCAATAAGTGCAAATACTACGTCAAATGCTCCGATAACAAGTACGAATATGCTATATACAACTAATGCTAATAGACTAGGAAATATTGTACGTAAATATAGGTTTTGCAAATGCTCTATATCTTCGGATAATATACCTAACATATCGCCCGTTTGAAATCGTGAGCGGAAAAATAACGCCTGCGGTTCTACTATTCTGTATAGTTTCGTTCTCATCTTTTCTAATATGCGTAGTACGACATCGTGTCCAACTAAACGCTCTAAATAATGAAATACCGCTTGTCCTATACTAAACGCACGTGTTGCAACAATAGGAACATATACAGCCATTACATTTTCTGGTCTAAGAGCAGATTTAGAGATTAAATAACCTGAAATGAAAAGTAACATCGCACCTGAACTAACTCCAAGAAGACCAAGGAAAATAGTTACAGTCATTCTACCTTTATTTTGCTGTATATAAGGTTTAATCCAGTTACTCATCTCTATCCCCTCTCTTTCCTTTGAAAATGTAATGCCTCATTCTTTAAAAGTTCTTCATACGTGCCGCTTTTTATCATTTCCCCTTTATTTAAAATAAGAATATGATCCATCTGTTTCATCCAGTGAAGACGATGTGTTGCAAGAAATACTAGCTTACCTTCAAACAGACGTAACATCGCTTGCTTTATTTCAAATTCAGTTTCAATATCAAGATGTGCTGTAGGCTCGTCTAATAAAATAATTGGCTTTTTGCTTAAAAGTGCACGCGCCATAGCGACACGTTGTTCTTGCCCGCCACTAAGCATACGTCCACCTTCTCCAATTCTTTCATACATCCCGTTCGGAAGCGATGTAACGAGTGAACGAAGACCAACTTCATTAATAACTCTTTCCACTTCTGCATCAGTTGTATTTGTTTCATAGAAACAAATGTTATCTTTTAATGAAAGCGGGAAAATATAAGGTTGCTGCGGAATATAAGCAATATTCTTTTGCCAATCTTCTCGAGTAGACCCGTCAATTTTCACACCATTTATTATCAGCTTTCCACCCGAAGGAGTTAAAAATCCTGCTAATACGTCAATTAACGTCGATTTCCCTGCCCCACTTTCACCAATTACACCTATAGCGCCGGTGCCTTTCCAAGTAAAATCAATTCCTTCTAATATAGCTTTTTCAGATTCATTATTCTTTACTTTTACATCTTGTAATTTCAAGTTACTAGAGGCATTCCATATTAAACCTACATTAGATTCTTTCGTTCCTATTTCTTTTTGTTGCTGTAAAATCTCTTCTATTTGCTCCATTGCAAGTTGTCCATCTAACGTAGCATGATAATTCGCTCCAACTTGTTTAATTGGCAGAAAATATTCCGGAGCTAAAATTAAAATCGTAAGGGCTGGCAATAGTACAATTGTCCCATCTATTAAACGTATCCCTAATCCGACCGCCACAAATGCAATGGATAAGCTCGTAAAGAAATCTAATGCAAAAGAAGAAAGAAAAGCAACTCGCAAAGTACGCATCGTTGCTTTTCTATACCTTTTACTTACTTTTTCAATCTTTCCTTCGTGTTGTTTACTTTTCCCTAAATACTTTAATGTTTCTAATCCTTTTAACGTATCTACAAAATGATTAGAAAGTACTCGATATGTTTCATATTGGCTATCTGCCATTTTCTGCGCTGCTAATCCTAGTAGGATCATAAATGTAATTACGATAGGAATCGTTACAACTAAGATGATTCCAGACTCAATATCTAACGTAAAAACATATAGTACAATTAGTCCCGGTACGATACTACTTCTAATCATTTTAGGAATTGTTAATTCAATATATGTTTTAAATTTCTCAATACCTTCAATCGATAAGGTAACCAGATGACCTGTTCCAGCAGTTTGAACATACCGTGGACCTAATGTGAAATACGCCTCTATTAATTGTTTTCGCAGTAGCGATCCTGTTTTTTCAGCGAAACGTTCCACTAATATTTGCGAAATTCGAACTAGCATATGACGTACTGCAAACGTGATTCCAAAATAAACCGTTTCATTTAACACAGATTGCACTGTTTCTCCTTGAAATAAAAACGTAATAGCCCGTGCTAAAAACACTGTTTGCCCAATAATACTTATAGCTTCTAAAATGCTAATGATTGTTAACACTACATATAAAACTCGGCTACCAGGATACGACGGAAGTCCTCTTTTTCTTTTCATTAGTACTCCAAATCTTTATCTGACTTAACAGGTTGTCTAAACACATAGAAACTCCATATTTGACTTCCCAAAACAAATGGCAATATAGCAATTGAAAAATACGTCATCAGTTTTAGTGCATAATCTCCCGATGCTGCATTATAAATCGTTAAATCGTATATTGACCCTAACGAGCTAATTAAGACACGTGGGAACATGCCGGCAAACACACTCGCACTTAGTAAAATGATTGTTAAACTCGTCATAACGAAAGCCCAACCATCTCTTCTTCTTTTATTTAATAATGTTGACGCACATAATGCTACAAAAGCTCCAATCGGAACCATAATCCACTCTGTACCATGACCAGTGAAAATATCTGTTTTCCATAACCCTACACCGGCAAAAATAAGAAGTGCTATAATTGCAAGCGGTGCAATTTTCAACGCAGCAATACGTGCACGTTCTCTTAACTTACCAGTTGTACGTATAGTAAGGAATTGCAATCCGTGAACAATACATAGCAGAAGGAACATAACTCCTCCAAGTAATGCAAATGGATGAAGTAATGGTAAGAATCCACCTACAGCATTTTTCGTTTCATCAATTGGAATACCTACCATAAAGTTAGCAATTGCAACTCCCCAAAGAACAGGCGGTAGTAAACTTCCTAAAAACATACCCCAATCCCAAAAACCTTTCCATTTATGATTGTCTATTTTCGCACGGAATTTAAAGGAAACCCCTCTTATAATTAAAGCAAGAAGCATAAATACAAACGGAATGTAAAACCCGCTAAATAAAGTTGCATACCAGTGCGGGAATGCTGCGAACATAGCCCCACCTGCACAAACAAGCCATACTTCATTCGCGTGCCAAAATGGGCCAATTGTATTTAAGTAAATTCTTTTCTCTAAATCGTTTTCCCCTAAAAACCTTGAAACTATACCTACACCGAAATCGAAACCTTCAAGTACAAAGAAGCCTACGAATAAAACTGCAATAATGATAAACCACAACTCATTAAGAGATAACATACTCTTCCTCCTTATCAAATGGATCATGGCTTTGAGAATCCTGTTTCGCTTTCTTATTCTCATGTCCTTTAATAATACGA
Organism: Bacillus sp. 01N45; assembly: GCF_056399205.1. Taxonomy (NCBI): domain Bacteria; kingdom Bacillati; phylum Bacillota; class Bacilli; order Caryophanales; family Bacillaceae; genus Bacillus; species Bacillus sp. 01N45. The sequence goes on from NZ_JBFTQW010000005.1 coordinate 218,380, forward strand.
ACGAATAAGTAAATAGTGATTCCACCTATAATTAAATATAGTGATGTGAATGAAACTAAAGAGAATAATACTTCTCCGAACGTAACATTTGGAGATACAGCATCTTCCGTTTTCATAACACCGAAAACTACCCAAGGCTGACGTCCCATTTCAGTCATAATCCATCCTACTGTATTACCGATAAACGGTAGTGCAATTGCATACACCATTAATTTTAAATACCAAGTTTTTTCAGCTAAACGATCTTTTCTTGATAAGAACCATCCGTATGCTCCTAGAAGAAGCATAAATGTTCCACTCATTACCATCGCTCTAAAACTCCAGAACATAGTGTGTACTGGCGGTATATAATCTCCAGGCCCATATTTTTCTTCATATTGTTTTTGAATTTGATTCATCCCTTCTACTTGACCACTAAATTTATCAAATGATAATAGACTTAGCATATAAGGGATTTGAATTTCAAACGAATTTTCTTGCTTCTCTGCATCAATTTTCGCAAATACTGTAAATGGCGCTGGATCCTCACTCGTATTCCATAACGCTTCAGCTGCTGCCATTTTCATTGGATGCGTCTTAATTAATTGTTGTGCTTGCGCATGACCAAAGAATAATACTAACGCCGTTGTAAGTGTTCCAACAATGATAGAAATGCGGAACGACTTTTTAAACACTTCAGTTTCTTGAGCTTTCGTTATTTTCCATGCACTCACACCTGCAATAAAGAATGCACCAGTTGCAATCGCAGCTGTAATTGTATGCGGGAATTGTACCCATAATTGTGGGTTTTGAATAATCGCTAAGAAATCATTCATCTGTGCACGTCCATCTGCTGCCATTTCATATCCTACTGGCGATTGCATAAATGCACTTGCAGTTAAAATCCAAAATGCTGATAACATTGTTCCAATTGAAAGGAGCCAAATACATAACAAGTGAATTCGCTTCGGTAATTTGTCCTCACCGAATACCCATAAACCTAGGAATGTAGACTCTATGAAAAATGCTAATAAGCCTTCAATTGCAAGTGATGGACCAAACACATCACCTACGAAACGTGAATATGTTGACCAGTTCATGCCAAACTGGAATTCTTGTAAAATACCAGTTACTACACCTACCGCAAAGTTAACTAGGAATATTTGTGTCCAAAACTTCGTCATCTTCTTATAAATTTCTTGTCCCTTTACCACGTATAACGTTTGCATTAACGCAATGATAAAAGCTAAACCAATAGACAGCGGAACAAAAAAGTAATGGAAAATCGTTGTTGATGCGAATTGTATTCGTGCCAATTCGAGCGTTTCCATACTACAATCACTTCCTTCATAATTTTTTATATCGTAATTTCAATTGAGTTGTATGAATAAAACAACTCAAATCTTAGAAATATAGAAAGATAAATTTGTTTATGTACTTTTAGAAAATATAAATTTTCAGTTTTCAAGATAATTACAAAAGAACTTTCTCATAAAATTTACCTTTTCACTATTTCAGTAGTGTTTTATCCGTTAATCGAATTGTATAATATACCTGCATAGTAAATTCAGCTGATTTTTGACGTATTATTGACATCATTTTGTCTGAAATATGTCTTTTGTCATTTTTTTGAATTAGATTTTTTTCATTACTAAAATGTATTTTTCAAATATAAGACTTACTTTCGTATCAATAAAACAATCATTTCCCTCTACATACACTTGACTTTTTTATGAAAAAATGTCCTCTTTACCAATGAGGAAATCAGTTATTTTTTTGTCAAGAGAAAAATGCATCTCTAAAATTCAAACACAAAATAATGTTATTCAAAAATAGAAAATATCCGCCCTCTTTCTAGACTAAAAATTCATTTTCTTGTCATTTTTTCAAACAAAATTAATACATAAAAAAATACCGAGAATCGATTAGACTCTCGGTATTTTTCAAATTATTTTGCTGTATGTTTTCTAACAGCCGGTAAAATTTCAGTAGCAATTAATTCGATATTTTTCTCAATTTTATTAAGTGGCACACCACCAAAATCAATTTGTGCCATAAAACGTTGTTGTCCAAACAATTCATATTGGTAAAGCATTTTTTCAATAATTTGTTGCGGGCTACCAACCATTAATGCGTCACGGTAATCTACTGCATTTGTAAATTGCTGCTTCGGATACCCACCACCGCGCAGTGTAAGCATACCAGCATTAATATGAGGATAGTATTCACTAAGTGCATCTTGTGAATTTTTTGCTGTATAAAATAAACTCGTTGTTGCAACTGGTAAATTTGCTGGATTAAATCCACTTTGCTCAGCAGCCTCACGGTAAGCATCTACTGATCCTTTAAAGTTTATAGCTGGACCACCTAGTGTTGTTATCATCATTGGCACACCCGCACGTCCTGCTTTAATCGCACTAGCTGGCGGGCCACCAACTGCACGCCAAATTGGTAAGTTATTATTTTTCGCTCTCGGAATAACCGATGCATGTGCAAGCGGCGCTCTGAACTGTCCGTTCCATGTTACATGTTCCTCTTTATTAATTTTTAATAAAAGATCCATCTTCTCTTCGAATAATTCTTCATAATCATTCACGTCATAACCAAGCAAACTATATCCCCCAATACGAGATCCACGACCAGCCACGATTTCTGCACGTCCATTAGAAATTAAGTCAATTGTAGCAAAATCCTCATACACTCGTACCGGATCAGATGTACTTATTATCGTTGCTGAACTTGCAATTTTTATATTTTTCGTAGCTTGTGCAATAGCTCCTAAAATAACTGTATGAGCTTGCGTTGTAAAATGCGTTTGATGACTTTCACCGACAGCAAATACATCAAGTCCAGATTCATCCGCTAACTTTGCTGTTTCAATTAATTCATGAATTCTTTGTTCTGCACTAATTTTCTCTCCGTTATGTGGATTTAAAACATGATCCCCAATTGAATATAATCCAAACTCTATTCCTTTACTTGTATCCATACGGTATTTTTCCATAGTTGCTCTCTCCTTTAATTCAGTCGTATTCATTTTCTTCAATCACCCATCACTTGATTAGTCAATTGATAGTGTAAAAAAAATTACTCTTGCGGCAATTCTTTTTTTTCACTATGCTTATGAACTTTCGTCATCAGCTCGTATAATATTTTCTGCTCTTCTTCATTTAATACATCATCAAAAAACGATGATTGAAATGCAAGTTGCTCTGGCAATGCTCGCTCTAAAGCTGCTTCCCCTTGCTCTGTAAGACTAATTGTTTTCGTTTTCCAATCTTGTTTTCGTACAATATATCCTTCTTTTTCAAGACGAGTTAACATTCGAGAAATACCGCCTTGTGTAACAGTTACCTTTTCAGCTAACTCCATTTGTGTGAGTGGCTGATACGTACGTATTTGCAAAAGCACATCAAATTGAGCTGTCGTTAAATCAAACCGTTTTAAAAACTCATTTGACATCTGATTACTTTGGTTCGTAAATCGTATTAAACGTAACCATATTAATGACCCTATCGTATTATCACGCATATTTGATCACTTCCTATCGTGAATCTTACTATCACTTTACCACTCAAGTGATAGTAATGCAAGAAATAATTACATTTTTTATATAACTCAACTTACTTGTACTTAACTAAAGGCATCAATCGTGTAGTATTAGGTCTACTTGCCATTCTCTACATCTCCATAAAAAAAGGATTAAGCTCCAACGCCAATCCTTATCATGCATTTATTTTTCGTTTTCAAAACAGTATATTTGAAATTCACACCATCTAATCTATTATTTTCTTTTATCGTACCGTAAATTCATTTGAGCATACCGTCTTCATGTAAAACCTGTATAAGTTTGCATAAAAGGCCCTTGTTTACACCAATCGGACTTTTACGGGATAAATCATTTAAGCTCTACTTTTACTTCCTCTTTAGACATAACATCAGGTCTATAAATTAATTCAAGATTAGAATCACCTTTTTTCGCTTCAAATGTTATAGCTCCTGTTAACTTACCGTTTGGATCTACATCTTTAATTTTAAAAATATTTTTATTGCTAGTTGAAAATGTATGGTCCACAATACTTCCATCGCCTCTTTCAAGGTAAAAATCCAATGGGTTAATTCTAACTTTTTGATGACCAATATTCTCTACTGTAACATGAACAATAACAAACTCATTACCTTTTTCCAGCTTATCATATTCTGCCACTTGTGCTATTTGTACTTTATGGACTGTTAATTTTTGATTTCTAATTTCAGTAGTTTTTTCAACATTATATTCTCTTGTATCTTCATTCTTCGTATTTTCTTTTTTGGCACTACTTTGCTCTTCCTTAGTATCATTTGATACAGTTTTAGCTACTTCTTTCTTCTCATCACATGCCGATAAACTGAAAGCTAACGTCCCTGCTAAAGTGACTGTCGCGATTTTTTTAAACATAAATTCCCTTCCCCCAATGTGAAAATGATAAAAATCCCCAAAAACTATATACTATACTAACAGATAAACGAACATTATATTGTCGCTATGTGTCGAATGTAGTAAGGCTATGTATAAGTATGAAGTCTTACTTTGCTTCATCTCTCAACTGTTCGACATATGATAAAATCTTAACAATAGATATCTACCTTACTTACGAACTCTTTCTTCCCATAACTATGAGTATCATAAAGTTTTAAATAAGAAAAAATTCAAATAAAATGATAAAATTAAACAAAGCACTAGTATAAAGGTGGGCAGAACATGCATATTTCTAAACAATTTATAAAACCATTTCCTGAATATGAAGACATATTTTATGATGATTTAGAACAACATAAAAAGCACTTTTTACCCATTTGTTCTATAAACTTACAATGTATTGAACCGGAATTGGACGAATGGTTACATATTGTGTCAGCAAAAGAAATCCATGATGGTTGCGTGGGTGATTTCACCAAACCATTTCACACAAATTTTACGAAAGCAGATACATTAGGATTCAATGTCATTAATGGAAAATATAAATTTGAAGCGGATTGGAATTATTTCGAAATCGAACAAAATAATTCTGACATAATAGAACAAGCCTACGAGAGTAATGAAAGAAATTATCAAATCCGTAAAGATTATTTTCAACGTAATCAAAAAATTTATCCTTATTCTAGCTTTGGAAAAGAATTTACATCTGTAGAAGTATTAGAACGAGAGTTTGCCGAAAAACAAACAAATGGCTGGGGATTAAATTATCCCGTGGTAAATGGTATCCTAAATGATGTTCGTTTTATGACAGAAGAAGGTAAAGAATTATTAGAAGACTGCGATAACGAAGACGAAATTTTTGACTTTACGAATCTTCTATATGTACCAAAAGATGAATATGGACATCCATTTACATATGTTGGATTTGTTACAGGATATTATTTTCAAGCTTATGGTGCCGATCGTATTTACTTATTCTTTAATAAAGAATTAAGAAAAGCAGTAATTTGTTTTGAATATACATAAGATAATTAAGAAAAGTCCATTTTGAACATTATTACTTGACTCAAAATGGATTTTTTATAAATAATTTATTTATATTTCAATTCCTCATCTACTGTGAAATGTGTAAAACCTCATATATTGTAATATCCTCCATCTCTTCAATTTCAGGCTTTACTTCATAAAATTCAAACTGACTATATCCCCACTTATCTGGGTTATACACTATTACATTCCCTTTACAATTTTCTGTATTCTGGACATTCTTATTAAAAATATTAAATTGAGTCCCAATCAATGAATTCTTTTGAGAAATACTTCCCACATATTCAACAACATACTTACATTTCTTAAAATCACCACTTAGATTAACAACTAATGGAACACCTATATTTATTTGTTGCCACCCAAAAGATTGTAAAATATTATCGTAATACCCTTCAAAGATAAATTTGTTCATTCCTTCATGACCATTCCAAATATATAAAGGTGCATAACAGTTATAGAAATTCCCTTCCATACCTACCTCAGTAATTAAATATGCTTTGAAATTCAATTCTTGAAAACCATCCGTTTTATGCCCATTATCCTTTACCCTTTTTTTAATAATCTCCATGTCATAATCCTTTGGCAAAATGACTTTATATTGCATTCCAATCATGTTTATCACTCACTTTCTATCTTATATACACAATGATAAACCGGTGATTGACTAACGTAAAATAGGTATAAATTATGTTTGTTATCATTTATAATGATACCCTATAAGGGGCTGTGATAAATGGAAATAAATGATCTTATTATATTCAAAACTGTAGCTAGTGAAGGTTCTATTAGTAAAGCTGCTAAAGAGTTAGGATATGTTCAGCCAAACGTAACTGAGCGAATCAAAAAATTAGAACAAGAATTAGAAACTCCTTTACTACATAGAGATAACAAAGGCGTTTCCTTGTTACCTTCTGGTGACATTTTATTAGGCTACACGAATCAAATATTAACTTTAGTAGAAGAAGCGAAAGATAAAATTAAAACGAGTGGTTCTTCTTATATAATCGCGACGTCACAATCTATTTTGACTAATTATGTAAGTAAGCGTATTAAAGAAAATTTCAGGAATTATCAAATATATGTAGAAAATAGTAGTCATTTACAAAAATTACTGCAACAACAAAAAGTTGATATGGTCATCACTTATGAGGATGATCCCGACGCAGCTTTTAAAAAAGTATTTACTACTTCAATTTCTATAGGCTTATTAAAAACGAAAGAAACACGTACCATTGACTATTCGCAGGAACTCTTCTTCGTTAGTAATGACAAAAAGTGCCCTTTTAGAAATAAGACGATACAATTTCTAAAAGAAAATCATTTATCTCAGCGTCAACTTCAACAATTAGATTCTTATTCGCTTATGGAAGAGTTTATTCAGGACGGAAAAGGAATAGCCTTTTTGCCGATTAGAAATGATACATTGGTACCAATTGAAAATGTTCCAATCGAGAAATTAGCTGTTCATTTTTTTACAAATGAAAACTCTTTAAAACAAATCCCTGATGAACTATTTGATTAATAGAATAGCTATAAACTAATTACATACACCAATAAAAATCCCTCCTTTACGAATTTAAAAGAGGGATTTTCATATTCTATACAATTGATTTTTCACACATTTTGCTCCACTTCTGCACTTTTCTCCTTCTTACTCTGTTTCACATTCTTCAGTCTCTTAATCGTGCCAACTAATCCTTTCGGAAAAACTAGCAAGACGATAATGTACAATAAACCAAGAATAATTGTCCATCTTTCAAAAATCGGATACGCTGTGGCTAGTTCTGATAAATAATATTTCAGTGATTCAATAATTCCAGCTCCAGCAATTGCTCCAATTAACGTTCCAACGCCTCCAATCATTGTCATCAATAATGCATTTAATGTCATTTCAATTGAAAATACAGTCGTATTAACAAAGCGTAGTGTGATAACAAATAAACCACCGCTAATCGTAGCAACTACTCCTGCAACAATACTAGCAATAATTTTATAATGAAGAACTTTATATCCTAATGCTTCAACACGTTGCTCATTTTGTGAAATTGCCTTTAATACTTTTCCAATAGAAGATTTTGTGAAAAGACGTAACAGAATAAAAATGACAATTAAACATATAAGTGTTACATAATAAAACGTAAAACGATCACGGAATAAGTCTGGTACACCAAATGTAAAACCGTCCCCTCCGTGAGTGAGTCCACGCCATTTTTCAGCAAGTACGAAAAATAACTGTGAAATAGCAAGTGTTAACATTGCATAAAAATGACTTTTCAGCCGTAACGAAAGCAAACCGATTATATAACTAACAATTGCTGAAATGATAATTGCAGCTACTATCCCTATTAAAAAGTTCGTTATGGATACTCCTTGCCGATCAAATAAAAGTGCTACCCCATACGCTCCTATTCCAAAGAACATACAATGGCCGAACGATACAATTCCTGTATACCCAAGCAATACATCAAAACTCATTGCAAAAATAGCAAAGATGAAGATTTGAGTGAACAAAATTAACAAGCTCCGTGAATCATTTACGAATGGAAATACACTTAAACAAATGAACATAAATACTCCGAAGTATACTTTAATTCGATTTGATGTGCTGTTCACCATTTCACCCCTTTTCACTAACAAGTCCATTTGGCTTCACTATTAAGAAAAATAGTAACATTAACATATTGATTGCAAGTGATAAATCCGGTATAAAATACGCTGTAAAAGCACCCGCTAATCCGACAATTAAAGATGCGATTGCTGAACCTTGTACGCTTCCTAATCCTCCAATGATTACTACTATGAAAGCTAAAATCGCATACTGCATACCCATCTCGGCGAAAATAACTCCTGAATACGGTGCTAATAAGAAGCCTCCCAACGCTGCCATCCCTGCTCCTAATAAAAAGACGAAAGAAAATATCGCTTTTACGTTAATACCGAGCGCTTGAACCATTTCTTTATCCATTACACCTGCACGGATCATTAGACCTATCTTTGTTTTTTTAAGCAATAATAGTAAGGAAATATAAATGATGATCCCAATTAAAATTACGAATAGACGATATTTAATTAATATAATACCTTCAAATGTATAACTACCTTGTAACCATAACGGTAATTTAGCACCAATTGGATTTGGCCCCCAAAATACTTTAATACATTCACTAAGTACAAGCATTCCTCCAAGCGTCACAAGAAGCTGGCGAACATGATTTCCATATACCGGTCTAATAAGGAATCTTTCTAAAATGAATCCAAGAAACATCCCCATAGCAATTGCTCCAATTAACGCTAATACATAACTACCTGTCATATTAAATATCCAAACACCTGTAAACGCTCCCCAGGCAAATAAACCACCATGTGCGAAGTTTAGAACGCTCATTAAACCGAAAATAAGTGAAAGTCCTGATGCTAATAAAAAAATGAGCATCCCTGTTGAAATCCCATTTACAAATAAATTGATTAACACATCCATCCTTCTCACCTCGGATTCATGTTAAGAGATTCCTAAATATTTGTGACACATTTCCTTATCCTCTTTTAATTCATGCATAAAACCTTTATGAACAATTCTTCCGTTATCCATAATATAAAAGTAATCACCAATTTGACTAGCCATCATAAAGTTTTGTTCAACGAGTAAAACTGTTGTTTTCTCCTTCATTTTCAAAATGGCTATCATTAATTTTTCTATCATAATAGGGGACAAGCCTTTACTCGGCTCATCAATAAGTAATAAACCATCACTATTAATAAATGCTCTTGAAATTGCTAGCATTTGTTTTTGTCCTCCGCTTAAGAGTCCACTTTTTTTGTGCCAAAACTGCTTTAAATCTGGAAATAGTTCAAGCATCCACTCAATTTTCTCTTCTGCTTCTTCTCCCTTACCCCTAGCAAGAGCGAATGTTTCTTCTACTGTCAGATCGTGAAAAATACCTTGATTTTCTGGTACATAACCTATTCCTTTCCTTGAAATTAAATGTGTAGATAATCCATTTACTTGTGTACGATCATAATAAATTTCACCATGTGCGATATGGTGAAATCCCATAACCGAACGTAATGTCGTCGTCTTCCCTGCCCCATTTCTTCCAAACAGTACAGTAATCGTTCCTTTCTCAACAGCAAGAGATACCCCTTGTAAAATATGAAACTGATCTAAATACGTCTCTATATTATTCACTTGTAATAGTGCCACTATATAATCCCCCTAAATAAGCACTTTGTACACGCTCATCTTTCATCATTTCTTCAGGCAAACCTTCAGCCAATAACTCTCCATGGAACAAAACGATAAGATGGTCTGATAAACCTAGTACCATATCCATCTTGTGTTCAATTAGTACAATTGTACTCTCTGGATGTTTCTTAATATTTTCAATCACTTGTAAAATAGCCGGTACTTCCTCAACTGATATACCTGCCGTCGGCTCATCAAGTAGTAATACATCCGTTTTTAAAGCTAGTAACATCGCAAGCTCTAACTTTCGTTTTTCCCCATGTGCTAAATCTTTCGCTAATACATGTTCTTTCTCGTGAAGTAAGACTGTTTTTAAGAAACGTCTCGCCTCTCCCACTTGTTGCTTAAATTTTGCCGAACTCGGAAAAAAACTATAGTAATCTTGAACAAATGATTGAACACTTAAACGGACATTTTCAAGTACCGTTAACTCTGGGAATATATTTGTAAGCTGAAAAGAACGGCCGATTCCTAATCGAGTTCGATCCGAAATTGATAATTTTGTAATCTCTCGTCCTTTAAAATATACTTCACCCTTTGTTGGAGAAATTTGTCCACTTAGTAAATTAAATAACGTTGTCTTTCCTGCACCATTTGGTCCAATAATGGAAATAAGTTTTCCTTTTTGTACCGTTAAATTCACATCCTTAATAACATGATGCTCGCCAAAAGATACGCTAAGATTTTTCGTTTCTAGCAAATGTGTCACGAAATCCCTCCCTTTAAAGCTTTAAGTATGAAAGAAATACGTATAAAGAGGGCATCCCCCTCTTTATACAAAAACAACAGAAAATTCAGTTTATTTGTTTTGAACTGGTGGTTCTGTCTCTTTCATCGTTAATTCTCGCTCTAATACTGGCACCGGATAATCAACACCATCTTGCTTTTTCAATGTGATAGAATAAAGTGTTTGCATCGCTTGGTGATCCTTTTCTCTAAACTTCATCTTTCCTTTCGGTGTATCAAATTCCATTCCTTCCATTTTCTTAATCAACGTATCAACATCTGTATCACCTTTTGTTTTCTTTAAAGCTTCTACAATAGAAATTGCCGCTGACATTCCACCTGCTGTAAATAAATCTGGCACCGCACCATTAAATCGTTTTTTATGTTCTTCCACTAACCAATCATTCACCTTATTTTTCGGGAGTGTATGATAATAAACAGAAAAACCTTGCATTCCTACTAACGCATCCATCGTTTTTAATGCCGGTATATCTGGTGCACCGGTAGAAATTTTAATACCTTGTGCTTCCACATTCATATCTTTTAACTGTTTCCAAGGTGAGTTTGCCCCTGCCCAAACGATAAATAAATAATCTGGTTTTGAGCTAATGATATTTTGAATATTTGCAGTGAAGTCAGTCGAATTCGTATCAGCATATTGCTCGTTTACAATATTCGCACCTAATTTCTTCGCTCCAGCTTTAAAAGCTGCAATCCCTTCACGGCCAAATGCATTATCCGGAGCAAACGTCGCAATCTTTACATCTTTTTTTGCAATTACCGCTGCTCCTGCAATCGCATCTTGCGAAGAACTTCTTCCTGTTCTAAAAATATATTTATTCCAGTTCTTTCCGGTAATACTATCAGCAACTGCCGGTTCAACAACCATTATTTTTTCATATTCTTCAGCTAGTGGTAATACCGCTAATGTATCACTTGAACTAGATGATCCGATTAAAAAATCGACTTTCTCTTCTTCTAATAACTTCGTAGCTTTTTTAACCGCCACCTCTGCTTTTGTTTCCGTATCTTCTACAACAAACTTAATCTTCTTCCCTTCCACTTTCCCAGTTCCACCCGTTGCATAGTCTAACCCTAATTCAAATCCGTTCACTGTTTGTTTTCCATATGATTCTAATGGACCTGTTAATGAAGCAAGAACCCCTACCTTAATCGTCTTTTCATCCTCTGTACTTGTTTTCTTTCCTGAACAAGCTGCCGTTATTAATAACGAACTTAAAATACAACCAGTAGCCACCGTTCTTAGCCATTTACGTTTTTTCATCGACATTGTGATCCTCCCCATACTTTACTTTCTGATAGAGTCAAACACGCCAAAGTTGCCCATCCGTAATTATGACTTTTCTTTGATCATACAAACAAATCTGTTAAAAAAATTTAATGAAGTACCTTTACATTCGCCGCCTCTTTCCAAATACCTCCATTTACCATATATTCATCTAGCATTTTTCACCACCTAATTACAGTCGCTGCCCACGTATATCCAGTCCCTGCACTAACTACTACTGCAATATCTCCGGCCTGTAATTTTCCCTGTTCATTTGCAAAGTGAAGACCAATGCAAGGATCCAGCGCTGACATATGTCCATAATGATCTAAATATACAACTTGTTCTTCTGCTAGCCCTAGCCCCTGTATCAATTCTATTAACATAGAACGTTTTGTATGCAGTGGTAACAATACTTTAATATCTTTAGGAGTAAATCCACTTTTTCTTAACGCCTCCCGAATCACCTTGTCAAAATTAGGAGTTGAAACCCGGTCTAGACGTTCTTTCATACTAATAGGATCTATTACATCAATAATAATGTTGTCGATTCTCAACAGTATCATAGCTCGCAACCTGCTTCGATCCACCAGCTGGGATACGAACATCTTCATGATCAAAATGAGTCAACGCCCCGTCAGTTAACTTTTTATACTTCCCTCCCTCTTATAACACCAAATATATTTAAGCAATATTCCGAAAGTAAATCCATATTTTACAAAAACTAAATATACTAATATAATAAATAAGTGATTATCACTTAAAAGTAACGGATATGAGTGAGAAAATATTGTTTTATATACTTAGGAGGAATCATAATGAATTTTAAACATGTACTTGCAACAGGCTTAATTACCGCCACATTATTCGGTGCAACGAATGCTCATGCACAAACTGAACGTTTCATCGATGTACCAAAAGGGCATTGGTCTGAAGATTCGATTGACCATTTAACTGAACAAAATGTCATGAATGGTTATGGTAACGGAAAATTTGGATTTGGGGACAATGTAACTCGTGGGCAAGTAGCTGCGATTATTTCAAGATACTTAAAACTAGAAAATACCGGATCTACAAGTAAACATTTCTCTGATATTCATGGGCATATGTTTGAAAACAATATTAAAGCAGCTGCTCAAAAAGGAATCATGACAGGGGACAATAGCACTGACAAGTTTAGACCTGATGATACATTAACTCGATATGAAATGGCTGTTATCTTACAAAAAGCGTTTCATTTACCTGTAAAAACAAACGACCTTTTCTATGATGTTCCAAATAATCATTGGGCAACAAACTCTGTTCGTTCATTGTATAGTAATGGTATTACAAACGGAATTGGAAACTATCAATATGGCGGAAAACTGAATGTAACAAGAGAACAATTTGCAAGGTTTATGTATAGCGCAATTAATGTAAGTCCTTATTTTGTTCCTGATTCTATTCCTGCGAAAGATGAGGATAAGTATAAAGAAATTGAGAATATACTGATTGATTCTGGGTTTTTAAAAACCGATTATAACTATGTATTCACTAAAACTGGTCAAACATATGATGGCATTATGCATTTTAATTTTTCTCCCTATGATGACAGTGCATATAGAATGTCTATTCATAGTGATGATCCTGTATTAAACGAGCCGGTGAGAAAAATCCTAAATACACTACTACCAACTAAAGCAGATTATCTGTATAGTCTAATTAAAAATCCTACTGCAAGCTCTCGAACAATAGAATTAGATGGTCGCAAAATTGAATTTAGTAGAGACTCTAGTACTAGAGTAAATGTTTATCTTGGAAAACGAAAATACTAAAAGAGTGACTATTTAACATGAATACAAGTAGCTAAATGGTTACTCATAAGAAATAAAAAGGCTGCCCCACAAGTCGGTTTCAACGACTTGTGGGGCAGCTCCTTTAATCTTAATTAGAATTAAGTTCCACTTTCTCTAACCCTTCAGCCAATTGTTTCTTATCTAGCCCTTCTCCTATTACTACCAAGTTCGTTGGGAAACCGAAGTCTTGTTCCAATAAAGTCGGTACCCCGAACGAGTATTGGAATAAGTGAGGATATTTGTCCCCATGAAATTTCACAAAACCTTTTACACGATAAATACTATCTGGTAAATTCGAAAGCCATTCGTATAATTTATCTTGATCAATTGATTTCGTAAATTGATATGTCATCGTTTGTATATGCAAATGCTGTTTTACATGTAGTGTCTCATGTTCCCCATCATTCGTAAATTCAACTTCTTCTATATCCTCTAAAGATATATTACAATACTTTGTTTCAAACAATTTCGCATGATTATTTATTGTTTTCACTTCTTCAATTACTTTGTTCTTATCCGCATCTGTTAGTAAATCTGATTTATTAATTAAAATATGGCTACCAAACTTCAATTGCTCATGTAATAATTGCTGAATGTTTGCACTTAATACACTTCGATTTAACCACCTTACTGCATCTAAAACGACTACAATTGATTTCACTTCCAGGAAAGGCGCTAAAATTGGTGATACACATGCATCTAACACTTCAATTGGATGCGCAACACCTGTCGTTTCTATATAAATGACATCTGGTCTTTCTTGCTGATATAACGAATGTAATTGTATTTCAAGCTCTTCTTTTAGCGTACAACAAATACATCCTTTCAGAAGCTCTCTTAAAACATTCTCTTTTCCAATAATATCTGTATCTACCGAGTATTCACCAATTTCATTCATTAATACTGCAACTTTTCTATTCTTCTTTTTCTCCGCTAACAATAAATTTTGTAATAATGTTGATTTTCCACTACCTAAAAAGCCACCTAATATATGAATTTCTACTTTTTTCACTTGATCGACCATCCATTTCTTTATTTCAAACGTATTCAAAGCGTAATAATTACGATTTATATTTATTATTTTATTAAAAGAGTGGTGATTTGTAAATATATGTTCACTTTTCGTTTACTTCATGAGCAACTCGAATTCCAGACTCTATTGCTCCTTGCATCCACCCATGTGTTAATGTCGTATGCTCTCCGGCAAAATGCACTTTCCCAGATGGTGGTGTAATATACGGAAATAACTCGAGTTCTTGGCCCGGTTCGAAAGCTGTAAATGCGCCGCAAGAATACGGATTTTGACTCCAGCTAAAAGATGCCCCTGTAACAAACTCACTATAAACGATGTCACCGTATATTTCCGCTAAATTTCTTAATGCATAACGAATGCGTTCACTATTCGGTAAACTATCCCATGTTAACGCCTCATCTGCCCACGTATAACTCGCTAAAACGGTAGCTGCCCCTGGTGTATGAATGCCATAACTCGGATAATATGTAAACCGTATAGGTAAATCTGTAATAGATTTACCGCCACATTGCCCCACTCTTTCCCAAAATCTACTTTTAAACTCTATCGCAATTTTAGTTGCAGCAATATAATTTAATTCACGAATTGCTCGTCTTTTATAATAAGAGAATAAATGATACGGCCGAACTTCTACAAATCGTAACGCTGAAAATGGAATTGTGATAATAGCAATATCACTTGTTATAGTAAATCGCTCTAACGTTTGCTCACGATTTCCTTGTAACATTACTTTATTATCTTCTTGTATAATTTTCTCTACTTTATATGACATAAAAATATTATCCTTTAGCTGTGGCAAAAATGAATTGGGTAATACATCCATTCCACCCGTTATCTCATAATATTTCGTCGTTGAAGTAAAAAAAATCATTTCCCGTAATACTTCAATTAAAGACATTCCCATATAAGCTTCCATATCAAGAAGTACCCCAATCAAATCTATTGCACCGTCTGAATAATATTCAGTTAAAAATGAGCCGAGCGAATATGTTTTATACTTTTTTTCAACGATAATCCAGTTTTTATTAGGATCTTTTTTTATAAAATTTAGTATGGGTTCTAATACTACTAACATTAACTCTTCTGCCGTTTTCCCTTTTTCATTCTCTAAAACAGGATATCCAAGTATACTTGGATTTTTTTCGAATATGCTCAATCTCGTTTTAATATTATTCGTATAAATAATATCTGAAGCGGTTTTATTTATAAACAGATTTAACGGTAATTTAAATTTATGAATATAAGCTAAAGTTAACTCGTGTGTTCCAGGAATTCGCATCGGCCCTGCATTAAAATATAAACCAGAGCTAAATGGTTCACGAATCGTATATATTCTTCCGCCTATTCGATTATTTGCTTCTAAAATTGTTATGTTATGCCCTGCTTCTTTCAATAACGATGCTGCAACTAATCCTGAAATCCCTGCACCAGCAATAATAATTTGCTTTGGATTCTTCGTTTTAACGAGCCCCACATTAATAATATGAAGCATTTTCCCCATCGTTAATGGCTGCATCATACCCTTTTCCCCTTTGATAAAGGATTTTATTGCATTATATTCCTTTAACTTACTTCCTATGTTTCATGCAAGAAATTGCAAGGATACATTTTCAAATACTTGAATATCTTTTATAAAATGTAATAAACTAGATATGACTCTATAGAAGTAAGACGTATTATCTTACATAATAAAATCAATGAAATTGCGAGGAATTTTGAAATGAAAAAAGGGATTAACCGTGTTGTATTAGTAGGAACAGGAGCAGTTGGATGTAGTTATGCTTACTGCATGATTAACCAAGCTGTAGCTGAAGAATTTGTTTTAGTTGATGTAAACGAGGCAAAAGCTGAAGGAGAAGCCATGGATTTAAGTCATGCAGTTCCATTTGCTCCAGCTCCAACTAGAGTATGGAAAGGCAGCTACGAAGATTGTAAAGATGCTGATCTTGTAGTCATTACGGCTGGATTACCACAAAAACCAGGCGAAACACGTTTAGATTTAGTTGAGAAAAACGCGAAAATCTTCAAACAAATCGTTCGTAGCATTATGGATAGCGGATTTGATGGTATTTTCTTAATCGCAACTAACCCTGTCGATATTTTAACTTACGTAACTTGGAAAGAATCTGGTTTACCAAAAGAACGCGTAATCGGTTCTGGTACAACACTTGATTCTGCTCGTTTCCGCTATATGTTAGGTGAGTATTTCGATATTGGTCCACACAACATTCATGCTTATATAATCGGTGAACATGGTGATACGGAACTTCCTGTTTGGAGTCACGTATCAGTCGGTATTCAAAAACTACAAACGCTTCTTGATAAAGACAACACATACACGCAAGAAGATTTAGACAAAATCTTCATAAACGTTCGTGATGCAGCTTACCATATTATCGAGCGAAAAGGTGCAACTTACTATGGTATCGGTATGTCACTTCTACGTGTTACAAAGGCGATTTTAAACGACGAAAATAGCGTATTAACAGTATCAGCTTACTTAGAAGGCCAATACGGTCAAAAAGATGTTTATATCGGCGTACCTGCTGTTTTAAATCGCGGCGGTGTTCGTGAAATTTTAGAAGTGGAATTAAGTGAAGAAGAAGAATTAAAATTCGATCACTCTGTTCAAGTATTAAAAGAAACAATGGCTCCAGTTCTTTAATTGTGTATGCAAAAAAGCAATCCAATTTATTTTGGATTGCTTTTTTGATTGTTCCTTGAAAACATCAGTTATTTTCTATCATTTCCTATTTTTTAAACTGTTCCTCATTGTTTACATCAAGTACATCTAATAAAAAGATAAAGATTGGTATCCCGATAATAAGCCCCCATATTCCAAGGAAATGTTCTGAGAAGATGAGAATCATAAATGTATAAAAGATTGGCAAATTCGTTTTCGCAGACATAAACTTCGGGTTTAAAAAATAACTTTCAAGAGCATGGATTACTGTAATGAACACAAGTATGTATACAACGTACATAACTCCGCCTACGTTATATGCAATAATACAAAGTGGAAACAAGGAAATGATTACCCCGGCAACAGGGATTAATCCAAGTAAGAAAATCATGACAGCTAATACGAGAAGCTGCGGAAATCCTAAAACAATTAATGCAATGACAGTAAGAATACAATTTACAACTGCAATTAAAAACTGCGCTTCAATTACTTTACCGAACGATCTTGCAAACCTTTCACCAAAATATGCAATCTCCTCATAAAAAACCTTCAGACTACTATCTTTAAATTTCGAAGTAAATGATATGATGCGTTCTTTTTCTAATAAGAAAAATAAACTTAAAATAAGAGAAAGGAGTATTTGCAAACTGACTTTTCCTATATTTGCAATCGATTGATATATGACATCTACACCTTGTTCTATATATTTTGATACTTCCATTCCGTTAATTGTCGAAAGTGCATATTTAATGATTTCATTATCAGGTGGGTTTTGAAAAAACAATTTAAATTGATAAATCAATTGTGAAATTTGTATCGTTAACATAGGTAAATATTTATATAATGTCGTGCCAATAAAGGAAACTAATATGATATACAAACAGGCGATAACAATTTTCCGGTTCACTTTCAATTTCTTTGAAATAAAACGTTGAAAACGATCCATTAAAAATGTCAGTATAAACGTAATTAATATTAAATTGATCATACTTTTTAATCCATATAATACTAACGCTACTATTATTAAAACGAGAAACCGTTGAAACCCTCTACTTCGAAAGAAATTTTTCACTTCATTCATTAAGATTTAACCTCCCCCTTCAGTGGATGGAAATTGAATATATTACATTTTATGAACTTCTATAGACAATCTTTCTTACTAATTAGAAAGAATCCTTTTTTTCTTTTTATATTGTTAGATTCTATTTACATTAGCCACCTACTTACTTCAATGGAGCTCTTTTTTTCGTTTACCCTTTTACAATTTAGGTGATTTTCTATTTTTAGACTGCTGTTCATACGCATAACCAATATTGAATAGTTCCTTCTCACTGAATTGCTTCCCGACAAACACTGCACCTACTGGCTCTCCATTGTTATCATATCCTGCTGGCACCGCTAATTCTGGATAGCCAGAA
This sequence comes from Bacillus sp. 01N45, assembly GCF_056399205.1. Lineage (NCBI taxonomy): Bacteria > Bacillati > Bacillota > Bacilli > Caryophanales > Bacillaceae > Bacillus > Bacillus sp. 01N45. The sequence goes on from NZ_JBFTQW010000005.1 coordinate 237,094, forward strand.
GAACTTCATCGTTGTTAATCATAACTAAAGCATCCAAACCTTTTTCTACTAAATATCTATCTAGCTCTTTTCTTGCATTTTCTTGACTCGTTTGCACTACTTTTTCAAACTCATCTTTCGTTATAACAGATTTTTCAGACGCCTCAATTAATGTTTGTCCATATTTTATTCGTCTATTACTATCCTTTTTATTAAACGCTATAATCTCTTCTAACGATTTTACCGGTACATTTTTTTGCTGTGAAAAATAATCGTTAACATTATGTTTGAATTCATATTCTAATGTTTGCAGATTATCTACACCCTCGCTGTTTAACTGAATATCATCAGTCAATATCGCACCTGCATCTTGAAGGTCTTTTCTAATCTTTTCTGCTACTTTCTTTCTATTCTCATCTTGTTGATCTATTGAAAAAAGAACCCCTATTTTTTTCCCTTTCAATCCATCTATTGATAAATCCTTCGTATAATCAATTCTTTCTTTTTCTTTCATTTTTTCTGTCATAGTATCTTTTTCATCATAACTTACCATTATGTTAAATAACGTTGCCGCATCCTTTACCGTTCTTGCCATCGGCCCTGCTGTATCAAGCGTTTCAGCTAACGGAATAATCCCTGATCTACTCACCATACCTAGTGTTGGACGTAATCCAACTACTGATTGCTGCGTCGCTGGTGCTACAATTGATCCAGTCGTTTCTGTCCCGATTGCAAGCGGCGCAAAATCTGCCGCAACTACTGTAGCAGATCCAGAGCTTGATCCTGATGTATCAAACGTAATCGGACCGTACGGATTCAAATTTTGTCCTTTTTTCCCGCTATATCCGCTAGGCATTGTAAAGGATAAATAATTTTCCCATTCAGACATATTCGCTTTTCCTAAAACAAAAGCACCTTCTTCTTTCAACTTCTTCACGATTGTCGCATCTTCATCTGCAATCCAATCTTTTAACACATACGTGCCCGCACTTGTCGGCATCACCTTTTCTGTTTGTACATTATCTTTTACGATAACCGGCATGCCGTATAAGTTCGATTTCTTATTTGAAGACCTTTCTTTATCTAACTTTCGCGCTTCTTCCATTGCATTTGGATTAATCTCTGTAACAGCATTTAATGATATTCCATTTTGGTCATGTTCTTGTATTCTAAAAAGATAAATACTCGTTAACTCCTCATATGATAATTTTCCATCATCAATCATTTTTTGAAGCTCGTTCACAGTCGCATTTACAACCTCTTTTTCTTTTATCTTCAAATTATCTATGTTAATCCCTTTCAACTGATTATGTATCGGTTTTAACACTCTATCTTTATCATATACGATACGCTCAGGTTCCTTTGGAAAATAATTTTTATACACGTAATATCCTCCGGCACATGTCAATAGGACGATACCCCCAGCAATTGACAGCGTTATCTTTATCCACTTTTTCATGCTGTTTCCTCCGCTCTAAAAGTTGCTCCATTGTATTGAAAAAGAGAGTTATCCTCATAACTCTCTCTAATTAGAATGCTAAATGAAAAAATAAAGGATTTCAATTTCATTACTTCTTTTTTTGCATTTGCTTCGCTAATAATTCTTTCACTTGATTATATGATAATCCCGAATTTTCATTTAAACGTTTTACTTCTTCAACATCAGTACCTACCACTGTATACTTTTTCTCATCATTCATTTTCCCACTTCCCTTTCGATTATTTCTTATATTTTTCCCCTAAACTCTTATTAATTAACACAAATACAAATACGGAAACTGGACGAAATTCAATAGCTAAAGGGAATTCAGTTACATAAGAGGAAAAGATAAAAAAATGTCGAATGTATATACTTGTTAAATTTAAGGGCTTGGAGGGTACATTTTGAAAACATATGAGTTTGAACATAACATTCCAACATTAGAAGAGTACAAATATTTGTGTGATTCTGTTGGGTGGACTGATTATATGAATTTTGATGTAGCAGATACTTCACTGAAGAATTCTATTCACTGCATCACAGTGAAAGATAATGAACAAATAATTGGCATGGGGCGAATTGTTGGTGACGGATCTATCTATTTCTATATTCAAGATATAGTAGTTCATCCGGATTATCAGAAACATGGTATCGGGAAAGAAATCATGCATCGTTTAGTTGCATACTTACATGAGAATGCCCCTGATAAGGCGTTTGTCGGTTTATTTGCATCAGAAGGTAAAGAATCGTTCTATGAAAAATTTGATTTTAAGGATTACTCACCAAACATGACGGGGATGTTTACTGTCATTACAAAACAATAAACATAACAGATTTTTAATTGTAAGGAAAAACTTCGATTCATATGAAGGAAATCGTTCTTGCAGTAAGAGTTTAACATTGCATACGAAAGGAGAGTACATATATGACTAATACGTACTCTCCTTTTATTTTACTTTTTATATATTAAATTTCTTAATAAAATTTCACTACATCTTCAGTAGGTAAGAAAGTTCTTTCTCCTGGTTGTTCATTTGGCTCACCAAATGGCATTTGTCCTACTAAGCTCCACTCTGCTGGAATGTTCCAAGTTTCTTTCACTTCAGCATCTACGATTGGATTGTAGTGTTGCAGGGATGCACCAATTCCTTCAGCCGATAATAACATCCATACAGTATGTTGTAACATTGCATTTCCTTGATGAGACCAGAATGGGAACTGATCTTTATATAATGGTGCATTTTCTTGCATTTTTTCTACTGTTGCTTGATCTTCAAAGAATAACACAGTCCCAACACCTGCATGGAAACCTTTTAATCTTTCTACAGTCGCTTCAAAGTTTTCTGCTGGTACGCGGGCTCTTAGTGTTTCTTTAACAATATCCCAAAACTTTTCATGTTCTCCATCCATTAATACAACCATACGACCACTTTGCATATTGAAAGATGTTGGTGCGTGTAAAGCTGTTTGTAAAACTTCTTCAATTCTTTCTTTCGTAATTGCATCGTTTTTTGTTACTTTACGAATAGAACGACGGTTCACGATTGCTTCTTTTAAATTTGTTGTAGTTGCTGACATTTTAATTCCTCCAAATATTTGTTTTATAATTTATTTTGTTATTTCATAACAAGCGAATTAGCAATATCCATCTGTATTACATTGCATACCTTCAAATGAATTTGTTTTATCCTTTTCAATTTCTTTATCGATGACTCTTTGTAGCGTTTCTTTACTAGCAAGCCCTTGAATGACTTCATCTCCAATCATGACAGTTGGAACAGCCATAATATTTGCTTCATCATATGCATGCTGAATTGCTTCTTGATGCTTTTCTTTATATTTACGAGTTACTAAAGCATCTTTAAATTCAGCTTCAGGAAGACCTACTTCTACCGCTAATTTTGTTAAAACATTAATATCTTCAATGTTTTGCTCTTCTTGGAAAAATGCGGTGAATACGCGGTGATGATACTCATTTCCTAGTCCACGTTCTTTCGCAAATTGACATCCTTCGAAAGCTAAATGTGTATATGGATGCGGTGAAACACGCGGCAAACGCATATCGATTCCTAACTTCTTCGCAGTTGGAAGAATAAAAGCATCCCATGAGCCTAATTTTTCTGGCTCATTCCATGGATCTATTTTTGAATATGGACTTGGACGTAATTCAAATGGCATCCATTCAATTTCTACATCTTTCTCTTTCGCTACTTCATCTAATGGACCTTTTGCTAAAAAACAAAATGGACATATAAAATCTGAGTATACTTTCATTTTTATAGTCATACTTTTACACCTTACCTTTATAGTTGTAATTAAATTAGTTACATTAATAACAAAAAAATATAAATATGATTTAAGCATTCATTTTTTCTTGCAAAGTTTCAAACAAATGCCCCATCGTAATATTTCTCAAAATTTCTTCCATCGCAGATTGCGCTTGTATTAATATAACTTCTAACACCGCTTGAATATTTGCTCCAATTGGACAATCTGGATTTGGTTGCTCGTGAATATGAAATAGTTTGTCTTCTTTGACTACATTTACTGCATGGTATACATCTAACAATGTGATTTCGTGTAAATCCTTTAATAATCCGGCACCACCTGGACCGCGATTTACATATACAAAACCAGCTTGTTTCAAGTACGACATCATTTTACGAATGACTACTGGATTTGTGTTTACACTTTCAGCTATATAGTCTGAAGTACAAAGTGAAGATGGATTGTTTTTCAAAATAGATAAAATATGAACAGCTATAGAAAAGCGGCTACTAATTTTCATCGTGATCACCACCTCGATGTAATCATTATAGTTACAACAAAAAGATAAGTCAATCCTTTTCATAGATTTTTTATAAGCAAATTAAAAAGTGTCCCATTATGATATATGAGACACCTCTTTTTATTCTGCAAATAGCGCTTGAAATTCTTCAATAAATAGCTGCACAGCGATTGAGGAATCCTTTAATGAAGGAACAGCTAAAGCAATTTCTCTCCATACTTGTGGTTCCAATTCTCTCGTTTGCACATTCTGTGGTAAATTCGTTAAAGATAATTCGGCTAATATTGCAATACCTAACCCTTCTTGAATCATATTTAAAGCTGTAGTAACGGTCGATATTACATACTCAGCCCGAAGTGGTACGTTGGCTTGTTTAAACATATCAATAATGGGTGGTTCGTATCCACCCTTACATAATATGATCGGTTCATTCTCTAAATCACTAATTGCAATAGAGTCCTTCTTACAAAGAGGATGATCATCTCTTAAGATAGCAACCATTTTCCCCTTCGTTAATGGGACAATCTCCATCTCTTTATTAGGCAAAATGACAATTCCTATATCAACAACCCTCGATACTAACCAATCTTCAACTTCTTTAATCGTTCCTTCACAAAGAACGACTTCTAAGTTCGGATACTTCTCCTTAAAAAGGTTTATCATTTTGGGTAAGAAATGTGCAGAAGCACTCGGAAAACTCCCAATTCGAATCGTCCCAACTTCGTGTCCTTTCTCCATCGCAACTTCTTGTTCAATCTTCTCTACACCGTTCAAAATCTCTCTAATATGCACAAGAATTCTGTTTCCTACATCCGTAACGATTAGCCCTTTTCGTTTATCACGTATAAGAATCGTAACTCCTAACTCTGACTCAATACTTGAAATCGCATGACTTACAGCTGGCTGCGTCATATTTAACACCCGAGCAGCCTTCGTAAAACTACCTAACTCAACAGTTTTTATTAATACTTGCAGTTGTGTAATGGTCATAACTAATCACTTATACTCCTTATAAAAAAGATTCATTTTATTTATTACAGTCGATATCATATCATAGTGAAATGAATAACAACAAGGAGGTCTTACCGTGACACAACTTTCTCGAACTAAGACGGCCATAATCCTTACCTTTCTCGTTTTCATGTGGGGAATCAATTGGCCTTTATCTAAGTTTGCCCTGCATTATACACCACCCGTTTTATTTGCAGGCGTTCGAACTTTAATTGGAGGATTCATTTTACTTCTTTTCGCATTACCGAAATACAAAGAGTTACACTTAAAAGAAACTTGGCATTTATACGTTATTTCTTCTTTACTTAACATCATTATATTTTACGGATTACAAACTGTAGGCCTTCAATATATGCCCGCTGGGTTATTTTCCGCCATTGTATTTCTACAACCTGTTTTACTCGGCATTTTCTCATGGATTTGGCTTGGAGAATCTATGTACGGCTTAAAAATTTTCGGGCTTGTTCTTGGATTTATTGGCGTAGGTGTCATTAGCTCTAGTAGTTTAACTGGACATATTTCTATTATAGGAATCCTTCTCGCGATAGGATGCGCGATTGGCTGGGCACTTGGAACAGTATTTATTAAGAAGACTGGGCACCGCGTTAATTCTATTTGGATGGTAACACTGCAGCTTATTATTGGCGGGCTTTGCTTAATTGGATTTGGATCAGAGTTTGAAAGCTGGTCTAGTATTGCTTGGAGTATACCGTTTGTTAGTGTTCTACTCTTTATTTCATTCTTTGTTATTGCAATGGGATGGCTTGCATACTTCACTCTTGTTGGAGCCGGTGAAGCAAGTAAAGTTGGGGCTTATACATTCCTCATTCCACTAATCGCTATTATTGTAAGTTCAATTTTCTTACATGAGGCCATTACTATTAGCTTATTCATCGGACTATTATTTATTGTGGTGAGTATTTGTTTCGTAAATATAAAGCCGAAAACACTTGCTGTAAGGCAGCAGGTTGAAGTGAAATAAAAATAAAAAAGAGCCTGCTGTTTGTAGGCTCTTTTTCACCCTTACTTACCTTTTACGACGTACTACAAAAACACACGCAACTACCGAAGATACAATCGCCAAAATAGATAAAACAATCGCTATCAATTGCAAATTACTAGTACCTTCATTTTTTTCTACATTAGACACTTCACCATGTTCCCCTGTTAATGACATACCTTTTGCAATTGTAGTAAGTGAATGTGGTTTTTCAGCTTTTTCATCGCCTGTCCATTCAACAATTTCTCCGTCTTTATATTGTTGATATGCATCCCAAGCTATTTTTTGTTCTTTATCCGGATTTTTAGCGACGAAAGTAAATCGCTGGAACTGACCGGGTAAAATCCCTTCTCCTGTTGCTTCCCATACTACAGTTCTAACTTTTCCAGCATTATCTTTCTGCTCTTCCACTTTCCATCCTGTCACTGGTTCATACTGTTGGAACTCTACTCCAGACGGTATTTTCAATGTAACTTTTGTCGTTGCTACATTCTTCTCAACTGGTACTTTTATCGTGTAAGTCTCCCAAGAATTAACGTCCGAAGCTTCTGGTTTCACAGTGACGTGCGCACTAACAGGTAACGAAAAAATCCCCATTGCAATTATTGTTGCGATCATTGTTGTGCCAAATTTTTTTATACGTTTCATTTTCTATTAGCTCCTTTTTATCTATACCTTCTCTTTATCCCGGCTATTCGCCGGATAACCCGATTGATGAGGGCTGATTAAAGTTTCACTTTATCTGCCGCCTACAATAAATTTATAATCCGTATCAAAACTATCAAGAGATTTTGTTAATCCGTGCACTTGTATATTCCAGTTTCCTGTCATGTTAATATACATACCTTCCGCTTCATATTCTCCTGGTGACACGGCCGAAACTTTAAATGACCCCTTCCCCATATTCATATCCAATGATTGCGTGGTTAAAATAATTTGCTCCATATCAGTAACAGGTTGTCCGTTCTCATCCTTTAAAGTAATATGGAATTTATTTTGTCCTACTTTATTAGGACTTACATGTAAAGTAAGTTCATATCCATTATCTAATTGCTTACTCTCTGTAAAAGGTCCAGTTGGAGGCATCGGCGGTGTTTGTACGTTTGTCATAAAAGCTACGATTACGAAAATGATAATTCCAATGATAAACTCTACTTTCACCGTAGCACCTAATCCTTGCTCCGCTCTCATTTTCCCTTTTACATAATGAACAAATCCCAATATCCCCATGAAAATGAATAAAAGTATCTTTGCTAATAAAGCTAATCCATACTTCGTATCAAATAACGAGTGGATTGTTGGTATAAAGAATGTACTGTTAAAAAGACCTGTTATTAAAATCACGATGACAGCACCTGTTGCCCACGGTGAAAAACGCTTAATCATATCCCAATACATATTCCACTTGTCTTCCTCTTTACGTAAAAGAAGAATAATGGATGATAGACCTCCAACCCATAACGAAGCTGCGAATAAATGTAGAAAGTCCATAACGACCGCAATCTCTTTAAACTTTAAACCAAATGCATGACTATTAAAGGCTTTCATAACAAGTATCCCGATAAACAATAGTATTGGAATGCTCCATACTTTAAACGACGACAACTTCTCACACTTCATCGCAAAATAAGTAACAATTATAAGCGAACTAATAAGAACCATTTGAGTAATCCATACATATCCAAAAACAGAAAGCTGTAATGTTTCTTTTAATAGTAATGGATCGAATGCTTCTAACCATGAAACATCAGCATTTATTTTCGCTTGCAATGGCAGATTGAATAATAAGCTAATCAATATACCCAATAATGAGATCCATATTATGTTCTTACTCCTTGATCGAACCGAGGTTGCATTCCCTTTATACATAATAAGATTAAAGAATAGCACTCCTATAAATAGTGAGAAACTTGTATATAAAACTCCACGTTCCATAATCATATCTATTTTCGGGAAATACCCCATCTCTTCTACTTGTATATCGTCTGCTCCCGCTTCCTCTGACCCAATTCGAAACGGAATAACTCCTTGAATAGGATGCCCGTCAGCAGAAATCACTTTCCACTGAATAGAGTAGAGTCCGTTTTTCAAGTTTTCTTTTAAGCCTACTTCTAATATTTTTTTGTTTTTCTTATCGATATGAGCATCTTTTAAATCTACTCTTGTACCTGAGGTATCTCTTACAAACAATGTATTAAAATGCGAAACTTGTATATCCTCATCAAATTCAATTTTCACTACAGATGGTGCTTTCTTCAACGTTTCATTTTCAGCAGGGTTTGATTTCACAACGTACGCATGAGCAGATGCACTTTTTGGTATCAATATGATAAGTACACACGCAATTAATAGCCATGCCCCTAACCTTCTCATTACTTTCACAATCATTTCACTTCTTCCTCATCACTATCTTTTCATTCCTTAAACTTCCCAAGTTTCCTTCTCCGACGAAATATTAACCTGATTAAATAAAAATTTCTATACAGTGTAACTTTTTATTTCTATCTCACCTCTTAACTTCCAATACAATAGTAACTACCTTCATGGATACAACTTACATTTTTAAAGCAGATTGTTATTATATCATAAAATATATTTATGTAAGTTCCTAAAGAAGAAAAGTTATCGTGAATCATTTGTGAAAAAAGTGTGAAATACATAAATAAAAAAGGTATTACGTTATTACGCAATACCCTTCTTCCATCATAAAATTTCTTTACTTCTCTTCTGGATAATCACAATACTCAATGATTGTTCCCTCTGTATCCGCTGGGTTAAGATATATTAATCTTCTACCGTGCTTATTAATTCGAAGTGTATGCTCTAACGTTCGAATACCTTGTTCTTTTAACTCTTCTAGAGCCACATCTAAATCATCGACACGATATGCGACGTGATGAACACCTTTACCTTTTTGTTTAATAAAGCGTGCTATTGGAGATGTCGTATTATTCGTCGGTGCAAGTAATTCAATTCTATCTCCATCCACTTCAAGAATGGCTACTTCGCTTTCAACACCAGGAGCTTCACTTACGTAACGATCTATTAAAGTTCCTAACAACACCTTTTCATAAAAACGTATCGTACTATCTATATCTCGAACTGCGATGCCGATATGGTCAATTGTTTTTTTCATTATATTTCCCCTACTACATTATTTTTTTATCCTAATCAATAGTAACAAAAAAAGTTATAGAATCAAATTCTATAACTTTTTTATTTAACCTATTTTCTTATTCGCACTAGCTGGTTGAACTTGATTTTTTACTTTTAAAACACTAATGCCATATCCGATAAATCCACCGATAATCGCTGGGAAGATCCATCCTAATCCTACTTCTTGCATCGGAAGGAATTTAGTGAACACTCGGCTTACTACTTCAATGTTAACTCCAGCTGCACTTAAACCATCGAATAAGCTGATGATAAATGTTACGATTAAGCTCACTTGATAAACTTCAGCTCTTCCTTTGAATAATGAATGGAAAAACGTTAAGAAAATCAATACGATTGCTAGTGGATAAATTGCTGTTAGTACTGGAACAGAAACTGCGATTAATTGTGTTAATCCTACGTTTGCAACAATTGCACTAAATACACATAGCGTGATTGCAATCGCTTTGTAAGGAACATTTGGGAATAACTTATGGAAGAATGAAGAACATGCTGATACAAGTCCCACACTAGTTGTTAAACACGCTACTGTAATCATTAATCCTAATAATACTCCACCATATGATCCAAAATAGTAATTAGAAACTTTCGCTAATACTTCTCCACCATTCTCTAAATGTCCAAGCTTTGCAACACTTGAAGCACCCATATAAGAAAGAGCTGTATAGATAATTGCTAAAATAGATGCTGCAATGATTGTCGCTTTTGCACAAACGATCATAATCTGTGTTTTCGTTTTCGCACCTTTTTCTTTAATTGCATTAATGATGATGATTCCAAATACGAATGATGCAAGCGTGTCCATTGTTAAGTATCCTTCTTGGAATCCTTTAAAGAATGCATGTGATGTATAAGCTTCCACTGGTGCTTGCATATCTCCAATCGGATGTATAAAAGCAACGATTACTAAAATACCAATGAAAGTTAACTTAATTGGCGTTAAGATTTTTCCAACAATATCGACAATTTTCGCAGGATTTAGCGAAAAAAAACAAGTGATGCTAAAGAATACAATTGTGAAAAGAATTAAAGGTGTAGAACCTAATCCTTCTGGCATAAACGGTTTAAGACCAATTTCATAAGAAACATTTCCTGTTCTTGGTATTGCAAATAACGGGCCAATCGCTAAGTATAAAACTGTTGTAAACACAATCCCGAATACTGGGTGTGCACGACTTGCTAATGACTGTAAATCATCTTTACCCGAAAAACCAAATGCCAGTACACCTAGTAATGGTAATCCAACACCCGTTACTAAAAATCCAGCGTTAGCAATCCATACATTCTCTCCTGCCGATTGACCGAGCATTGCCGGGAATATTAAATTTCCTGCTCCAAAAAATAGTGCAAATAACATTAATCCAATAACTACTATGAACGAAAACGGTACTTTATTCGCCATAATATAACCCCCATTCAAATTTCCTTATCTCATTTTCCATTTTTAACTAATTGAATTTTCTGAATATTAAATTCGACTATCAACTATTCTTGAACTCATTATAGTTTGTCATATAATATTTTGCAATACTATTTTCAAACTTTTCTTTTATTTTATAAATATACATTTTTTAACATAGAAATAGACTAAAAAACCAACATGGTCATCCATGTTGGTTTTTTACATTTACTATCAATTAAAATTTCGCCGCTACTTTTTTAACGTTCTCTAAACCTTCTTCAACAATTTGTTGTGAACGATCTGGATATTGATTGTGCCCTTCAATTACAACAGTCTCTGGATTTGTAATTCCCCAGAACCCAAGCACATTCGTTACATAATTAACTGCCATTTCCATAGGAGCCATTTGTTCTGAAGAGTAATCTGAACCACGCGCACCTAATACAACGACTTTCTTATCGCCAGCTAAACCTACTGGGCCATTTGCTGTATATTTAAATGTTTTTCCAGCTTGAGATAAGTATGAAATATATGTGATTAATGGCGCTGGTACTGTGAAGTTCCATAGTGGGAACGCAAATACAACTTTATCAGCTTCTAAAAACTGATTTAAATATTGATCTACCGTTGCTACAGCCTTCTCTTCTTCTGCTGTTAACTCCATTCCTTGACTACGTTTATATCCACCTGAAATAGCGATATTTCCGTAATACGGAAGATCTAATGCAAATAAATCTAACTCCGTAATTTCTGTATTTGGGTTGGCTTCTTTATAAGCACTTACAAATGTTTCATACATTCTTGAACTAACTGCTTGCTCCGCTGGACGATCGTTTGCTTTTACAAATAATACTTTTGACATTGTTTTATTCCCCTCTACTTTTGTATTTTCTTCTTTTTTACCAAATAAAGAGCTAAATAATCCCATTTTCTTCACCTAAACTTTCTTATCATATTCATTATTCATCATCATAAAAATTCTTATTCTAATAAAGTGAAACTTTAATCAGTGGGGGAGTTCTTCATCCCCCACTGATTATTAGTTGAACCAATCGGGCTTTTATGGGCAGTTGATCTCCGCCTAACTTCTTTGCTTTCGCTGAATTCTGAGGTGGGGGTCTTACTGCCCATTAATGCGGGATAAAAAGTTCCAATTGATACCTTAAGTAAAACAATTAATACTTTTTGTTATTTAATTACCTTATGTAAGTGATTGTAATACACTTCACTTACTTTAGTCAAGTAACTTTAAATAAAAAATAATATCTCGAATTAAAAATAAAAACCTCGATACAATTAAAACATCCATTGTAACTTTATTATTTGTATAATGGATGTTGAGAGGGCAATTCATATTTAGAAAGGATTTACTCATGAGCACTATAGAAAAGATTCAAACTTTTATTATTCTTTTTGCTGTTACATGCGGCATCGTACTCGGACAATTTAATTTGATACATATGTATGCAGAGCAATTTATTGTCCCCTTCTTATTTTTCATGCTGTATGGATTATTTCTCAGCATTCCATTGAAAGAAATAAAAAATGGATTCCGCAATTTAAAATTCGCTGGAACAAGCCTTACTATTAATTTTGTATGGACACCTTTACTCGCTTGGGGATTAGGAGCACTATTTCTTTCAGATCACCCAGCACTTTGGGTTGGATTTATTATGTTAATGGTTACTCCATGTACAGATTGGTACTTAATCTTTACTGAAATAGCGAAAGGAAATGTAGCACTTTCTACTGCAATTTTGCCTGTAAATTTAATTTTGCAAGTACTACTCCTTCCCATTTATTTATTTTTATTTGCTGGTGTCATGAAGACTGTAGCGGTTTCTGTTTTAGTAGAAAGTATTGTTATCGTAATCTTCTTACCATTTGTACTTGCACACGCTACAAAATTCATTATGAATAAACTGAAAAAAGCTGAAACACTCGAGAATAAACTCATTCCGTTTTTCAGCTCTGCTCAAATTGTATTTTTAAGTTTAGCAATCGTAGCGATGTTTGCATCACAAGGAAAATATTTACTACAAAATATGAATGTCGTTTTATTACTACTCATTCCTGTTCTATTGTTCTTCATCATTAATTTTGTACTGGGACAATTTATCGGACGCATAATGCGTTTATCTTATAAAGATACAGTAAGTTTAAACTTAACAACATTAGCAAGAAACTCACCTGTTGCACTCGCCATCGCTGTAACAGCTTTTCCGGACGAGCCTCTTATCGCACTTGCACTCGTTATTGGACCGTTGATTGAACTGCCAGTACTTGCTTGTGTTTCACAAGTGTTGTTACTTATTAAGAAAAAACAGTAATATACATAAAAAAACGTCCTACTTTAGGACGTTTTTTTATTGTCGAGAAATTATAGAAGTAACGATAATTATCAGCTCTAAGGATTTTATACGTTATAGAAAATTAGCTTGTCGTTACATTAACAAAACCTTTCTAATTAAACATTATAGGAAAAGTAAATATAACGAAAGCTGCCCAAAGTCCGTAGATTGGCAAATACTTCGTAACAGCATCTTGGATAGCTGTCGGTCCTGATTTGTTTTGTAGAAAACGCATATAGGAAAACATAATCCAAATGAGATTTGCCCAAATCAGTATGTTTACGCCTAAAACAGCAAGTCTATTAGGTGTAATCCCGTAAGAAGAAAGTCTGAATACAATGGCTGACAATGCGACAGTGTCAATAATAAGCGCCAGAACAATTAAGGCAAAATTTATATAATCTGAAATGCTCTTTTTCTCGTCTGAATCACTCTCAACGATAGAAAATATAGTAACAGCCAATACACCAAGGAGTATTCCGTTGAAGGCCATTAGGAAATTGCGGTCCAAGAATGGATTTTTCCCGACCCAAATTACCGTTATTAGATAGATAAACAATGTGATCAAGACAAGCGGACTAAAAATTTTAGATATGTATGGTGTAATATTTTTAGCAAGTTTAAGATTCAATGATACTAAGTATGCAGCCACTACAGCGAGAGCGGCAGCTCCAAATAAAACAACATTACTAAAATAGAACTCTCCTATATCCAAGTCAACGAAGCTAAATAATCGCATGGTGAATAATGCTAGTATCATTCCGCTCACTGCCATACTCGCGTAGAGAAGACCATATTCTAAATTAAATTTAATATACGCTAATCTTGTACTACCTTTTGAATATTCATTTCCCGTAAACGCAAGTCCCAATAAGACCCATAACAATATAGGAAGATGTAAATACGCAAGGATACTGCTGTCTTTATAATTTAATGGCAACATATTAAGATACAACCCGGCAATTAGGAACAACGCTGCAAGTAAGTAAATAATACTTTTTTTCGGAGTATTATTGTAAATAAAATAAGCAGCAATAAAGGGAATTACACCAAAAGCCAAGTTAATTGGAGCAATTGCTTCCTGCTCGACAAAGTGGAAAATGATTCTAGTGCTTAGCCCAGCTAGAATAGCTAACATGCCCATGAATAAGAAACCTTTTTGAAACAGCGATATTTTTTCTTTATTTGCCGTCTCCTTGAAATTCAATCTTTCATACCAAGCAGCTAGAAGCTGAGAATCAGGGTTTTCATCCCATGCTTGTGAGAATGACTTTTTAAAAGCTTTCGGGTCTTTTCTATACATTCTCTCCAACTCATGAGGGTTATCCATATTTTCAATAATCAAATTGTGATTGTTCATAGTTTTACCTCCTCTAATAAAAAACAGCGTTGTTAACTTTCTATAAAAAGCACCTCACTGATTTATTATGATATTGATTTTAATACACAATTTATTGTTTTACAATAAATATTTATCAATTACAAAGATTTTTTTATTGTATATTTTATTTTAAATAAAAATATATAGTACTACTTATTCAAAAAAATATCCTATAGAATAGACTTTTTTAGTGTCTATTCTATAGGATACAGTTTAATTATCATATTTTTTTATTTGTTGAACAACTTAATTCTCAAACACAAAATTAATCTTATTATCTTTCCACTCTAACATCGCATCAAACGTTTTCTCGCCTTTTTTAAAGCCTTTAATTAAATCGGTCTTTTCACCTTTTAAAAGTTTTGTCATATTCTTTTGCGAAATTGTTTTGCTTAATATTTTCTTTGAGATTGTAAAGTCACATTGTGTCGTGTTGTAATTAGAACAACCGTAAAACGTTGACTTATCAATCACATCGCCATCACATTTTTTACAGCTACCAACCTTTTTACCTGTTGTAAATTTCGATCCTTTTCGCTCAATCGATTCAACATGTAATCCAGTAAAATCCCATTTCTCTGACATTTCCACTGCATCTTCAATAATTTTAGCTGATAGCTTTTTCGTTTGTTCCATAAATGTAGCTGGTGATGCTGTGCCTTCACCAATTTCCGCAAGGCGTTGCTCCCATTTCGCTGTCATTTCTGGTGAAGCTAGTATTTTATCACCGATTGCGGTAATTAATACTTTCCCTTTATCGGTTGCATACACTTGGTTCTTCTGCACATCTATATATTTACGGTCTTTCAGCATAGTAATAATACCTGCACGCGTTGCCTCAGTACCTAAACCTTCTGTTTTCTTTAATACTTTCTCCAGCTCTTCATTTTCTAAATACTTACCGGCCGTTTTCATTAACGTAATAAGTTGTCCTTCTGTATAACGCTTCGGCGGCTGTGTTTTTCCTTCTTTCACTTTCACCTTTACAACTTTTCCTTGTTCACCTTCTGCGACAATTGGAAGAATTGTTTCGTCATCTTTATCGTCTTGGAAAATAACTTTACGCCAACCTTCTTGAATTTGCTGTTTTCCTTTTGAAATGAATTCAGCACGTTCGTCTACAAGAGTTGTAATCGTTGTGTAGTCAAAGATTGCTACTTCATAATGCGCCGCAATCAGTCTTCTTACGATCATATCGTAAATTTTCTTTTCATCACCTGATAGTTTGCTTGGATTTGTAACTTGCTCTGTCGGTATAATTGCATAGTGATCTGTAACTTTTTTTTCATTCACATAACGCTTATTATTCATAATCGATTCAATTGGTGCTGGCAATAAACCTTTATATTCATCAAACTGACTTAACTTCTGTAAAATATCAGGGAACGTCGCTGCTTCTCCTTGTGTAACATAGTTAGAATCCGAACGCGGATAAGAAACTATCCCTTTTTGATATAGTGCTTGTGTTATATCAAGCGTCTTTTTCGGTGAAAATTTAAAAGCTTTATTAGCTGTCGCTTGCAGTGCTGATAAATTAAATAAAAACGGGGGCTGAAACTCTTTACGCTCCGTTTTCATTTCTTTTACTACAGCCGGTTTACCTTGGCAAAATGCTGCAATTTTATTTGCCATATCAGGGTCTTTTAAGCGGGATTCACTATCCTTCTCCCATTTCCCCTCATACTTCTTTCCTTCTATATTAAAGGTTGCGAACACTTCCCAAAACGGCTCAGACTTAAAGTTTTCTATTTCCTTTTCACGCTTTACAATTAATGCGAGTGTCGGTGTTTGTACACGACCAGCTGAAAATACATCGTTCATTCCTTTTTTCTTTAGCAAAATACTAAAGACACGCGATGCATTCATACCAACGACCCAGTCCGCACATGACCTTGTATATGCCTCATAGTACGTATTAATTGTATCTGCTTCATCTAATAAATTTTTAAATCCTTGGTATATAGCTTGTTTCGTTAAAGATGAAATCCAAAGACGTTTCATCGGCTTTTGCACGTTACAAAGATTAATAATGTTTCGTACGATTAATTCCCCTTCGCGACCAGCATCGCCCGCGTGAATAATTTCTGTTACCTGAGGGTTATGTAACAACTGTTTCACAACGTTAAATTGCTTATACTTTGACTTTGTTACCTCAAACTGAAAACGCTCTGGAATCATCGGTAATGTATTTAGTGACCATTTCTTCCACTCAGCGTGATAATGTTCTGGATTACATAACTGCGTCAAATGACCAATTGCCCATGTACAGTACGCTCCATTTGGAAATAACTCATTCGCTTCTACTTCTAAATATCCATCTTTCCGGCGATATTTAAATTGTGAAACAAGAGCCAAACCTTGATCTGGTTTCTCGGCAATAATTAATTTCATTTTATAACTCCCTATCTGTATTCCGGTGTTACTTTCATTGTCTATCTGTTTAGAGGCGATGATAAAAGAACAATCTTATTTATCATTCGCGGGTTACTCCCAGTAATGGGATAACTATAATATTATACGCTGATTCTTTATGGCTTCACAATAGAAACTCATTATATAACAATTTCTTTCTCATGCTCACAAATAAAAAAGATGCTCAAAAAATCAAGCACCTACTTACTTACATTTATTAAATTGTGCAGATAATATGCAGATATAAATAAGCATAAGTAATCTCCATACGAACATATGATGAAATGAACGATAGGACAGGGAGGTATCATAATGTTCGTTTACACATCGACTGCCTTAACACTTTGTTGTATCTCGATTCTTATTACATCATATATTTCTAAACGTAACGGTACCCTAATGGGGTATATGGTATTTATTATGTCTTTTAGTATGAGTATCGGTTTAAGTATAGGTTTTTATTTAGGTATTCTTTTTAAAGGTGAATTATTATATTCTACATTGCTTGCGATTTTGATTAGTGGTTGTATCGGTTTTTTAGTCGGTCTACGTTTTCACCTATTTACTGCTTTAGAAGGAATGTTCTCTGGATTAATGGCAAGTATGATGGGAGCAATGATTACAGAAATGTTAAACGCTCAACAAGCTCATAGTATACTGTTTATTAGTCTTTTACTTACGATAACAATAACTATGTCATGTATAATTCAACTTTTATCAGACACCTTTTCTACTTTTATCGAACGGCGTTTTTTATTATTACTTTCGATCAGCGTAGTAATTGTTCTTACTGTATTCGTAACATTCCCAGATCATACCCTACCGCTCCCCTCTGAACATGAACAACCTATCCATAAACACTAGCAGCTATAATCGATAATTTTATTTTTTAACAAATGAAAATAAAAAACACTTTTGAATCGTCAGCCCCAAATGAAATGTGGTTTACGGATGCGACTTACTTATTATTTGGAGTATTTGTAGATAATAACTATAGTTTAGCTTCTGGCATGGGATCAGGATTAATAATTATACAGAAAACTAATAAATAATAGCTTTGCATTATATAATAAGAGGTCACAGAATTACAATGCTGTGACCTCTCTTTTTCAAATTAATTCATGTCGTAATCTTCACCATCAATTATTTTTCTACTTTTCTACACTTAATGAACCTTCTAAATCTACATGATTGATAGTATATTTTTTCAGCTCATAGATATTCAATTCTCTTAGTTTGATGAGGTATACAATACCCCCATCTTGAAATAAAAAATTCTTACTTAACTAATATATTGTTTTGGATCCATAGCATTGCTCTTCTGTGCATTCCATTCACCTTTATGGATTTCAAAATGTAAGTGTTGTCCTTCAGATTGTCCTGTATTCCCCATTATGCCAAGTTGTTGTCCTTGCTTCACTTTTTGACCTGCAGTAACAGAACGACTCTTTAAATGAGCGTATACAGTTATATATGTTTGTCCGTTAATATTATGAGAAATAAACACCACATTACCGTAGCTTGTGGAATAATATGAGCGAGTGACTACACCTTTTGCCGCAACAACAACTGGCACTGTTCCTGAAGCAGCAATATCTAATCCGTGGTGCATTTGCCCACCACGTTTCTCAAATCCAGAAGTATATCTTCCTGCAGCTGGTTGAATAAAGTCATTTGTTTTAATTTCATTAGTTGTATTTACCTCTTGGGATTGTCGCTGCTCCTCTGTATCAGTCTCATTTGTTTTTGATAGAAATTTACTTGATACATAACCGTTTTTACCGTTGTAATTAATTTTCCCCCATCCATTTTGTTCAAATAGAACTTGTACTTTTATTCCTTTTGATAAAGCACCGATTACACCATGATTTGTACCAGCACCGCTTCTTACATTTAACATGCTTACGTTAACATAGTAGTCACCAACTGTTGCCCCAGTAGATGGATTACTTGTTTCAGGTTTTGATGGTGTACCCTCTTTAACGAATTTTACATATTCACTGCTCACATAACCAGTTCTGCCATTATGATTAATTTTCAACCAGCCATTTTCACCGCCAGTTACTTGCAATATTTGTCCGTTTAATACACCACCAATTACACTATGGTAAGTAGCAGGACCTGTACGCACACGTAAAGAAGTAGCGTCTACAATGTATGTACCGTCAGTTTGAACCGTAACATTATTTTGTTGTTCATTTGTTTGGTCTACATTTGCATTAGAGCCACTCTTTGAAATGTAATCTTTACTAATATAAGCAGTTTGTCCACTATAGTTAATTTTGACCCAGTCTTGAACTTCACCAGTTACTTGAACAACTTGTCCTTTATGTATAGAGCCTAAAATCGTATGGGAAGTACTTGGACCTGTACGAACACGGAGGGAGGATACATTAACTTTGTAATTCCCACTCGCTACTTGAACTTTTCCATTGTTATTGTCACTTCCATTTGAGCTATCGTCTATTACAAATTGACTGCTTACATAACCTACTTTTCCATTATGGTTAATTTTCAACCAACCGTTGTCTTCTCCAATAACTTGTAAAACTTTCCCTTCATACACGCGCCCCATTATTGCACTAGACGTATTTGGCTGTGTGCGAACACGTAATATATTAGCAGTTACAGTTTTACTACGACTCGTACTTACATTCGTCTTCGCTGATATACCATTTTTCGAAACAAATTCACCACTTACGTAGCCAATTTTTCCGTTATGATTAATTTTCAACCAACCGTTATCTTCTCCAATAACTTGTAAAACTTTCCCTTCATACACGCGCCCCATTATTGCACTAGACGTATTTGGCTGTGTGCGAACACGTAGAACATTCGTGTTTACTGTTACTGGATTTTCATATGTTACTGTATCAGTAGGTTGCTCATGTTTTTTGTCTTTTGGCACTATAGAAGTTTGCGCTTGAGCAGTACCAATAAATGTACTTCCTGTAACAGAAACTACTGCCACACTAGCTAAAATTCTTTTCATAGGTATTAAACACCTTCCCATAAATACATTTAAGTATCATCATATCTTTAGTTTATTATTTTTTATATCAAATGCTTTTCTACTCATGTTGTACTCTTCTTTTCTATCAACCTCTATTTCTAGATATTCAACGGAGGTGTTATTCCATTCTTTCGTAACGTACGAAGGCAATTAAGAAAAAAGGAATCGCAAATCCCAGTTTGTAAACTGTAATGTAAATAAATGCTTGATCTGGATTCGTTGTATCAAGCATTAATAATGCGGTCAAAATTGGACTGATGCACGGTGAGACAAATGAAAGCATCCCCGTTCCTAGTACAATCCATATCTTTTAATCTGCTGCATTCATTTTGCTTCTTTTCACAAAACACTACACTGTGTAGTTTAAATTCTTAAAAAAAGCCACAAACACTCACCCATAAGTTAGTCGCTGTTTTCCAAAAAATGCGGTCACAAGCTCATTGGAAGCTTTTTTCATTCCAATAAACTTAAGCAAAGCACTTCCCATTCCAAAAGGTGACTTTATTTTATCTATCACATACTGTACTACTGATCAGCTAACAATTTTTGATATGTGCTGTAACGTTGTAACATTAATTTTTTCTGCACACCTTTCAGTGTGATACCTTCTGAGCACCAAATAATTTCTATTATTTTTGCTTCAAGCGGTCAAAAAAATAATTTATGCCTTATTCATTTCACTTATAGTTTTGCTTGAACATACCCGCCCTCCCTTCGCACTACGAATTGTAGTATAAAATAAAAAAAAGGTCAAATGTAAGGGGCTATTATCTATCCTTTTTGAACTACAACACATTAAATTTACCACTGTAATTTTATCAACTGATTATACAAAAAATTAGCGATTTCTTCTATTATCTACTTCCAAACCAGAAACGAATATGTTTTTTAAATCCCTAAATAACAAAAATCGCATTTTTTATCTTGTAAACTCTTATACAAGGCATTATCGCTTCCGCTGCCTAAACTTTTATAAAAATAATATGCCCAATACACAACATTACATTTAAAAACAGCTTTTTTCATGCTAAAAATCATTAAAACAGCTATCCCTAAGATAGCTGTTTTATATTATCATCAACTCCATAAATTTTATATTATTCTGGCTTATTAGGAATGTTTGGGTTTGGAACATAATCAGATTTATAATCTGTATATTTCACTTCTGTTACCATCCCGGCGGAAGCATGGTGTAAATCATGACAGTGGAACATCCAATCACCCGGATTATCTGCTACAAAGGCTACTTCATATTCTTCACCTGGTTTTAGGTTCAAAGTATCTTTCACAATTGGAGAACCTTCTATCGGTTTTCCATCTTTACTCAACACCTGGAAGAAGTGACCATGTAAATGCATCGGATGATCGTCCATTTTAGAACGATTTACCAATTTTACTTTTACTAAATCACCCTTTTTTACTGGAATCGGGTCAATATCTGGAAATACCTTTCCGTTAATTGTATATACCATTTCATTTCCATTCATTTGCGTATTCAAGTCCATATTATATGTGGCAGTATACTGCTGATCTAACGTGAAACTACCTAGTTTTTTAGCACCATATTTCGTCATATCTAATTTCGATAATTTTTCTTTTTCATCTGCTTTATCTTTCATCTCTTTGCTGCCATCATATTCAATAACAGCTTTCATTCCTTTTGCACCTTTATTTGCTGAATGGTCTTCAACATACCATTTCCCAGGATTATTAGCAGTAAATTCAATATCATAACGTTCACCAGGTGCGATTGAAATTACTTGATCCTTTATAACTTTTGGATCGTTTATTGGTTGACCATCTGTCGCAATTACTTTTATATCATGACCGTGAACGTGTATATCATGTGATAGATAACCAGCATTAACGAGTCGAAGACGGACTTTATCCCCCTTATTCACTTTTAATGGTTCTACTAAATCCCCGCTTTTACCATTGATTGTGAATAAATCATACATACTCATATCATGACCTTCCATCTTCATATTTCCATGGTCCATTCCTGCCATATTACTAGAGTCTTTTTTATCACTGCCCATGTCCATACCGGAATGATCCATGTCGTTCCTATCATCATTCTTTTTCGTATTTTCATTATCCTTACTAGATTTATTACCATCTGCTTTTTCTGTTTTTCCTTTTGTCATTTCTTTTAACTGTTTATTAATCTCTTCTTTATCTGTTACCCATTCATCTAACATTAATGTGTAATCTTTATCATATTTTTCCTTTGTATCTTCTACAATGAGCGCTCCATACAAACCTCTATCTAATTGATTTACAGAATCTTGATGTGAATGATACCAATACGTTCCTGGTACGTTCGCTTCAAACTCATAGGTGAAACTTTTTCCAGATTCAACCGCATCTTGCGTCACACCTGGAATTCCATCCATATTATTTGGGACAGGATACCCATGCCAATGAATAGATACTGGTGCAGATAGTTCATTTTTTAATGTCACTTTCACCTTTTCGCCTTTTTTCACCCGAATTTCTGGACCAGGAGATGAGCCATTAAATGTCCAGACTGGAACAATAACACCGTTACTTAATTTTTGCTTTTCTTCTTTCGCTATTAAAGTAACTTCTGGTCCTATTTCAACTTTCAATGGTTTTGTAGCCGTTTCAGTCTGTGGTGTTTTTTTATCGTTCATATTTTTATGATCGTTTGTTGCATTTGTGGTCGCAGAACATGCAGCAATTAAAGATATGACAGAGACTGTAACTGCTGTTAACACAAATCTCTTCATGGAAACCCCTCCTTTTTCTTTTTCAAAATCATTATAAAAAATGATTTTCAAGAAAATATGGAGATATGCAATGAGCTAAATAAAAAGACGCCCAAAATTGAGCGCCTCTTCTAATGATTATTTCGTAACAACTTCATCTTTTTTTATATTTACATTGTTTTCTCTCATAAACGCTTCAATCTCTTCAACTTCTCTAATAATATCTTTTGACAAGTTTTCATGTCCGTCTTTCGTTACAAGAATGTCATCTTCAATACGAATTCCAATTGCTTCTTCTTCAATATAAAGACCAGGTTCAATTGTTATAACCATGCCTTCTTCTAACACTCTATCTTTATATGTTCCTACATCATGCGTATCTAAACCAAGGAAATGGCTAACACCATGATAATAGTATTTTGATAACTCTTCGTCTTCTTGAATTAAACCAATTTCTTTACACTCTTCTGCTAGTACCTTTTTTGTATGCTCATTTAATGCAGCAAACTTTACTCCTGGCTTAATGAGTTTCGTTGTTTCTTTCAATGCTTTTAATACAATATTATACATTTGTTTTTGGCGACTAGAGAATGTTCCATTTGCCGGGAATGTATAACTAACATCAGCGTTATAGTAGTCTTTTTGAGCGCCTAAATCTAGCAGTACTAAATCACCATTTTGAATTTGTGCATCATTGTCTTCATAATGAAGAACTGTAGCATTTTTCCCACTTGCCAAAATTGTATTGAATGCATGATGCTTAATACCAGATGACTTCAATGTGAAATCAAACTGAGCTTCTAATTCATACTCCATCATGTCTGCTTTTGCATGCTTAAGTACGTTGTAAATACCCTCTTTCGTTACAGCAATTGCTTCTTTTATGATTTCAATTTCTTCTTCTGTTTTAAACACTCGTAATTCACAAATATTCGGATATACATTACCAACTAAAACGTGTGGATACTGTTCTCTTACATGTTTAGCAAAAGCAAGCGTTTTTGTCTCCGTACCATTCCACTCACGACGCTCTAAATCTAAATATAGATGCTTCACATTTTCTGTAAAAAGTATATTTGACATTGTCTTTTCAAAGCTATCTAAATATACAACTTTCTTTATACCTGAAATTTTCTCTGCTTCTTTGTTAGAAACTGTTTTACCGACCCATTTTTCCATGACTGGATCCGATTTTTCAATGAACAGTGTTTCTTCAACACTATTTCCAAACTTCTTCAACATGAAAATAACATTTGGTTCCTCGATTCCTGTTACATAGTAAAAATTTCGATTCGGCACAAATTTATAATGTGCATCCGCTGACATATGAGGTGCTTGTCCAGCAAATAAAATAGTAATAGATTCATCTGGTAATGTGTTTACTAATCGTTCTCTATTTTGAGCAAAAAATGTTGATTTCATAATAATCCCCCTAGCGTTCTATGTATACTTGTAAATCTAATTACCCAATACAATTCATTTTATTATTGTTATAATTTTTCGTCAATTGATAGTACTCATATAAAAAGGAAAATTTTCATTACTAGAGCCCATTCCAATCTAAATGATGCATACCACTCCACAATTTCTTGACATTTATTTCATATACTTAAAATCTCATATATAGGAAAGGAGCTACAACTTTGAAATATTATGTAGCAACAGGGATAGCAATTACTTCTTTATTCATCATTACAGGATGTTCTAGCAACGCCGAAACAGCACCAGTGAAGAAAGACACGGTGCAATCTCAACGAAAACATACAGAAACAGTAAATACGAGTCCGCAAAACTTCTATAAGGAAACTACATCTGGAAAAATCGAGCACATTCATGGAATTGGCTATGCAGGAAATATGCCCGGAGTTTCTATTGCCACTCACAGTGGTATAAAAGTTTATCATAATGGAAAATGGTTTGAAACTAAGACTGAGCTACATGATTATATGGGGTTTCAGGCAACGAAGAACGGATTCTTTGCCAGCGGCCATCCTGAACCAGGTGCAAATTTAAAAAATCCTTTAGGATTAATGAAAAGTTCTGATGGTGGTAATACCCTCGAGAAGCTAGCGTTTTATGGAGAATCTGATTTTCACAACCTTGCTGTTGGATATAATACGGAAGCAATTTATTTATACAATGAGCGTCCAAATTCTAAATTACAACAAGGTTTTTATTTCAGTACGAACAACGGACAAGATTGGAAAAATAGTAAGTTAAAAGGTCTTTCAAGTACAATTCATTCCTTTTCCGTACATCCTGATCAATCTAGTGTAGTCGCGGTAAGTGCTAAAGATGGTGTTTACTTATCTACAGATTACGGAAATACATTTGAACTATTCTCTACATCACTTGAATCGACAGCAGTTACATTAAGTAATGAAGATGTTTTTTACGCCCCTATCAATAAGCAAATGATAACGAAGAAATCAATTGCTACAAATGAAGAAACAAACATACAAACTCCATCTTTAGATTCTAAAGATGCAATTATGTACATATCACAAAATCCTCAAAATTCATCTGAAATAGTATTTGCTACAATGAAAGCAAATGTGTTCCTTTCTACAGATGAGGGGAAAACTTGGAAGCAGATTACGAAAGAAGGAGCATTTCAATTTAATTAGAAAGGTGAATATAACGTGTTTTCAACAATTAGCGAGTGGAGTTATCAACTCATGTCTCCTTTAATGGATGTCGCGAATGCTACGAAATCAATTCCTCTTTTATTTGCATTTTTATTAGGCATTGTAGGTACCCTTGCTCCTTGCCAATTAACAGGAAACATTAGCGCTATTACACTTTATGGGAATCAATCTTTACAAAAGGGACATGCATGGAAACATATATTGTTATTCATTTTAGGAAAAATAATAGCTTTTACGACACTTGGACTATTAGTATGGTTTTTAGGAAAAGAGATTCAGCAAATATTAACTTTGTATTTCCCATGGTTACGAAAAATAATTGGACCTTTATTAATTTTAATGGGGCTAATGTTGGCAGGTATTATAAAAGGAAGAAGTTTCTTCTCGATCAAATTTATACGAAAACAAAATGAGGTTGGCTCATTTTTACTTGGATTCTTCTTTTCCTTAGCTTTCTGTCCGACTATGTTCGTTCTATTTTTCGGAACGTTAATCCCTTTATCTTTCTCATATAATTATGGTTACTTGTTTCCGACATTCTTTTCGATAGGAACTGCTCTCCCTATCGTTATATTAATGTTCATCATTTCCTACCTTGGATTAAATGGAGCACTACTTAAAAAGAGCCGAAAAATAGGAAAACACATTCAACTTATAGCAGGGGGACTACTCATTTTAGTCGGAATTTATGATATATCCTTATATTGGGTATAAATAAAAAAGGTAAGTTCAAGTGATTTGAACTTACCTTTTTTACAAATTATATTTCACTCTTCTGCATGCCCTTTTGTTTCATCTCCCACTTCTTATACAATAGTACTGCACCAAATAAAAATACCCCTGCAATGAATGAACCTACTGGTAACATTTTTATCATTTCATCAGGAAATACGAGCGGAAGTAAGGGAAATGCATACGCTGCTGGAATACGTACTCCAACTATTTTTAATAAAATAAGCATTAATATCATATTGAATAAAGTAACTACAATCCATGAATCAATTGCAAAATACAATAAAGTTCCAATAGTTGCTGATGTAGTTAATACTACTATTTGTTTAAATGCCATTTTTTCATTGTACATCGGTTTTTGAAGTGATTCATACACAACGACTAGAATTGGCGGAATAACCGCTAATTGTTCATAACCAGTTATCCAACATAAACTGATCCAAACGAAATTTAGTATTAGAAATACAGTCATATATTTATACTGTATATTCACTTTTCGCTCAATACCGTTATTCAATTTAAAAATAAGAACACCCATCATTAAAATAAA
The DNA here is from genome assembly GCF_056399205.1 of Bacillus sp. 01N45. Taxonomy (NCBI): domain Bacteria; kingdom Bacillati; phylum Bacillota; class Bacilli; order Caryophanales; family Bacillaceae; genus Bacillus; species Bacillus sp. 01N45. The sequence goes on from NZ_JBFTQW010000005.1 coordinate 263,747, forward strand.
TGTCAAAACGAAGACTGAGATAACAAATGACCATTCCGTCGCATTTGTTACTAATGGTAATAAACCTGTCGCAATAGATGGTGCTAAATTGGACTGAATAACACGTAAAAACAGCATCATCAATACAAGCGTTAAGCTTACTTTCCCTAAATAGGCTATATCCATTTGATTCACCATAAAACCAATTACAGCTGTTATTGACGGTGCAATAAAGATTTTTTCTGGTTGTCTTAGCCATCCCGGCTCACGGTATGCCCATAAAGCGATTGCCATTGCCGCTATTTCCGGCAAAATGACTTCTGGATCATTTAATAACACACCTGCTATTACCATGGCTAAAATAAATAAAATAGCAATCGTATATGAGATGATTGTTTCTTTCTTTGAAATTACTGCATTCATTATTACATACTCCTTTTTGCTTATTACTCTCATAAAGTAAAATAATAACTTTATATACCCTACTTAGGTATCGTATATTAACATCTTCCCTATTTCAAGTATTTGTGGTTTTTTCATTCTTTATCACCCCACACACTTACAAAACAATGAATGTTTATAAGCATTGACACTTATTAAAAGATACGTTACAATAACTATATATTAGTAAGTAACTAATGTAATTAATTGAAACTAGAGGTGAATCAAATGAAAAACATTTTATTCCGTATTAACGAATTGTCAAAAAAAGAAAAAGCATATGGATTAACAGTTGATGAAAAACAAGAACAACAAATGCTGCGTCAAAACTATACAAAAACATTTCGTGGAAGCTTAGATTCCATTTTATTAAACACAAAAATTGTTGATCAACATGGTCTTAACGTTACACCAGCCGCATTACAAGATGCTCAAATACGTTTAAAATTAAGCAAATGAAATCAAAGCTAAAAAAACAATCGTATAAAACATAAAAAGAGCCGGAATTCCTATTTAGAAATTCCAGCTCTTTTTATTGTCTTTTCCAATTTAACATATGAGCGATACATCGCAATTCTCCACGACACAATCATCGCAAATGCAAGTAAGAAAAACATTCCGCTTAACTCTGCTAAATCAATTGATTGACTTAAATACGATTTTAACGCTACTCGTACAGCCAATAAGCCCACTAAAATAAATATGAATGCTTTTGACGGTTTCATATATATATGTTCGTTTCTTATTTCAAACTTAGTTGTTTTAATAAGAAATATAGAGAAAATAAGTCCTATACTAATCGCCTCTACTATTTCTAACGATGTTAATCGAAACTCCGGTAAGAAGTACATCATTGCGCCAGTACTCATAAAAATTGGCGGTAATATAATTTTCTTTTTCGTTACCGGTTTTTTCGCTGCTTTAAAGCGAAGAAACATGACACCAACAGCCATACAAACCGCTACAATACTTGATAAAAGTGCTATCATACTATCCACTCCTATCTATATAATAAACCTATAATTAAGTAAATAAATGCTGCATTATATAATTTCTTCATTTTATTCCTCCTGCTGTAAACTTTCCATATTCGCTGCAATCATTTTACACAAAGTTTATGAACGGAATATGAACAAAATATTACATTCAACTTTTGAAAATAAAAAAGCCATTCCACAATTAATATTTGCGGAATGACTTTTCAACTTATTTTAAATCTTCTATCGAGAAAGCACCTGGAAGTAATTGCTCAACAGTCACTTCTTTTTCATCACCTTTTACATTCGTTAGTAAAACTGGCATTTTCGGTTCACAGAATTCAGCAATTACTTGTCTACAAGCACCACATGGTGATATCGGTCCGTCCGTTTCGCCTGTAATAACTAAGTAACTAAAGTCGCGCTCCCCTTCTGATACTGCTTTAAAGATCGCTGTTCTTTCTGCACAGTTACATAAACCGTAAGAAGCATTTTCTATATTACAACCAGTATAGATTTTACCTTCTTTCGTAACTAATGCTGCGCCAACAGGAAATTTCGAATACGGAATATATGCTTTTGCTAACATCTTATTTGCTTCTTCGATATATTTTTTCTTATCCATATTATTTCCCCCTTAAAGTATGTGTAATTATGATTAGTCAGTAATAACTGTATGAACTAATTTAGGAGCCACTGCTGTTTCAGCAATAGAAATATTTTCATAAATTTTTGCTTTTACATCTTCTACATTTTCACGATTTGCATAGATCGTTACGAATGGCTCGCCTTCTTTTACTGCATCGCCAACTTTTTTACGTAACATTAATCCTACTGCTAAATCGATTTCATCTTCTTTTGTCGCACGGCCAGCACCAAGTAGCATAGCTGCGATACCAATTTCATCTGCAACAATGTTAGAAATAACACCTGAAGTTTTTGCAGGTACATCAATTACATACTTCGCCTGTGGCATTTTTTCTGGATTGTCTACAATTGAACTATCTCCGCCTTGATTGCTTAAGAACTCTTTAAACTTCTCAGTTGCTTTTCCGTTTTTCATAACTTCAATTAGCATTTCACGAGCTTCTTCTAACGTATTTGCTTTTTTCGCAAGTACGACCATTTGACTTCCTAATACAAGTACTAATTCCGTTAAATCTTCTGGACCTTCACCTTTTAACGTATCAATCGCTTCTTTCACTTCTAGAGCGTTACCAATTGCAAATCCAAGCGGTTGTGACATATCTGAAATAACAGCCATCGTTTGACGTCCTACATTATTTCCGATACGCACCATTGCATGTGCTAATTCTTTTGCATCTTCTTCTGTTTTCATAAATGCGCCAGCACCTGTTTTTACATCAAGTACGATTGCGTCAGCACCAGCTGCAATTTTTTTACTCATAATTGAACTCGCGATTAAAGGAATTGAGTTTACTGTTCCTGTTACATCACGTAATGCATAAATCTTTTTATCTGCAGGTGTTAAGTTTCCAGTTTGTCCAATAACAGCTACTTTGTCACGGTTTACAATATCAATGAACTGCTCTTTCGTAATTTCAACGTGGAATCCTTCTACCGCTTCTAATTTATCAATTGTTCCGCCTGTATGTCCTAAACCACGACCAGACATTTTTGCTACTGGTACATCTAAAGCAGCTACTAATGGTCCTAATACTAATGTTGTCGTATCACCAACACCGCCAGTTGAATGTTTGTCTACTTTAATTCCTTCAATTGCTGATAAATCGATCGTTTCTCCAGACTCAACCATCGCCATCGTTAAATCTGCACGTTCGCGATCTGTCATATCTTTAAAGAAGATTGCCATTGCAAGTGCACTCACTTGATAATCAGGAATACTTCCGTCTGTATATCCATTAATAAAGAATTTGATTTCTTCAGTCGTTAATTCTTTGCCGTCACGTTTTTTCGCAATAATATCTACCATTCTCATTACAATCACCATTCCTTTTTATATGATATGAATCTGTTAAAATAATAAGCCTACGATTGTTGCTGATAAGAAACTTACTAATGTTGCACCGAAAAGTAATTTCAAACCAAATCTTGCGACTACATTCCCTTGCTTTTCATTTAAGCTCTTAACTGCCCCTGCAATAATTCCAATTGAAGAGAAGTTTGCAAATGAAACTAAGAATACAGATATAATCGCTGTCGTTCTATCTGAGAAATTAAAGTTTCCTTGTGCTAAATCTGTCATAGCGACAAATTCATTTGATACTAATTTTGTTGCCATAATATTTCCGGCATTAACTGCTTCATGCCAAGGTACACCCATAATAAATGCAAATGGTGCAAATACATAACCAAGAATTTCTTGGAATGAAATACCGATTACACCTTTAAATACTGCATTAATGAATGCGATTAAAGCAACGAAACCGACTAACATAGCTGCTACTGTAATTGCAACTTTAAATCCATCTATAATGTATTCCCCTAATACTTCAAAGAAAGTCTTTTTCTCTTCTTCTTGTACTTCTAACATATCTTCTTCTTCAGTAACTTCATAAGGGTTAATGATAGAAGCGATAATAAAACCACCGAATAAGTTAAGCACTAAAGCGGTTACAACATATTGTGGTTTTAATAACACCATATATGATCCAACGATAGACATTGAAACGGTAGACATTGCAGATGCACATAATGTATACATTCTTTTCTCTGGCAATAATCCTAGTTGTTTCTTAACTGAAATAAACACTTCAGATTGTCCTAAAATCGCAGAAGCAACAGCGTTATATGATTCTAGTTTCCCCATTCCATTTACTTTACTTAATGCTAGACCAATAGATTTCACAATAATAGGTAATACTTTAATGTGTTGCAAAATACCTATTAAAGCTGAAATAAATACGATTGGCATTAATACACTTAAAAAGAACGAAAACTCTTTTTGATTTACTAATCCACCAAATACGAAATTCACACCGTCAGCGGCATATTTTAATAGCTCTCCAAAACCATCTGCTATTCCGCTAATTAATATATTCCCTACACTTGTATTTAATAATAAAAACCCCAAAATGAATTGTAATATAACCATCGTTATGATTGGGCGATATTTGACTTTCTTTCTATCATTACTAGCAAGCCAAGCGATACCTAAAATCAATACGAGGCCAAAAATACCGATTAAATATTTCATAAGCCGTCTCCTCCCATTCGTATCCGCTTACATTTTTTTCAATTGTTAAAGCAATAGATACACTTTACTTTGTGTATCTATTGCTTTTAACTTCATTAATGATTAGTAGTTATCTGTAGCACCTTTTGCATCATTTAATACGATTGCAACACTAGCACTTGCTCCAACGCGAGAAGCTCCAGCAGCTACCATTTTGTCTGCATCTTCACGTGTACGAACGCCACCAGATGCTTTTACACCAACGTTTGGTCCAACTGTTTTGCGCATTAATGCGATGTCTTCAGCAGTTGCTCCGCCAGTTGAGAATCCAGTTGAAGTTTTTACGAAGTCAGCACCAGCTTTTACTGATAATTCACAAGCGCGTACTTTCTCTTCATCTGTTAATAGGCAAGTTTCAATGATTACTTTTACAAGAGCTTTTCCTTTTGCTGCTTGTACTACTTCATAAATATCTTTTTCAACGAACTCGTTATCGCCATCTTTTAAAGCGCCTACGTTGATTACCATGTCAACTTCAGTTGCACCTTTTGCGATAGCATCTTTTGTTTCGAAAGCTTTTGTTTCAGTAGTGCTTGCTCCTAATGGGAAACCGATTACAGTACAAACATCTACATCATGTCCAGCTAACTCTTCAGCAGCTAGCTTCACCCATGTAGGATTAATACAAACAGAAGCGAATTTATATTCCTTTGCTTCTTCGATTACTTTCATAACATCTTCTTTAGTAGTATTAGCTTTTAAAATTGTATGGTCAATTAACTTTGCAATATTCATTATCTTCACTCCTCATATCTTTTAACAACTTCATTCTAACTCTTAGTTGAACAAATGTAAATACACTTTTGAAATTTTGTTCATTCTTTTCGAAAAGGAATTTTTCAATAGTAAATAAAGCGCATTCTAACTAAGAAACAATTCATATTTAAAATCAAAACTTTTATATTAACAATGGTAGTATGTATCTCAATATCCATAATTATTTTTAAAAAGGCAATTTGTATTCAAAAAACACTCCCATAATTCATACATAACAAAATAAAAGGCTTTCTCAAAATTAACATCTTGAGAAAGCCTTTTATTTCTAACCTTTTTAATAATGTAACAATTCTTTTGCTGTATGCTGATCGATAATTAATACATTTGCATACCCGCCACGTAACGCACCATCAATTGCTTTTATTTTTCTATTACCACCAGCAACTAAAATAGAACGTTTCTTTAATTTCAGTTCTTCTAACTCAATTCCAATTGTACGCTGATTAATCTCTTCGCTACTAATCTTTCCGTCTCCATCAAAGAAACGTGAACAAATGTCACCGACCGATTGTTTTTTGAGCAAATTCGTTTCATCCTTATCGAAATAACCTAATCGGAATAATAGTGCTTCGTCTCTCACTGTTCCTACAGTGAAAATTGCAACATTCGCTTGTTTCCCCATTTCGATAATGTGATGAATATGTCGATCCTGCTCTACTAATTCTTTTGTCACTGCATTATCAAATATAACTGGAAGGGGTAGATTTCTTGGTGTCGTTTGAAAAGCATCTGCAAATAAAGCAATCGTTTCATTCGCATATGTATTTACACTCGAATGACTAATACCACCTTTTAACTGAACAACTTCTACACCTTTTACATGTTGTGGTACAATTTTTCTAGCGATTTCATACATCGTCATTCCCCAGCTTACACCAACGATATCACCAGTTTTAACCGTCTTTTCCATATACTCAGCTGCATATTTACTAATATACTCTGTAATCGTTGCATATTCTGGTACTGGAGAAAATACGACATGTGCCTCTAACAAGTTGTACTTTTCTTTCAGTAAATTTCCAACGTTATCTAAATCAGCAAATGGATCGGCTATGCTAATTTGAACAAATCCTTTTTCTTTCGCGTACTTTAATAATCTAGAAATAGTCGGCCTTGAAATATTTAATTTATTAGCAATTTCCTGCTGACTATAATCTGACTGATAGTATAATCTTGCAACTTCAACGCTTAATTGTTGTTTATCTTTATCCATAGTAACTCATTACATATCCTTTCCTGTATTTCCTTTTCGTTACAAGCATTATACAGCTTTATGCAAGAAATTTCGACTACCGAATTTTATCTAACTGAACTTCTACTACACTTAGTATTTAAAATGAAACTTTATTGTATATATTTACAACCTCAACATAGATACACTTGAAACATATAAATCGATTTATATGTAATTCATTCTTTTTTGCTTTTTCTGTAGTAACGATAACAAAGCCTTTCAATAAGAAACATGAAACATCTTCTAAAAAGTTACCTTTACTAATAACTATTCAAATACCCCTCATAAACAGAAAATACTATTTATGAGGGGTATTTATTCAATTTAAGTCTATAAAAATTGGATAAATACAATGCAAGTTTTCACTTATTTAGAATAAGTGACAAGATGATGTTTTATTTGTTCAATAAAATAATGATGGTGTATATTATCGTTAGATACTCGACTTGCCATAATAGCTCCCTCCATTGAAGATGCAAGAAAAGAAGCAAGTGATATAATGTCTATATCTTCTTTAAGTTCTTGTTTCTCTATTCCTTCTTTTATGAGAGAAGCCATTAACATTACTGTATCGTCATAACCTTCTGCTGCTGCTTTTTGTAATTCTGGAAATACTCCAGTACTTTCAATTGCACTATTAAGTAATGGACAGCCTCCAGCAATAGGAGGATTATTAGCTGCATCTTGATATACAAGGAATATTGCAAGGATTTTATCGATTGCTGTCTTTTTATTTTCCATTGCTTTATGAAAATGACTCCACATAATCTCACCACTTTTGTCGTAGGCAGCAAGGACAATTTCTTCTTTATTTTTGAATCTACGATAAATAGATCCTTTAGGTAGTTCAGTAGCTGTCATTATATCCTGGATGGATGTGCGAGTTATCCCATTTGTATTAAATAAATATAAAGATGTTTCAATAATTTTTTCTTTTACCTTATCAACTTTAGTCATGCTTTGTAATCCTCCTAATAAAAACGATCTTAATATTCCAGGTAATGTTTACCCTCTATTTTCTTAATTTTTTTGTAAGTATAAATAAATTTGGAACAGAAATATCTTATGGAAACCTCAAACAATACAGTTTGAAAAGAGGTTAATCAAATTGTATTATCCATATCATTAGAGTGAATTTTCTGCCAAAAACAACATGACCAATTGTTTAATTCAGTCATTTTATTCAACTAATTTTACCTAAAATCGTAGAAGATGTAAAAATATATATTTTAGTGTATAGACATATGATTATTATATATAATCTCTATTAATATGTTTAGCTAAAGTGTTTGAACTACCCCCACTTTCACTTCATATATTAGGATATCTACCGCATTCCTTGCGGTTAAAAGCCTTATCACTTCATTCTTTAAAAAGGAAATCGTTAATAATTAATGAGTACTGAAATTTAATTGTAAATAAGAAACTCACATATAAGTATTTTGTATTTTTGTCATTTTGATTTTGTTAATACTTTGTAAAAAGGATTAACAAAACTAGAAACTTATAGTATTATTAGTTTCCGGACCGAACCGTCCGGTTTTGAATCTTATATAAATATATTTAGAAGGAGAACTTAATGCAGAAAGAAAATTCAAAGATTGTAGGTAATTTAATTAGGAGGATAATAAAATGAACTTTATAAAAATGAATAAAAAAGAACTTACTATGCTAATAATCTTTACACTGTTTGTACCATTTCAAATTGGCTTGTACATATTATTTGGCATATCACTTTTAGCTAATGTCAATTTAGTTGAATCAGAATTTGTTCTTAGTGCCATCGGTTTTACTGTACCTGCTATTATAGGAATAATTTTCTTTAGGAAAGAAATCATTCAAAGTTTTACTTATTTTAAAGAGAAGACAATTTTGAAAATAGTAAGTATTCCTATGGTGGTTTTATTTACGGTAATTGTGGAACAGTCTATTATGCGTTTTCTAGCAACTGGTCAGCCAGAGAACCAAGAACAGCTTCTTGAAACGGGTGCAGAGGTACCTATTATATTTACATTGTTTATATTTGGTATTCTGGGACCAATACTTGAAGAAATTGTGTTTCGTCACATATTAATAAATCGTTTTTCTTATCATATTGGTACTGCTATTGCATCTATCATTTCGATCATTATTTTTACACTTCTTCATACAAACCAGCTTTCGGATATTGCTATTTATTTACCTGGCTCGGTGATACTTACTGTGGCTTATCTTATTTCTAAAAGATCCATTGCATATGTAATAGCGATACATATATTAAACAATTGCCTTGGTTTCATTCTATAAGAAATTAGACTTAGTTCTTTTGCAAAGTAAAAAAATAGAAACAGATATTGATAAATGAGGAGTACAATTTAGACAGTGACTAATGATTTATGAAATTCCTTGTACGTCGAAATACCGCAGTTTGGATGTAAACTGCGGTTTCTTTTATATAGGGGGGCCCACTGCATCACAATTAAACTAAAAAAGGAAATACCATGACTAATATATGTTCTCCTTATATCCCATTACAGTAAACATTTTTGGAAAATATCCAGAATTTTATTAGCGAGTTAGTAGTTGAAGAAAAATTTGTTCCTCAGCCCTTAAGTTATAATACATAAAAATTAAATTGCTTAGTTAAGAGAAAAGATGAAGTATCAATTTTGCTTAAAGTATCTAAACTACCTTGATTTTTTCTTATACAGCAAACTATATCAAGTGATTAAGGAACTCATTTTTGAGGCTCAAGTTAGATATGTATATAAAATTAGTATGAAGGTGTGAAATCAATTATAAAATAGTAGCTTTAGAATAAATGAAAAGAGAAATAAATAACCACCATTATTTATTTCTCTTTTCATTTACATATTTATTTTTGGAAAAACAATCTAACTCCAAATACTAATAATACCGCGCCTGTAATACCCTCTATTGTACGGTTCACTCTTTCTTTTCTTAAAAAAGTTCTTAATTGACGTATGAGTGAGATATAAAGTAAATACCATATTGCTGTCAAAGTCGTAAATGTGACTCCTAATAATAGAAATTGTAGGAAATGATTTTGATTACTTACAATAAATTGGGGTAAAAAACTAAGGAAAAACACAGCGGTTTTTGGGTTTAAAATTGCCGTAGTAAATCCTTGTCTAAAGCTTTTAATTGCCCCAATATCCTTAGAGTACATTTCTACTGAACCTGACATATCTTCTTTTTTATGTAAGGCACTTTTAATTGACTTTACAGCTAAGTAAATTAAATAAAAAGCCCCAGCATATTTTATAAATGTAAATAACATAGCAAATTTCATTAGGATGGCAGAGAGTCCTAGCGTAGCCATTATTGTATGAATCATCATTCCAGATATCGTTCCTAAAACAGTCGTTATCCCACCATTTTTACCATGCGAGATAGTGTTTTTTGTAACTAGTGCAAAACCAGGACCAGGCATTATTATGATTAGCATTGCTGTAAGAATAAATAATAGATAATTTTCCATGTTCTAGTATTTCCTTTCCAATTTTTAATTTTACTTACAGTATAGCTTTTTTCATTAAAACATTAAAATTAAAAGACTTGATCAAGAGTTCCGACAGGAAAATGCGGATTTACAACGATAAAGAAATTCTAATATAAAAAAAACAACTTTTCAAATGCTTCCACACATTCATTAACCAAAGCAGTAAATTCTTTACATGCTTTCATTCGCTTATTTCGTATCCACGCCCCCCCTTACTGATAATGCACTCTTCTGTTCACTCATCATTCATCCTCCTCCAAAATAAAAAGTACCCGAATGGATGCTTTTAAATTTACTCAAATATTACTGTAACTAGTTTAATATTTTCGAAGTCTTCACTTAAAAATAAAGTTTGTTATCTTCACTTTCGGCAATAGCTTTTAAAACTTCTTGAAGAGCACTCGATGCTACCAAAGAAATATCTTGATTTTTATTATTTAACTTTATCATCTCCTCTTTATGGCTTCATTAAGCTTACATTATATATCTATAATATAATTAAAAGTTACTTTTATGACAAAAAAGAGCAACCCATTAGTTACTCTTAAATGACAAAAAAACTGGCATCCTAAGATATAGGAATATACAGGATTTTAAAAAATAGGAATTATAAAAATCATAAATAATCTTTATTCTGGTGTTTCCGCACCTTTCAACGTACAGCAGAAGAATATAATATTACCCGACTGCCTTTCATTTGCTGTACGCTCAAAGGAAAGGAAAACCCTTCCCCGTATATGAAGTTACTATTAAAAAGTGGAATGAGCCCACTTATTTATTTTTACATAATTTCACCACTTAAATATTTATATTTTTTCCTTTTAAGCAGAAAATGAATATTACAAAAGAGTAACCATGCATCAGTTGTACTTTCGTCAATTTCTTATATTTTTACAGTAATTCCCTTTAGAATCAAATTAGGTCTTACTCTCAATTACAATTGTCTTGTCCCGATGAACATTTGAAATATTTTTGGTCATCAAACTGACTATTACTAAAACTACAATATTCACAAATAAAGCGATAATCCCTTCATTCAAATCTTTAATAACCTGAGGAAAACCAGGGAATAGTTTACCAATACTAATATTTCCTAAGTCCATAATTGAGACTAACAACCCTCCTGTAATAATCCCAGCAAATGCCCCTTGTTTAGTCACAAAGTTCTTTCTCATCAAACTCGCAAAAAATGGAGGAGCCAGTTGTGTAATGAAATTATAAGCAATTAGAGCTAGACTAAACAGGGTATTCCCTCCTTTAAAGGTCAAATAAATTCCTACAAGAGAAATAAATGGGACTAAGTATTTTACCAATTTGCCAAGCTGCATTTCCGTTACAGATGGATTAAATACTTGATATATATTTTTGGCAAGCAATGTTGATATTGCCATTAATAATAATGAACTTGGTACTAGTGCCGCTAACACTCCTGCTCCGCCAATTACACCAACAAACCATGGGTCAAAAGCTTGTTTAGACAGTTGCAGCAAGATAGTATCAATATCACTACCATTTAATCCTGGCATCCGCAAGATTGTAGCAAATCCAACGAAAAAGGCAAATAGTAAAATTAATTGATACATTGGCATTAAAATTGCATTTTTTCGTAATGCTTTTTCACTTGATGCAGCAAAAATGGGTGAAAAACCATGTGGCCACATATAAAATCCAATAGAGCTTAATATTACTGTTGATATATACCATGATATACTCATCCCCTGTTCAGGCAGTATGGTAAAGTTCGGTTTTACTTTTTCAATTGCCTCATACATAGGTTGAATCCCACCATAATAATGAATAGGAAAATAAAGTCCTAAAAATACGACAATCCCAAGAATTAAAATATCCTTTAAAATCGATGTTTGCGCAGAGCCATGAATACCAGAAACCATCACAAAAACAGTTACCCCTATCGCTCCAAACCAAATAGCTGTTGTAGAAGATATAGCACCGTAAGATGTTGCAGAAACGATATATCCTAGTCCCTTCAATTGCAGTACTAAATAGCATGTACAGGCTATTACACCAATAACTGCAACAAGTACCCCAAGATAAGGACTTTGATATTTTTTCACAAAAAAGTCCGACTGTGAAACTAACTTATGTTTCTTTGCATACCTCCAAATAACAGGAAAGGTCCAGTAGGAGATTACCGTTGCTAAACAACCATATGTTATGATACTAAAAATAGATCCCCCCTCTCCATAAGCTGAACCACTTGCCCCTAAAAAGGTAAAGGTCGTATACATTTCGCCTGCAGACAGAAGGAAAATCAACAGGGCTCCCATTCCACGACCTCCAACCGACCATTGCTCTAAATCCATTTCTTGCCCCTTTTTAGCACGAATACTAATCAAAATAGGGATGACGAAAAAACATAAAATGAATAACACTGAAATATTCATCTTGAATCCCCTTTCCGGTTAGTGGGATCTATTTTATAAATAATCGATAAGATAACTGTAGTTATAAGTGACCAAAGTACAATCCAAAAGTGGAAGAATGGCATTCCAAAAACATAAGGATTTACCTTATTTGTAAATAAAGCCCCTACAATAAACCCTAAGAATGGAATAAAGCTAAGCCAATGTATGATTTTCATACTTTTATCCCCCTAATACGCTAGGTTTAACATCTTATAAGTACCGTGAACTAATAACTGTACTCCATATCGTAAAGCTTGTTCATCAATAGTAAATCTGGGATGATGGTGAGGATAGATAATTCCTTTTTCTTCATTACGAGCCCCTATAAAAATATAAGATGATGGAGTCATATATTGGTAGGCAGAGAAATCTTCACTCCCCATAATTGGTTTTAAAATCTCTCGATTGTCTTCACTAAATACTTCACATACTGTCTCATCCATCAATCTTGTTACTTCTTCATCGTTTATAGTCGGAGCATAGCCAAACTGATAATTGAATTCATATGTAGCTCCATGTGCTTCTGTAATTCCCTTTACTATTCGTTCGATAAAAGTTGGAACTTTTTCTCTTAATTCTGGATTAAAACTTCTAACAGATCCCCCTATGCTTATCTTATCTGGAATAACATTAATTGCACCTCCTGCATTAAACTGAGTCACTGAAATTACAAGTGTTTCCTGAGCGTCTCGATATCTCGAAACAATATGTTGGAGATTAGTAACAATTTGAGTTCCAATTACAATGGGGTCAATCGTTAATTCAGGTTGCGATGCGTGTCCTCCTTCACCTAACACCGTAATATTAAAAGTATCTGCTCCAGCCATCATTGGACCGTAACTTAAGCCGATCTTACCCACAGGAAGCGCCGACGACAGATGACTTCCAACAATCATATCTACTCCATTTAGTACACCAGCTTGTACTAACTCTTGAGCACCACCAGGTGGAAGTTCTTCAGCGTGTTGAAATATAAAACGAATCTCCCCTTTAATTTGATTTTTTAATTGTGCAAGAACCCATGCCGTACCCAGTAACATTGCCGTATGTCCATCATGTCCACAAGCATGCATTACGCCTTTCTTCTGTGACACAAAGTCAAAATCATTCTCCTCCACAATTGGAAGCGCATCCATATCTGCCCGTAATGCAATTACCTTTCCTGGCTGCTTACCAATTAAACGAGCCATAACACTTGTGTTTGTCGGACGTGAAATTTCTAGATTACCAAAGCTTTGTAGCTTTTCAAAAACAAATTGTGCAGTATTTTCTTCTTGAAATGATAGTTCCGGATATTTGTGCAAATGCCTCCTCCAACTAACAACTTCACCTTGAATATTTTCAATTAAATTATGAACTCTTTCTATTTGAGACATGTATTTCAACTCCTTTTCAATTTAAACTTCATTAGAAATTCTATTTTAGGTGTATTTAAGGAAAAAATTCCTTAAATGAAGTATATTAGTTATTGAAAGAAATTTCAATATTTTCAGATAAATAAAATCTTGTATGAATTACAAAACAAATAAGCACCCCTAATGGATGCTTATAACAATCGATAAATTTTACTTGGTCTCCCACGTGTTGCATAGGTCTCTTGCCCGATACATTGTGCCAATTCAACCTCGCACATATCCGTAACAATACGTCTCACATTCCGTTCTGTCATCTCAAGATGTGTCGCTAATTCCTTTGTTGTGAAGCAATTCCATTTCATTTTATCTATAAGAGCCGATATTTTTTTATACGTTTTCACACTTATATTTCCTTTTTTTAATTTCTCTAAAAGGAATTCACTTTGGGTACGAATTGTAAAACTTAATTCTTTTTTATCACCCGGCGATTCAACAATTGTACCATCATCTTGAACAATTACAATCCCACGCTTTTTCATTCCCTTAGAATGCTGAATTGCACGAAAAGCATTAATTTCTGCCGAATATGCAGTCTCACCAAAACCAATTCCAACGGCAACAGTTGTATCTGCTTCAAACGCTAATCTCTGAATAGCATCTTGCAGCATCTGTATTTCTCTTTCAATTGCACCACGAGAGCTAAAAATCATATATCTACCGTTGCCCTTATCTGAAACAGACCCGTTAATTGTTTCACCAAGCTGAATCATTATTTCTTTCAATCTAATCTCCAAGTATTGCAAATGATATGGAGTCTTCATTTCCTCCGCAACTTTATTAAAATACTCAACTTCAATGATTTCGACACCAATTTGTGCATCTTTAAAATAGGCGGCTTTTACTTTCTCAGAAAGTATTCTGAGTGTCTGGCGAATTTCCATCTTACTCATCGACATTCTATAAGATGGAATTCCACGCTCTCTTAGGGAATCACATACTGACGGGAAACAAGTTAAGACTCCTGATATTTTTCCTTTTTCCCATAAATCCATGTGAAAATTTAATAATTCCTCCATATCAATATCCAAATCAAATACTTTCGTATAAATCTGTGGCTTCTTTATATGTAACTGTGATAAAGCTTCTTCACTAATATTATTTAAAGACATTGTATCGATACTTAGTTTCTCAATAATTCTCCCCTGTTCATAAATCATCTCTAAAAGAGATTTATATAAGCCTGATTCTGTAGCAGGAACATAAACCATTATTTTATCGGTGCCTATATATTTTTTTGCAATTTCATAGGGAAGCGGGCCAGAAAAAAGCCACGCATGGACATGAGGAGTATATTCATTTACAATTCTCTCTATTTCCTCTATTTGTTCATAGGAATAAGAGGTAAATTCCAACTCATGTTTGTATTCTTCTACCATGCCTAGAATCTGATCTATAGAAGTTTTTAAACCGATTAATCCAACTTTATACATACTATATTCACCGCCTTTACCATATATATGTACTCATATTATATAGGATACATACAGTATACTATAAAACTTAGACTTAGGACTTACGATTATAAGGCAGTTATCCCTTACCTAAAGTTCTAATTTTATACCTTCTCATTTTCCGACAGAAGATCTCTCTCTTGAAAATGCGGAGGTATAAAATAGTTACTCTAAAACATCCTTACTCACTCTTAACTCGATAGCAACATAATACTTCTGAAATATGCACATTAGTAAGAAGGCATTCGTCTAAATACCGTTTTTAATCAAAACGTATATCTAAATCATCCTCCCTCTCGCTTCATGTCACCATATGTTAGAGATACATAGAAAAAAAAGAGCAATGTATAGCTATTGCTCTTTTTAACTCTCATATCAAAATGTTACTAGACTTTTTAATTTTCACATATCCATCTAAGTACTGACCATCAATTACAGCTGCATAAGCAACCAGTTCATGTGTCTCTTCATTTTTATATAAATTTAAAATTATATATCCCCAGACTGAAACTTTGCAATACCGTCTGCACTATTCCCATGAGCAATCACAAATCCATTACCTGCCGTTGCCCTAGATGCTATTCTATTTATTTAATATACCGATTTCATAGCGATTATAAACATGAAATAAACTTTATCTATTCACCAAACTCATGGCCATTCAAAGTGATTCATCCTAATAGAGGTATCTACTTTTGGATACCAAAAAGAACCCTTCCGTTTCGGTTAGGTTCTCTTTGGTATACTGCTTATAATGAAATTATCCTCATTATTTTCGGTCCTTATTTCTTCTTCTTTTAACTCCTAAATAAAGTACCCAAATAATTACAGCGAAGATCAAAATACCTACCACAATTCCCAATAAGTTAGAAAAAACATAGGTAATGAACATAAGTGAAAATATAACATGAATCATTGCTACAATTATTGATACAACTCTTACAGTTGTAGGATCCATATCCTCATAGTTATCTTTCAATATATCTTTTAACCATAGCCATATCATTACAATATTAAAAACTAAACTTAAAAGATTTATAGCCAATGTCCACATCATGTCTAAACTTCCCCGGCCATTAAATATACTGCTATAAAAGCCTTTTACTGTTTCTATTCTTATTTCTTGAAATCCAAAAATCGCCACAATACCTATAATGATTACAATTAATGAACCTACTGATTTTCCTAAACGATTTTTAAAGGTATCTAATACTTTCTCCATAATATCTCTCCTCGTACTTTTTATGATAAATACGTTAATAGGTGAATCACACCGTAAAATTCCTCTATCCTTTCATCTAGGATAATCTTTATAGTAGTTTGGTGTTATTCTAACTTCCCTACACCAATTGAGTGCATATAAGCCTCATCATTGACAAATCCAATTCTACTTCATATTTTTTCATTAGTTTCTAAAATTCATTTCCCCTTGACCCTCACATTAGACTATCATAAAAGCTATTATTTCTTACATGTTTAATGAGTTTCTTCTGTTGCTTACTTTTTCTACACTTTCATTCCAACAAAATAACCATCATAAGGATCCATTGCAAATTTTATAAAGAGTATAAATAGAACGAAAGCACTCAGTTAATCGACTTAAATGATAAATAGCCCTGCCTTGGATAAACAGAGCTTTTCATCAAAAGTAGTGCTATGTATAATAAATACACTAGGGTAGGGTATTTAAACACCTTTCAGCGTACAGAAGAATATGCTGACATCTCACATGTTTTTCATCTTGTTGTAGACTCAAATGAACTTAATATATCGATTATCGCATAATCACACTGTGAGTTTTTATCTATTTTTTCGTTAATATACGCAAAAATAGAATTTATTATTAGAATTTTAATTTATTCAATTGATTACATGTTTTTTTACATTAATTGTGCAAAATTTGTATTTTACATACAAGCGATCACTGTATATCTAGAGAAAACTCAAAATAAAAAGGAAAGGTTTTTCCCTTTCCTTTACACTAATTTATATTTTTTACTTGTACCAATTCATCCGTTATGATAATACTCTTCGAATTATCTAAAACAGATATACATGTCACAAGAGTTACTTCTGTCTTACCATGATCTTCTATCACTTTTCACTGTTCAGGTGTAACTTTTAATATTCTCGTCACGATATGTTATTATTCTGTACCGTTGTCATATAGATAAATTTTATCATTCTTTTTTAATTTTGATAGCTCACTAAACAAAACCACTATGCACATAGGATAGTGGTGTTATTCCCTACATAAAGAAATAAGTAACATATCGCAAATTACCCATCATTGAAAAGCAATTCTATTTTAACAAACTTTAAAGGTAAATTTAAAAACATTTTTTCTTTATTAATGGGCGCTCCTCCTTTTAGAAATACATACTTTGAAAACCTTGAAGTATTTGAAAATCAATTTTATCTGCTTTTGTCCTTTGAATTATAAAATCCAATACATTATTAACATTATCTGCATATTTAGGCATTACTTCCAGAGTATCTGCCAATGGTTTAGTGAAATCATCCCAATGTATTGGAATAACAAGTTTCGGTTGCACCTTTCCTACCGTTTGTTCGTAATACCTATTTAGAAACGTACTTTCCTGCTTTCCTAATCCCCCTACTCCTAAAAATAAAACATCAGCTTGAATATTATCTAATCCCCCTTCTATATAGTTAGCACTTGGTTTAACAAGGAAAGCTTTATTATTATGTGTAATTAAGAAATCATATGAAGAGTCCTCATGATAATCTAAAGCTTTAGCTGGTTGTTTTAATGGCTTCGTTATTTTTTCCCCTTCGTCAAAGGTTGGTGAATGTTTTGACGGAAGGACAGTGATAGTAAAGTCACCAAACTCTATAGCCTTATTTATCTCGTATACAGACATCTGTTTCTTATTTATACCACCACCAAGACCTACATTGATTGTTGATTCTGAACCATATACATATTAGTTCGTTTAGCAATATAAGCTAAATCAAATGCATGATCATAATGTGTATGTGCGATAAACAATCCCTTAAGTTTATTATTATCAACCCCTATTCTATTAAAAACTCTATCTACAGTATCTTCATCTGTTTTTAAACTGCTAAACACTATCCTTGGTAAAGATGGCCTAGAAATAAAACCATCAATCATTAATTGTGTATTACCATCATCAAATAATAATGATGATGTTCCTAAAAATGTGACCTTTACCTCTCCTTGATTCAATACTTTTTGTATTGTCTTTGGAGCATAATATTCCTTGTATTGCTTAATATCTGCTGAAGGCGTTAAAAATTTATAATAAACAAAAATGGAAGCAATTATCACCAATACTAATAACCCTATAAAAATACCCTTAACTTTTTTTCTTAATATATATTTCAAAAAACAATCTCCTTTTCTAGACATAATATATTATTAACACATATTTTACAGCGATATTACCGGATAACCAAACATATTCATTCCATAAATGGGGTACCACCACATCTCCATCAAGCTAAAAAATTGTATCCATAAAACACAAAAACGCGATTCTTTTTGTAGAAATATACAGAAAGAGTCGCGTTTTTTGTATGAGTTTATCGATTTCTGATGAATTACAATTGTTTTCTAAAGCATTACAGCAACTTAATATTACCTTTCTCTTCTAAATCTTTCTTTTTCACGTATCCCCTAATCAGGTATTTCAAGCAGTTTAATGATAGGACATACACAACACAAAAGATAAACAGTTCTGAATCACAATCTCAGCGACTCTTTCTATAAAGTCACATCACTTCCCCATAAAAGAAAGTAATTACAGTTTTGTAGATTTCAAAAGTATAATTAACTGTAAATTTCCACTATAAAAAATATGACAATTTATAAAAAAAACGAAAATTACAACATAAATAAATTGAAGATTTTTTACTAGCCATTACAATCTTATGTTTGTAAAATAAATTCAGGGTATTTTGTAAAGCTATGTAAATTTTTAGGAATAGCTTTAGGAGAGACAATCTATGAATATACTTGTATCAAGCTTAATTTATAACAAATCTGCAAAAAGAAAAATTCAAATCCTTGAAATACTAAGTGGAGAACAAAAATCCATATCCTCCATTGAATTGGCAAAACAAATTAACTGTTCAAATCGGACTATTACAAGTGAAATTAGTGAACTTAATATTTCGCTTCCTGAAACTTGGGATATAATCGGAGAAAAATCTAGGGGCTACATGTTACAAAAACCAACAACTGACAGTCTTTCTCCAATTATTATGTCATCCATAAAAGACAGTATGGTTTTCAAAATCCTTACAGAAATATTCATAAATAAGTATTATTCTTTAGAAAAGTGGTCACAAATTTTATATATAAATAAATCCACATTACGGAGTAATTTAAAGGATTTTGAAAAATCTATATTAACTCCCAATAATTTAGAATTTAAACTAGGCTTGATTAAAATTAACGGAGAAGAAATCAATATAAGATTTCTTTATAAAGCTTTTTTCTTTAGTATAGAACAGTATACAAATGTAATTTCACTACCAAACGATTTAACGGAAAATATTAACAACACTCTTAATTCGCATAATGTAAAAATAGATTCTAATTTATTAAAAGTAATTATTTATGTCTCTATTCAGAGAATTATTGGCAAGCATTTCGCAGATACTAAAATTAAGTTCCCTGTTATTTTTACATTCGAACAATCACTTTGTTTCAATGAAATAATTTCGATCATTGAGGATTACTGTATGGTGAACCTACCTCAGGACGAAATAGACACATTAAATCTTGCTTTCTTTCTTTGTTCAACTAGTATTACGCAACAAAAAGTCAAAACTCTTAAATATCTTGAGAAAAAAAACGAAAACTATTATCAAGATTTTTTAAAGCTTGTGGATATGATTATTTCTAATAATAAAAGACATACTATCAAAAGTGACTATTTAAAATCGGAATTATGTATCTATTTTTATAAACTTTATGTTGCTAAACAGTATAAATTCTCAATGGACTGCTTTTATACACAGCCAGATTACCTAGTTCCCAGCTTAAAAGAAATGTATGATACAAATCATCTTATTATTTCTAAGTGGAATACTACCATCAACGAGAATAAATTTAATGAAAATGACATTAGTCACCTAGCACAACACACAATTCATATTCTTTACTCCACCTATTCCAGAAAGAATGTATTATTTTCTTTTTCAGGAAATCCAGCGTATGCAAAACTTGCCAATATGACTTTAAAGGCACACTTTGAAGAGTCTATAAATATTCATTTAAACCTAGACAATTCAACAAAATACGATCTTATAATTACCAATGATAGAACAACTTCTTACCCTAATGATTCACCGGTTTATTTCATTCATCAATTTATTACTAAAAAAGATATCCAAGATATTAATGATTTACTATTTGATTAAAAGTTCATGCCATAACAACATGGGGTAGCAAACCCTGATTTTCTTCCAAATAAACCGACTCACGCAAAAAAACAAAGTGAGTCGGTTTATTCTTGACATAATGAAATGAATTTTAACACGCAAACGCATATAAATGAAAGATAGTCACAGTTTAATAAACTTCAATTATTATTTATTATTTAGCAAACAGATGATTTCCAATTTGTGCCACAGTTTGACGTGTTGTAATCCATTTGTCAGTGGATGTTTGAGGATTATAGAAATAGAGCCAATCCGAATTTGTTTCTTTGGAAGTGAGAGCCTCTTCTACTGCCATTCTTGCTTCCTGAGTAGCAGGCTGATTAATCCTACCGTCTGTAACAGGAGTAAATGCATAACCGTTTTTAATGGGTTCATAAATTACGTCTTTAATTGTATTTGGAAAGCCATTAGTGTTAACCCGATTTAACACTACCTTTGCAACCGCAACCTTCCCTGCATAAGGTTCCCCTCCTGCTTCTGCATTTACTAATCGAGCCATTAAGTCCACTTCTTGTAATGAAATACCAGTATTGATCTTTAAGTGCTGACCGACAAAAATATGATTTCCGTCTATTTTATTGTTTTGTTTTATAGACTCTATTGAAACCTTATATTGTTGTGATATAGAACTTAATGTATCTCCGCTTTTCACCTGGTAAATTGCTTGATATGTATTAGTTGAAGCTGTTGAAGTATTCTTTTGAACATACTCGTTTGCAGTTGACGATCTTGGTATTGTTAAACGTTCTCCAATATTAATTTGATCATTTGCTTTGCTATTAGCTTGTTTAAGTAATTGTACGGATACTCCATATTGTTTACTTATCGCTTCCATAGTATCATTCTTTTGAACCGTATAGACTGTTGAAGCTGCAGCCCCTACTGGATTTGATATTATTGTAATCATTGCTGCAGATAGTGGTAACCAGGTTTTCACCTTACATAACTTCATTCAAAAAAACCTCCTAAAAATATTCAAATAAGCTTTATTATGTTTAAGCTGAAAACAAATCAAGCTAGTTATAGCGTAACAAAACATATAATTTTAGTCATTGCATTTGTATTTCTATATACATAGTTGAATTGCCGATGATATTAAAATGAATTATTATCGTTTAGATTTCAATAGAACCGTATAATCTGTTCTAATTCTCAAATTAAAAATGGTGAATATAGAGACTTTAATTTTTAAAGTATTCCCCGAAAGAATTCTCCTTCCTCAAGCATGTGAAGAGCGTAGCCCAACGATAGGTGGGATAATTGTTTCGGTTTGGCATAGCCAAAAACTTTTGATAAATTAGCTATATGAAGTTCTTTGATAACTTGATATAGAAGGTTGCAGGAAGAAAATAGAGTGCGAAAACCAAGCCATTCGGTTCCTCCGTAAAATATCAACCGTACCAAAAGAGCGCCTATGCGTTGAACATCTAGGGTTGGAACACCCCGAAGTAACGCTCAGGGAGACGAAAGGTTACTTTCGTCTCGGAACTTGAGAAGCTCCCACTTTAAGTTTTGCTAAGTGGCGAGTAGTTTACATCCCGCTTTTTAAATAGAAAACCCCTCAATAGTATTGAGGAGTTTTCTTAGTAAACAGTTCATAAACTAACACTTATAATCAGAAAGTATACATCTCCTATGAAAACATGGAGATACTTAAGGATTAAATCTATTATTTCATGAAAAAAACTTTAAAAATAATATAAAATTTCCTGTTACAAGCAAAAATAGGTTTCCTAAAATTTATCCTTATGTGTTAAAATGCATGTTTATATTTCAAGCATTACTATTCTCATTAATTGTATTGAACCTATTTTAAATACCTATTATTAATCTAGTCAAAAATATTTCTTAATTAGCTACAAAAAAAACAAACATACATTGGATATGTTTGTTTTTTTGTATACAAATTCTTTAGGCACATGAGACGAATACCAAAGAAAAACTTCTTATATTTATTCTATCAAAGTAATTCTTCAAAAAAATTAATGATTTTTCTCTTGATACGGAAATTTCGCATCACATTATTCTTATTTTTTAAATCATTTTTTAATAATACACAAAGGTACATCATTGATTCTAATAATAATCAATTTCGAATATCTGAGTTTTTCATATTAGCAAAAGTAAAGGAGGAAGCAAGATAGATTCTCTATTTATATTGGAAGAAACCTCTTCTGGCTAGGAATGCAGAAGAGGTTTACAATAAGGGATCTTGCTCTTGCAATTTTTAAGGAGACAACCTATTTAGTTGTCAGTTATTATTATTACACAGATCCTTTTCAATAAGTTTTCTTAAATTTCCTTATTAGAGGAAAAAATGAAAACGTTTAACAAATCCCATTAAGTTATAATATAATTGCAAAGATGGGAAAGCAATAATAGATATTATGACACGGAAAAATAACCGATACTCAATTCGAGTACCGGCTATTTTTGTATTTATATAGAAGACTCACTAAATTAATGAATTTTATTGACTCTACATATTTTCTTATATTAAATGAAAATGCCTCCAATTCCAATTGGAGGCATTTTCAAATCATGGCAAAATATAACGTTTTCTCTTACTACTTGAAGTGGATACTATTAATTATCACATCAAGCTATCTTTATCACATTATAAGACAACGTGTTTATTAAAAATAGATAATGTTATTTCTCAGTATTCAATAAAGATTTCCCCACCATAGCAGCAGCGATTCCACCTAAGGTTGGAGCAATAATGAATACCCATAATTGAGAAATAGCTTCTCCACCAGCAAATAATGCTGGTGCAAAACTACGTGCAGGATTAACAGAAGTTCCTGTTAATGAGATACCTAATAAGTGCACTAACACTAAAGTAAGACCAATTACAATTCCAGCTAAATTAGTAATCCCCTTGTTACCAGTTACAGCGATAATAACTAAAATAAAGACAAATGTTAACACGAATTCAACTATGAATGAACCCGATGCCCCTAAATTTCCAAAACTATTCTGACCTAAGTTACTTAATGTCATTCCCGATGATTTTAAAATGGTTACTAAGGTTACAGTTCCTAATAAAGCACCTAAGATTTGTGCTACTATATAATACGCAAGCTCCTTAGCCGTCATTCGTTTATTTATAAACATGGCAATAGATACCGCAGGATTAACATGGCAACCAGAAATTGTTCCAATGCTATATGCCATAGCAACAATTGATAATCCAAAGGCCATCGCAATTCCTAAAATACCGATTCCTTCCACTCCTCCACCTATTACAGCTGTTCCAGTTCCAAATAGTACCAATACAAATGTACCAATACATTCAGCAATTGCTTTGTTTATCATGATTTTCCTCCTTTAAATATGCATGAAACGATTTTATAGGGTTTTAAATCGTTTCATGCTAATTAAGTTCTCTTTAATAGAACTACAAATTAAAAAGCATTCACTTTTATTACAAGTGAATGCTTTTTAAAACACAGTGAATAAGATACTGAACTTGAATAAATACAATACAGTTCATAAAAAACTCAATTAAATTATAACAAACACAAAATAGTATTTTCGCTACATTTTTTCCGGTTAAGCGGTAAAATTATAACGAAAATTATTTATTTTGACTTTTTTATCCTATCGTTACCAATACCTATTCCACTAATTAATCTACATTACCTATAATAAACTTCTCATATTTAAGAATAGTAAAAAATTCATAAGTAACCTCTGGTTCTACATAGATTACTGTTTTTGTCTGATTTCCTATTTCTATTGTTACTACCGAATTTCAGTATACAACATGAACTTATAGAAACAGTAAAGGTTAATTCAAATGATAAATACAAATTTTAATTCAATTAATGTCACCTTCCGTTAACTTTCCTGAAAAGTATATAATTGGGGTTTTTGTTTTAGTTAGAAAACAAATGATTAATAAATTTTTTAAGAAGATCCGTAATACGGCTCTTTTTTATTAATAAAACTAATTCAAATAAAGCTTTTGTTTAATTACCTTTCAGTGTTAGTTGTTTCATGTCCCTAACCCCATTGAACGAGATATAATTTTCTTCTTATCTGCCTGCCCCATGGTTAATGCAGCGATTTCTTCATGTACTCGTCTTCTATGGGACTGGCGACCACCTGCTTCGCAAGCACATGATCCCAATGGATACCTACTATCCACTCCAATACCGTTTTGAGTTACCCCTGTTCCGTTACACGCGTAATCGTCACCCTTTCTTATTACAACCTCGAAATTACGTTCTAATATCTAAGCTACTGAAAAAGCTAAGTTGTTATGGCGAGCAATGCTTAAATGTAGTTTGTTAAAGGTATATAACAATCATTTATCAGAAAGTCCAATCTTTTAACCTGTTGGCTGTCTTACTAAATGCACTTCTATTTTTTCAAGTACATCGATTTCTATACCGAATTCCCCATCTGCTATTTTCTAATGTACTTCCCCTATATTTTTTCGATATCCATAATGCTTGCCAACCACTTTTATTAAATCGGACAATATTTTCATTTCAATCCTTCTAACAGTCGGATTAACGTAGCATATTGAGCAAACTGTTATCATTTTTTCTTCAATCGTTCATTTTCTGATTCAATGATAGGTTTTTCTTATTCTGTGCTGTAGCAGATAGGACATGTCGGATAACCACCGTTTATTCCTTTTACACATAATTTCTTAAACGGATTTTATGATTTTTACTTTTAGTACAGACATCAGAACTCATACTGGAATTCACTTTTTTGACTAAATGTTTTATTACAGGATTCGTTTCTATTTGAATGACTTCCATTCTTGTCATCTGAAGCTTAGACCCTATTTTCTAACAAGATAGTTATAACTGCAAAAGAACGTCCTTAACGTAAGATGCAACTAGACTTTCAAATTAAAAATTATTAACATACGCATCTCACATTACTTTGGATATTGCCTTCTTATAATCCAATCGTTCTATTCATTACTTTTTTACGCTTTACAAAGGAAAAATGTATAACAAAATGGATGACCTTAATTTGTTATACTTACTTTAAATATTTTATTTGAGAGATATAAAGATGAAATAATTCAGGACTTATAACTGGGTTTTAATCGTCGATAATGAACAAATCGCTTTCAAATCTTCAGAAGTGTTGGACATTAGCAAGAGGATTGTAGAGATATAATACCAGGATATTAAGAAAATCAAATTTAAGAAACCTAAGTCACTAACTAACGGTTATATTCACTTCGAATTGATTAGTAAATCGGGTACAAAAAGAACTAAATTAGAAGTAACAAGAGAAGAAAACGCCGTATTTTTCACAAGGAAGCTAAAAAGCTGGTTGAAAGTCATCTGTAAACGAAGGAGCATAATAATGAAAAAAAATTACTTACAGCATTAACTTTTAGCGCATTACTTATGGGGATGGTTGCTTGTAACCCAGATGAGAAAACTACAACTGAATCAAAGTCATCTGAACCTACATACAAAAAGGATGAAACAAAACCAAAAGGGAAATTAGCATTTCAGGATATGACTACAGATCAATATCTGCAAAACTACAACAATATTAAAGACGATTCAGTTAATCAAGGTATTCAAATACTACCTTTTAATCTTGAATATGAAGAAAGCACTGAAACTCATCGTTTTTATTACACAAAAGCTGAAGATAGTACATCAGAAGCTAAATGGGTTAGTGTGAGCCTGAGAAGAGATGATAAAACAATTAACAGTATTTTATATAATGGCGCTCCAGACCTAGACACTGTTAAAGCCATGATAAAAGCTACAGGGTTAACATGGTCAGACAAACTAGATAGAATGGTTGAAGGAAATGAATCAAATAAAGATAGCAATGAGATAGTAGTTGATGCTGTAAAAATCTCTATTTTCGGAAGTCCTACTACTATCAATGTTTCAATCGATGCACCGGCAAGCATTTAACATGGTTAATATCAATTCGGAGGAAGGCACCTTAGGGTATCTTTTTTCCCTATTCTGCTGCAAATGATTAGGGTATTACACTAATAATAAAAAAGAGCTATAAAATATATTATTTTTATACAAAAATAATATATTTTATAAGATTGAAAACAATTTACTTATTTCAACTTCTACCTTTACTTTGTTTAATAATTACTCTTTAATTTACTTGGAGAATACCATTTTAATTCAAAAAATGATCTCGTTACATTCTTTAAGACCATTGAAACTTTCTTAACATGGTTAAAAATGAGGGGATCGGCTTAAAAATGGACTTAGCGTTGTAAATCCCCATTTTTCTGATGGTACCCCATCAGAAATTCATCTATGTTATTAGTATCAATTTGTCTAAATGTTATTAATAACATAGATAAAAAACACAGAAAATTTATATATCAAATTACAAGTCCAACTCTCACAAAAAACAGGATAAAAAAATAAACAGCGGAACTAGTCCACTGTTTACTTCGCCACGCCTTCATGTAATTTTTCTGTATAATCTTTTACATCTTTCCAGCTATCTTTCGCTGTATGTAAATCTTCTTTTATGAAGGTAAATTCTTCAGGGCTGATTCCTTTTACGTTTTGCAGTAAATTATTATACTTTGCCCCTACTGTATACCATTGATTTGATATATTTTGCAATGCTGTAATTGCTGCATCAATTGTTTCAGTCATATTTGTTGTTTTATTTTTTACATCTGTCAATATTGCCACTTCAGCTTGTGCGCCAGAAATTCTATCTTTTAAATTGGAGATTTCTCTTTCTGCATTTGCGATATCTTTTTTCGCAATCGCAATCATCGGTCCGCCAGCAAGACATGTTATTAGTGCTACGCAAAGTACGCCACCAGCAATGACCATATCATTACTCTTTTTGATTGAATCGTTATATGTATTTATTTGTTGCTCTAGAGCTGGAATGCCAGCATTCGTACTTGCTAAAATTGCTGTTAATTGATTTGTATCCTCTTTAAAACTATTTGTGTCTTTCGCCATTCTATCGCGAAAAGCTTTCAAATCCCCTAATAATACATCTACCTCATTTTGATTCTTTACAATATCCGCATACAACTTTTCTAAATCCGCTTTTAATTTTCCACTATCCTTTTGTTCAATCGCTACTAGCATGCTATTATAATACGCTTGAAAAGTATTATTGTAATTAATAATATTTTGATCTGTTTTCATAATTTGAGGCTTCATATAATTTAACCAATACGCTGCGTTAATTTTTGCATCTCTTTGGTGCTGAATCATATTTCCTTTAAACTCACTATTAATGGAACTTATTTTACTCAAATCAGTCTCTTGCTGATTTTGAATTAATTTTGCATATGAATCCATTGCAAATATGCTCGATGTCGTTTGCGCCATAACATCTTGGAATCCAGCTGGCCCTAGCGAATAATTTTCCGCACTTTCTTGCAATGTTTTTACGTTTTGTTCTGCTGCAAAAGGATGTAAAGGAAATGCGTTACTCGTTGCCACTCCAGCAATCATTAACGTTAAAAGACATTTTTTATAAAATCGTTTCTGCATACTTTTCACCTATTTTCTTTATAAGGGTATAAAAAGCTCCTGCTCACAACTGAACAGGAGCTTCAAATCACTCATCAATACTTAACGCTCTAACGATTCGTATCCGATTATGCTTTTTTCGTATCTACTACTTTAATATCTTCAGCATAAATCTTTTCTGCATAGTCTTTAATGTTTTTCCAGCTATCTTTCGCAATGTTTAAATCTTCTTTAATGAAAACAAGGTCGTTTGGACTAATTGAATCTACATTTTGAAGTAAAGAATTGTATTTTGATCCCATTGTGTACCATTGGTTTGAAATGTTTTGCAACGCTGTAATTGCAGTATCAATTGTATTTGTTAAATACTCCGTTTGTGTTTTAATGTTCGTTAACCCAGCTACTTCTAATTGAGCAGTTGTAACTTGTCCTGTTATTTTTTGAATTTCAGCTTGTGCATTATCAAGTTCTTTCTTCGCTAATACGATTCCAGCTGTACCACCGCCTACAGCTGCGGCACCACCTGCAATTAATGCGACTCCTAGCGGCGTTCCTGCACCTGTAGCAATAACTACTGCACCACCGATAATTGCAATTGGTCCTAGTGCTGTTGCAACAGATGAACCGATAATAATTGCATTATATTTACTAATTGCTTCATTGTACGTTGTAATTTGATTTTGCAGAAGCGGAATTCCAGCATCTTGACTAGCTAATATAGATGTAATTTGATTTGCATCACCTTTAAAGTTTTGCGTATCGGACGTCATTTTGTTTCGGAATTTTTTTAAGTCTTCTACTAACTGATCTACTTGCGCTTTATTTTCATTAATACTACTTGATAATCTAGTTAACCCTTTCGTAAGAGTCGCTTTATCCTTCGAATCCACCGCAGCAACTAACGTATCATAATAGTTTTGGAATTTCGTATTGTAGTTAATGATATTTTGATTCGTTGAAATAAGCTGCGGCTTTAATACATCTAACCATTGTTTCGCATTTCCTCTAGCTGTATCCTGGTGCTGAATTACTTTCCCTTTTAAAGCCGTATCAACAGAGGATACATTACCAAAGTTAACATTCCCTTGTTTAATAATTGTTAAAGCGTACAGATCCATTACTAAAGCGTTTGAACCTGTTCTTTCCATTGCATCTTTTAGGCCTTCTGGTCCTAATGAGTATTCTTCATAGTCATTATAAGCTTTTGCTACCGCATGAATTGGAGCTTGTTTCACTGTACTTTCAGCTGCATACGTATGAGCTGGCATGATATTTCCTGCTGCAAATACTGCCATAAGTGCTGATAGAGCCATTACTTTATAAGGTTTTTTTGTCATTTTTCTTCTCTCCCTATATCGTTACTTATTTTTAATGTACTTCAACGTTTGTAACGTAATCTTCAAATTGATTCGTTTGTTTATTCATTTCATCACTTACTTTTTTAATTTGATTGAAATGTTTTTGAAGTAAACTACTATCTGTATATGTGCCTTCTTCAACATTCTTTTGAATTTGGATCATATTATTGTTTAAAACTTTCCAATCCGTTAATAACGTTTCTAAAGTTGTAATTTGACGATCGATTAGTTCTGTAAAGCTACTTACTTGATCTTCAACGAATGTAATTTGTGTCGCCTCTGCTTCAGTTTGTGATAACTTTTGAATAAGTGGTAGTAGCTCTTTTTGCTTTTGCTGAATGCGAAGAGCTGCTTCTCTCGTTTGACTATCTGCAGCATTTACAATTTCATTACTTAAAGTACCGATAGAAACGAAATCAATTGTTTTCGTTTGCGCAGTTTGATTTGTAATTGTAAATACTTGTTTACCGATATTAATAGAACCTTTAATAATTTCTTGAGGTCTATTCAAAATAGTCGTTAATTCCGCTTGGATTTCTCCTTGAATTCTTTTAATATCTTCTCTTAATTTCACAATATCTCCACTTGATCCTTGCAGTGTTTTTATTGCTTCATCAGCTTTAAGTGATAAGTTGCTACTATCTTTGTCTAATACCGTTTTAAATCGATTTAACTCTAATAAATCTTGCTCCATACTCTCTTGGATGCTTTGTACTTGCAATTGTAATTTTCCATATGCATTTGTAAAATCTGCTTTTGCCTGTTCATCTTCATTGACGTTTCCTGCTAGTTCATAGAGCTTACTATAATAACTATTAAATCTAGTACTATATCTCATCATCTCTTGATTTAAATCGATTAGCTTCGGATTATATTCATCAATCCACTCTCTTACATTTGCCTTTGCAAACTTTTGATGATTCGTCAAACTACTCATCGCATTCACCTTAATGTCTGGCTGCTGTAAAATCACTAGTCCATATGCTTGTATAAGCGGTGACTGTGATCCTAACATTCTAATTGAATTGGATAATGTATTTGGAGCAATTACATTTTGTGCATATACTGTTTTCACTTCTGTTTGCCCTTCCTTAGCGTAAGCGCTTACAGGAATAAAACAACTCGTAGATACTGCTGTAACCAATAACCCTGTAATTAAAGTCTTTTTCACTTTAACTCCTCCTATGTATTAGCAACTATTACTATCGCATTTTATTATTCTATTTTCTTGCATATAGTTTGAGATGGTTAAAATAGAGAACGTTCTCACCGCGATCCATGTACGAACCACCTCTCCCAACTTTTATTGCTACAGTACTTACTTATTGTTATAAAACATTTCATATGTGATTAGTATGAATAATATTGTATAAAATTTCTATTTTATAGCCATTCTCACATTCACACAGTGAATATATTACATAAAAATATTATTCATTTTAAACTAAATAACGTACGTAAATATGAAATTCCGTTTTGTTTTCATGTAAGTTTTGTACTGTAAGGTCATTTAAACACAGCTATTTATATAACGTAAAGAAGTATTTTCATTCCCTTTATTTTCAAGCTTTCCTGTCCTTATTTCAAAATATAATCCACTTCACTTTTTCAATTGAAATATCCATATATCACAACAAAAACCTCTACTTATTCATAGATACAAAAATTATATTGATATATCTTCCAGACCCGTATGCAATTATGCATAGTGTATACACAAAAAGGATAGCTTCACTTTCGTAAAGCTATCCTTAAAAAATCTTCTTACTTTTTCAAATGATATGGAACTGTCGTAATAACAACATTTCGTTTATAGAGTAAATACGCACGAATGAGTAAACTAGACTGATTATGAAGAATGTTATGCCAACCTTTTTTCGGAATGAACTGTGGTATAACTACAGTAACTCGGTAATTTGACTCACTCGCTTTATATTGTACTGTATCAATAAACTTTGTTAGTGGCTGAATAATACTTCTATAATGAGAATGTAAGGTAACAAGCCTTACTTCAGGTTGCCACTTCTTCCATTTCTCTTCAAATTTCTTTTCCTCTTCTCTGTCAAAAGCAACATATACAGCAATAACTTGATCTGCTGAAAGAGCCTTCGCATAGTTCAATGAATTTTCTACTACATGCGTCATACCAGCTACAGGAACAACAATTACATTTCCCTCAATTGGAACAAGTGGCTCACAAGTTTTTAAACTTAATTGATCACCCACTGCATCGTAATGCTTCTTAATTCTATGGAACAAGAAGATGATGGCAGGTAAGAAAATAAGGATTGACCAAACTTGTGCGAACTTAGTTAAAAAGAACATACTCATTACAATAAAACTAATGACTGCACCAATTAAATTGACCGTTAATCTCAAAGCCCATCCTTCAGGTTTTTCACGAAGCCATTTTAATACCATCCCCGTTTGAGAGAGTGTAAACGGAATAAATACGCCTACTGCATATAACGGAATTAAATGTTCTGTTTGCCCTTGGAAAGCTACAATTAAAATAATCGAAGCAATTCCAAGTATAATAATACCGTTTGAGTAACCTAGGCGGTCTCCTCTAATCGTAAACATTCTCGGTATGAATTTGTCTTTTGCAAGGTTAACTGCTAATAGCGGGAATGCAGAATACCCTGTGTTAGCAGCAAGAATTAATATTAAAGCAGTTGTACCCTGTATAAAATAGTACATGAAATTACGTCCAAAAGTTTGTTCAGCAATTTGTGAAACAACTGTTACTTCCTTACTTGGATTAATTCCGTAATAATAAGCTAAGAAAACAATTCCTGAAAATAAAACTGCAAGTAATGCACCCATTGCGAGCAATGTTTTCGCTGCATTGTTAGGTGCAGGATCCTTAAAGTTTGGAATTGCGTTAGATATTGCCTCAACACCCGTTAAAGCAGAGCTTCCTGAAGCAAATGCTCGTAACAGTAAAAACAAACTAATTCCTGCAACTGGTGTTCCAATCGGTGAATGTAATGTCGGTGAAACTTGACCAGTTATAATATTATAAATACCTACACCAATTAATATAAATAGTGCTAAAACGAATAAATAAACAGGATATGCTAAAACGGAAGCTGATTCCGTTACCCCTCTTAAATTTAAAATAGTAATCAATATAACAAATATAATCGCAATGATTACATTATGTGCATGTAAACTAGGGAAAGCTGATGTAAGCGCATCTGTACCTGCTGATACACTTACTGCAACAGTTAAAATATAATCGACTAATAAAGATCCTCCAGCTATTAGCCCTGGATTCATCCCTAAATTTTCTTTTGATACTACGTATGCGCCCCCGCCGTGCGGATAAGCAAAAATAATTTGTCGATAAGATAAAATAAGGGCTGTCAATAATACTAATACCCCAACAGCGATAGGAATAGAATACCAATAAGCTACTGCTCCTAGGCCTGCTAGTGCGATTAATATTTGCTCTGGTCCGTATGCGACCGATGACAATGCGTCAGAAGATAAAATAGCTAACGCCTTCGTTTTATTAAGCTTTTGCTCTCCTAACTCAGTTGATTTTAACGGCCTTCCAATTAAAAACCTTTTGATTGATGAAACCACTGCTGTCCACTCTCCAATAATTTTGTACGAACTTTTCTGCTAGTTACAGCGGGTAAACGATTTCTTCAGAAAACAAAAAATGTCTACAAGCCATAACGAAATAGACTTGTAGACATTATTTTTTTTGTCGCACAAGCTCCACCTTCCTTCTCAATATAACGCTTACGAGGTTAGCTGTCGGATTCGGGCCTATGAGTAGCCCTACCTTTTTCAAGGATTCACCCCATTGGATTAAGTACTAATCCATAAGAACGGGTCCCCCGCACCATGCGGTTTCAGCGATTTAGAAAATTGAAACTGTGGATTATAATACTCCTTTATTTTCAAAATGTAAACAAAAATTTTTAAAAAGAAAAAATTTAAATGATTGCGCATAATCCGCTGGTAAATATACATAATGAATACTAAAAAATCGATAAAGGAGACTCATATGTCTAAAGAAAAGAAGCCTATTTTTTCCGATTCCTATTTAGATGCATTAGCAAATGAAATTAATCAATTATACGGTAAACGTGAACAGGAAATAAATTTGACAGATAGAACGAAAAGAAATAAATAATTTGTCATAAAAAAGAAAGCAATACACTTATATATTGCTTTCTTTTTTATTTTTTCATACATCCAATTGTATTGCTGATCTGTTAAAGGTCATTTCTTCATACACTTTCAAATTTTGATATACTGCCCCTAATAATGGTGCTTCTATAGAAAATTGTTCCGCTACATCTAGTAAGTATCCTTGTATGTGCTCGCCTTCAACGAACGAACCTTTTTCCATATCACGCTGCATCGATGACTTCATATCATACGAAATTTTATCAATTTTTTTCATATGTTCTTGGGCAATTCCATCCTTAACTGGAGCTTTCATAGATCTCATGATTTGCACACATTCTTCAAATAAGTTTTGGATAAAATCGCGTCCACCTTCACTTTCGCGAATCGGTCCTATCGCTGCACGCATTAATGTCGTCACACCCGACATTACAGTAATAAATAAATATTTATGCCACATATCTTGCATAATATTTTCACTTAAAACAAAACTAGATTTCGTACCTGCAAATGCTTTAGAAATATGCTTTATTCTCTCTGAATCTTGAGACTTCATTTCTCCAAATACAAGTCTGTTGGCAACACTCGTTTGTACAATCTCTCCTTGATCGTTTAACGTCGTCTCGATAAAGCATAAACCGCCAATTACTTTTTCCACGCCGAATTCCTTTTGTAATAGTGATAAATGAGCAATACCATTTAACAATGGAATGATGACAGTATTTTCACCTACAAACGGCTTCAAATCTTGAATCGCCTCGTTTAAGTGATACGCTTTTGTTGAAAATAAAATAACGTCAAACGGAGAAGTTCGATCTTCTTTCGTTATTAATTTCGGTTGGAAGGAAAAATCCCCGTTAACACTACGAATAACAAGTCCCCTTTCCTCTAATTGCTGTTTTCTTTTACTGCGGACAAGAAACGTAACATCTTCTCCTTTTTCGACTAATCGACCTCCAAAAAAGCCTCCGACGCCACCAGCTCCTAATACTAAAATACGCATACAACATCCCCCTTTTCAAAATACAATTTTATAACATTTAATATACATAACATTATACATGTCCCCTACTAAATAAGCTGAATTTTCATTCTTAATCGAGTATAAAACAGTGGTTATTTTCAAATAAATTTGGGTATGTTGTTTTTATAGCATATATGGAAAGGAAACAATGTAAATGGAGGCAATACAAACAATCGAGGAAAAAGATGTGACAACAGCTATATTTCAATTTATATTCCCGTTTTCTTTTAAAACTGGATATGAACAAAATATGTTCCCTTTCTTACAGAAAAATGATTTCCGTCCTTTTCGACTCGATCATCTTGAAAATGAAAATACATACTACGGAAAGTTTCAAGTTTCACATCAAAATATGGAAGCATACTATCTTTCATTTACAAATAAAATTCTATTTCCTCACTCAGAGCATCAAAAAGGATTACAACGCTATTCTAAAGACCTTAACTTAACTGGACATTTAACAACAAATTTGATTTCTGTTCCATTCAAGATTCATTCTATTGATGTAACACTTTGCCCTTATGAGCTTGGCTTCTTAACAATTCGGACAGAAGTAGAAACCGCTCCAAACATGACATTATCAGAAGCAATCGAATTCGCCGCCCGCTTCCGTGTACTTGAGACTAAAAATGATACAAACGAGACTATTTGTATTGAATGTAACGGAAAACAATACTCACAAGTGGAAAAACTTATATTCGGTGATTTATTTCATGGTGTAACAGACTTCTTTGAGAAAAAGAGATTGCGGAGCTCTTACTTTCAAACCTTTCCTTTCTTTGAAGACCAAAGAATGTATGTACAAACTTTATTATCCGTGAATAAAGAGTCAGACCTTCATATAATCGATGTATACCGAACTTCCAGTCTTTCCGGATTAACAGACGATGGCAATCCGTATATTAGCGCAAATAACATCCCTTATATTCAAGATTATTTAACAAAACATTCTTATCAAAGATGGGCTCCTAATCGCTACTTTGTTATGGAAGAACATATTTTTACATGTATAACAAATGAAGGTGAGCAAGCAATCGCTAAACTTGCTAGTCAAATGTACGGGGAGTTTTATTACGCTTTGTTATTAAATCTATTTCATAAAGTTGTTTTATTAAAAATGGCAAACGCTTATGCTGAACTTAACATTGAACAAGATACAAATGAAATAGAGAAATTAATTTATTCAATCAATTCATTTACAGCAAATTACTTCTCTTTAGAGTTAGTATCCCAATCACAGAGTGAAGATATTTTCTTCCGCTTAAGAAATCTATTTAACATTGAAGTACTATACTCGAATGCAAAACAAAATCTTGATAGTTTGTTTAAATATCAAGAAAATGTCGCTTCTAAAAAAGATAGCCTTTTACTATTAATTTTAACGCTCTACTCTGTAGTAGGCCAAATGTTAGGGTTTACTATGATTGATCTTTTAAGAAACACCGATTCAAACAAAATCTCGTCTCCACTTGAATTTTTCGCGCTTTTAATAGCAATTAGCGGCATAGTCATTTCACTTATTTTAGGTGCGCAAAGTTTATACCAATGGAGTCTACAACATAAACGAAGAAAATCATGGGTAAAACAAACTGTACTTTCTGCTGTTAAAGAGAAAGATGATAGGAAGTAAAGAAAGTTATTTTCAAATTACAAATATGTGGTACGCTTCAGTAAATGAAATTTTTATCAGCGATTTTTCGAATATATCGGCGCAACTCAAATTATATCAGCGATTTTTAAGATATATCGACTTACCGACAAAAACTGATAAAAAACACATAGTAAAAAAAGTACTCCAAAATAAAATTTGGAGTACTTTTTTATTACAATAATTTAGCTTACTTCCCTGCTTCGATTTTCTCTAATGCAGCAGCTACTTGCTCTTCAGTTAATTCGTGTTGAACGATATAACGATTACGTGGGTGTACACGACATTCATGAGAACATGCACGTAAATGTTTCGCTTCGTTTTCTTCAGAACATAAAATTTTCTTATTACATTCTGGATTTGCACAGTTTACATAGCGCTCACAAGGTTCACCTGTAAAGTGGTCTTTACCAACGATAACATGCTCTTTTTGGTTTACTGGTACAGAGATACGCTCATCGAACACGTAACATTGTCCATCCCAAAGCTCACCTTGTACTTCTGGGTCTTTTCCGTACGTTACAATACCGCCGTGAAGCTGACCTACATCTTCGTAACCTTCACGAACTAACCAACCAGAAAACTTCTCACAACGAATTCCGCCTGTACAGTATGTTAAAATCTTTTTACCTTCAAGTGTTTCTTTGTTTTCTCTAATCCAATCTGGCAACTCACGGAATGATTCAATATCCGGTTTAATCGCACCTTTAAAGTGACCTAGATCAAACTCATAATCATTTCGTGCATCAATGATAACTGTATCTTCTTGTTTCATTGCCTCATAGAATTCTGTTGGCTCTAAATATTTACCAGTTATTTCTTTCGGATTAATGTCGTCTTCTAGACGAAGTGTAACTAACTCTGGACGAGGGCGTACGTGCATTTTCTTAAATGCATGTTCATCTGCCTCATCAATTTTAAAAACGATTCCAGCAAAACGTGGATCATTGTTCATTGCTTCCATGTATTTCTCTGTTTGCTCAACAGTTCCAGAACAAGTTCCGTTAATTCCTTCTGTCGCTACAAGAATTCTTCCTTTTAACTCAAGTGATTTACAAAATTCTAAATGCTGTTCAGCAAATTCTTCTGGATTTTCAATTGTTGTGTACATGTAATATAGTAATACTCTATATGGTTTTGTAGTTGCCAATTTATTTCTACCACCTATCTAAATTTTAAAATCATGTATAAGTTAACGTTCATATCAAAACATATATAATAAGAAAATACATACTAAATTGTACTTAGCCTATTTTCTTCTATTTACAATTTTTTCTATAAGTTAACGAAAATAAAAACAAGATTACATCACAAAACACTATGGTTATGTTGTAATCCCAATATATTATATATCATACAATTTCATTTCCATCAATTAATATGCTGTAATATAGGCTCTATGTTCACATAAATTTCAAAATTAGCCCTTTAATTCATTATGTTTCCCCATGTAATCACACCATAAACTCCCATTTTTTTATAACACAACACCATCCATTGCAGCAAGGCATATAATTTGCACTAAGGAAACATTTGTGTTCAAA
This sequence comes from Bacillus sp. 01N45, assembly GCF_056399205.1. Lineage (NCBI taxonomy): Bacteria > Bacillati > Bacillota > Bacilli > Caryophanales > Bacillaceae > Bacillus > Bacillus sp. 01N45. The sequence continues at coordinate 301,794 of NZ_JBFTQW010000005.1, forward strand.
TAAAAATATCATCTGATACATTTAAATGTATTGAAATAAACAATAAGAATACTTACAATAATTTCATCAAGTTAACATTTCAAAGGGGAAAACTACTATGAATAAAGATATATCAAAAGATGAACAAGTCCCTTCTCAAAGTACAACTGTTCAATCAGCACACTTAGCTTTAAGTGGAGAAACGAAAGGGTGGAAAAGACTGTTACCGTTTTTAGGACCCGCTTTTATCGCATCCGTAGCTTATATTGACCCTGGTAACTTTGCTACAAATATCGCAGCTGGTTCACAATATGGATATTTACTATTATGGGTTATATTCGCGTCTAACTTAATGGCAGTATTAATTCAAACTTTATCAGCTAAATTAGGAATTGCTACGGGAAATAATTTACCTGAAATTGCTCGCGAACACTTTCCAAAACCTGTGTCTATTGGCTTATGGATTCAAGGTGAACTCGTTATTATGGCTACAGATTTAGCGGAATTTATCGGGGCAGCACTCGGATTGTATTTATTATTTGGAATTCCGATGTTACCAGCTGCTTTAATTACAGCAGTCGGATCATTTATTATTCTTGAGTTTCAACGCAGAGGATTTCGCCCACTAGAAGCTATTATTACAGGGATGATTTTTATCGTAGTAATAGCATTTGGGATTCAAGTTTTTTATGCAAAACCAGAATTAAGTCCCCTTCTTTCAGGACTATTTATTCCAAAATTCCAAGGTGTAGACAGTATATTACTTGCAGCAGGGATATTAGGTGCGACAGTTATGCCACATGCAATCTATTTACATTCTGCATTGACACAACGCCGCGTGGTCGGAACAACTGATGAACAAAAGAAAAAAATTTTCCGTTTCGAGTTTATTGATATCATTATCGCAATGGTTATCGCTGGAGCAATTAATGCAAGTATGTTAATTGTTGCGGCTGCACTATTCTTTAAAAACGGCTTACATGTCGAAGATCTCGATGTTGCTTTTAACCAGTTCAGTACTTTAGTCGGCCCTGTATCAGCTGCTTTATTTGGAATTGGGCTCTTATCAGCAGGACTATCTAGCTCGTCTGTCGGTACAATGTCAGGTGATATTATTATGCAAGGTTTCATTCGAATGCATATTCCGTTATATTTACGACGTTTCATTACAATGATTCCACCATTAGTTATTATCGCTTTAGGTGTAAATCCAACTTACGCACTAGTCATGAGCCAAGTCGTCTTATCATTCGGTATTGCTTTTGCATTAGTGCCACTTATTATGTTTACAAGCAATAAAAAAATTATGGGTGCGCTCGTTAATCACCGCATAACAACCTTTATCGCTTGGATCATCGCTGCACTTGTTATCATTTTAAATATTTTCTTACTTTATCAAACATTTGTAGGGTAATGAGAAAAGGTATTCCAATAAAACTGGAATACCTTTTTTCATTACCACTTATGTATGTACCTCTTTCTGGCATTATCGTACCTTTTTCAGTTCGAAAGTAAAGTGGTAATCCTTCCGAAAGAAATATGCTCACCTTGGATGGATCCTGCCTTTGATGATGAATATGTAAATGCGGCTCACTTGAACTTCCTGAGTTACCAACTTGAGCAAGTACATCTCCTTCATTTACATGTTGGCCTTCCCTCACTTTAATTGATCCTTTTTTTAAATGGGCAAGAATCAAAAATGTCCCTGATTCATCTAGTTGCAAATAAATATGATTCCCCGCCATTGACTCAAAATTATCCTCTCCCGGAACTACATCTTTTTCATCATTATTGATGGATACAACTGTTCCAGAAGCTGGTGCCATTACTTTCGCTCCATATATTCCATAATCTCCTAACTTACGACTTTTCACTTCAGCAGGCGGAATGAGAATATCATATGCCCACCTTTCATTTGGTTTTATAACGTGATAGTTTGTTTCTAACCGATCACCGCCCCAACCTATTAATGCTCGTTCATTCAAAGGAAAACGAACGACTACCTTAGGACTCATAGAATGTACATCTGCTGGGTAAGCAAGTCCCCCTATGTTAGCAAACCACCCTAAGGGCCAAGCTCCAATTATAGAGAAAAGAACGATGAAGAGTAGCTCTCTATCTATTCGCTGTCTGAAAATGCCTTTCCACACAAATAGTAACGTTACCCCTATCAAAATAAAGAGTGATACTATGCTAAAGACTTGTATACTCCACCAAAAAATGACTGATATAACACCTTTAGCTAAATAAACTACACTCCAACTTATAATTAAAAACGCAACTAAAATTACTAATACATACTTCTTCCACATAATGTATCCTCACTCTCATATCTTTGTTCTACATGATACGAAGTGAAAATTACGACATATAAAAGAAATACTTACGACTTTCTTACAATTCTTTATAATGCGGTAAAACGATAGTGAAAACAGTTTCTTTCTCGTTACTGCGCACAGTGATATCCCCTTTATGAAGCTCTGCTATACTTCTCGCAATTGCAAGTCCCATTCCTTTGCCACCCGTATGAGAGCTACGTGATTTTTCACCACGATAAAACTTCTCAAAAACGTAAGGAAGATTCTCATTCGGAATGCATTGTCCAAAATTTTTAATTTCTATTTCAACATTCATGTCGCTTTTAGAAACTTGAATTAAAAGCTCCTTTCCGTCTTTCCCGTACATAATACTATTACTAATTACATTTTCGAACAGCCTCACCATAAGCGCCACATCCATTTCCACATGTAACTCGTTATCACCTTTAATACGAAAGCTCATATCGGCATCATCTAGTTGTGGCACAAAATCAATCATGATTTGTTCACTGAACGCTTTCATATTTACTACACTTTTATGTAATTCAATCTCCCTATAATTTATTTGACAATAATCTAATAAATCATCTACTTGATTTTTTAATTCATAACTTTTTCGCTTTAATATACTTACATACTGTTCACATTCTTCTCTATTTGTATGAAGCTGACTTCCTAACAGGTCCGCGTAACCGATTAGAGATGTTACAGGTGTTCGTAAGTCATGAGAAATATTACTAATCATTTCAGTTTTCATTTCCTGTGATTTTTTTTCATTTTCGATAGACTCTTTTAAACTTTTAGCCATTCTATTAACATTCGCTGCTAATTCACCAATCTCGTCATTTTTTGAAATAGGTATATGTATCTCCAAATTACCATTACTTATTTCTTTCACGTTCTTATTTATTTCAGATAACCTTTTCATCATTGTTCTTGTCATGAATGCAAAGTATATTGTAGTAATAATTAAAAAAGCTATTACATATAAAAGTGAATATTTTTCTTCTAACGCAGTAACATGACTATATATATTTCCAATTACAATTTGAAACGCTATTATACTTACAGTTGCTAATAAGATGCTACATATGAATGTGATAAAAAACTTAGCTCTAATACCTTGTAATGATTTAATCTTCAATTTTATATCCGACTCCCCAAACATTCTGTATAAACTTCGGTTCTTTTGGATTCTCTTCAATTTTATTTCTTAATCTTGCGATATGAACCATTACTGTATTATTACTTTCATAGGCTCTTTCTTTCCAAACGCTTTCATATATTTCTTCAATAGTGAACACACGATTCTTTGCAGCTGCCATTAAGTACAAAATATCATATTCAGTTTTCGTAAGATTGATTGTTTCTCCATATAACATTACTGTTCTAGACACTTCATCTATTTCTAAACCCCTAATGTTTATTTTCTTTTCTATTACTTGGACAGTATTTTGATTGAAATATGTATACCTTCTTAATTGAGCCTTCACTCTCGCTATAAATTCAATTGTACTAAACGGTTTCACAATATAATCATCTGCGCCAGTACTAAATCCAATTACTTTATCTACATCCGATGATTTTGCGCTTAAGAACATAATTGGTAAACTATGTTTCTCTCTAATCCTTCTGCACAATTCTATCCCATCCATTTTTGGCATCATAATATCCAAAATAGCAAGTTGAATACTGTTATTATTTATGATTTCTAAAGCCTCTTCTCCGTTATGAGCACTTAAAACTTTAAAACCTTCTTGCATTAAATTCGCGTTAACAAATCGAACAATATCTTGATCATCATCTACAATTAAAATTGAGTTTTTCTCCATATACAAACCTCTTTTTGAAATATATTCCACAATCAATTTTATCACAAATCAAAAACATACTTTACCCTTGAATAATCTTTATTTTCAGACTAGATTATATAATAACAATACATTCTAGTTTCAAAAGAAATGGAGTGAAAGCATGTTTCCTATATTGAAAACCGACCGACTCATTTTAAGAGAACTTACCGAAGAAGATGCACCGAGTATACTACAATGCTTCTCTAATACTGACGTACTGCGCTATTATGGCCAAAAACCATTACAAGATGTTGATCAAGTGAAACAAGTCATTCATAACTTTAAACTGAGTTACAATGCAAGAAGCGGTATAAAGTGGGGAATTGAATTAAAAAACAAGAAAGAACTCATTGGTACCATCGGTTTTCACGATTGGTCTTCTGAGCATAAACGGGCCAATTTAAGTTATGCCTTTTTCCCTGAATACTGGGGAAAAGGATATGCGACTGAAGCTGTTTCTGAGGTTATATCATACGGTTTCCATACCATTCACTTAAAGCGTATTGGGGCAATTGTATTTCTTGAAAATGAAGCTTCAAATAAAGTGCTATTAAAATTAGGATTTGAAAAAGAAGGCGTTCTAAAAAATTATATGTATCAAGATGATATCCCCTATGACACGAATTTTTATTCTTTATTAAAATCGGTTTAATAGAAATTATGCGTAAAAACTCGTTTCAGCATAATAAATCAGGATAGTGGATCTTTAACGAAAGATGGGAAACCGAGTGTTATTCATTTCTTAGATCATCATACGACTGATGCGAAGTACAATAAATTATATAATTTTAAAAAGGGGCATGAGCATATTCTTACTCATATCCCTTTTTTACGTTCTTTTTCTGTTTTCGCAATGCTTTTGGAATGTATACACAGAAAGGTTCGCTTTCCATATAATCTCCCGTTATTGCATATGTTCTAGAACGAGATCCCCCACAAACATATCGAAACTCACAAACACCACATTTTCCTTTATAATTGTCAGGATTACGAAGGTTTTGAAAAACAGGGGAGTTTCGATAGATTTCAGCTAGCGATTTTGTTCTAATATTCCCGGTTTTAATCGGCAATAACCCACTTGGATATACATCTCCAATATGAGAAATAAATACAAAACCGTTTCCATCATTCACCCCTTTTGGAGCACGCCCAAGCTCATCATTTCGCCCTATATTTCCATTTATCAATACACCCTGATATTGAATTACCTGATTTTTTAATAACTGACTTGTTTCTCAGTATAAAATTAAGAGAACACGCCCTTTAGCTAAAGATTCTTAAAGTTTTTCAACATCATTACCTCTTTTCTAAAACTATAAAAAACGTACTATCCGGTAGCGCAACAGCACTCCCAGACTCATCTTTAAACTCGATTTTCTCGCTAAGATGTTGTGTATATCCATCCTGTAAATAGTTCATAGCTTGAACGATGTTTATTTTATCTCCAAAGATACCCTTTACGAAATCCTTATATTCGTTTGGCGTAAATATTCCAAACTGCTCTTGCACCTCATGAACGAAGGAATCCTCGCCCCATGTATACGTATATAAGAACTCCATTGCATCGTTAACAGGCATTTTGACTGTATCGTCTGCAAGTACCTCATACTGGATTATACGTCCCTTAAATTCACGGACATACTGCTCTAAGAACTTCATTCCGCCTGCATCTTTAAAACGAATCACACGCATTAACGTTTTATCTTCGGTCATGATGCCATCACGAATGATAATACGACCTCCTGGCTTTAACACTTCGTAAGCACTCTTTAGCCCCTTTTTAATTACTTCATGATTGAATTTCTTACCTTCATACTCGATATAAGAGAACAGCTCATGAAGAATAGAAGAATATACAATCGTATCAACCGATTCTTTTTCAAACGAGCTGCTTAAGTTGATTGCATCCCCTTTAATGACATCCCAAGAACGCCCCTCGTTCTGCTTCTTCTTTTTCAACGTATCAATCACATTTTCAGAAATATCGATACCATAGATTCGTTTGTCCTCGGTCTCTTCTTCGATCATGTCTAACATGACACCACCACCGGCTCCGACATCTACAATCGTATCTCCCCTTATATAATCAAGAATAATTCGTTTATCATCAGCCGAACTATTCATATGCTCCAGATACACTTCTTCGTTATGGAATCTATCATATGCATCCTTACGTAACCCGAAGAAATCAAACAGCAGCACATTTGCCCGAGCATGCATCATATCTATCTTTTCTGCCTCTACACAGAAGGTAATTAACGCCTCACCTACAGCGGAAAACTGAAACGACACATACGCAGTCTTCATATCTTCATCGACTTTAGCCTTAAAAGAAACATGCGTTGTATTCGGCTTCTCGTTCTCACGGTACTCCCGTAGATATTTCTCAATAACCCGCTTACGATACACGTTGTCCTTTTTCTCGCCTTTGAAATCATAGTGCAACTGCTGCATCAATTTCTCGAAATGTATATGCTGAACTTTTCTAGATCCTATCTCGTTCTTTAACATAATAAAAACTGTCCAAATATCCTCAAAACTAAGAGCATGCATAGACGGTTCTACATACCACAAATCCTTATTAGATAAAAATATTTGAACGTCTCTCTTCTCGCTTCCCATAATTATATCTTTTTCAAATACTGACTCCTTATGTTTTGGCGTGAGTCTATGTATGCGAGAAGTAAATGGCTCCATATAACCATCAAACAGGCCATCAATTGTAATCTTCACATCGTTCTTCACTTCACTCCACAAAGCTTTTGATACGCCTTCAATAATGCATTGGTTAAGATAGTATAGAATCTCCTTTAACCTAACGTCTCCGTATTCTTCTTTATATGTGTTAATTAAATCAACATGAGAGTCCAAACGAGCCTCCCCGCGGATATACTGCCCGATTAATCCATGTGTTCTAATTAAATCTCGAATAAACAAATACTCAGTAGAGTTTAAGTTTGTCTCCACACGTTCAATAAACTGAATATCACTAAAGATATCAGCAGAACCCTCGTTATGTACGAATAGATTAATCCCGTTTTTCTTCCATTGCTCCCGCTGTTTTAAAGAGCCTACCTTTGCAAGCTCACTATACGTTAGTACCTTTTCAATAATACGATACGCTTCTTCATCTATAGGCAATTCATCTAACACTTGCAGCGTACGGTGTACATAGTACAACACCGCATCTGTTTTTAATGTTTCAAGTACTTGTACATTCTCATAGTTTTGATGTATCTCCTCTGCCTCAATTAAATACTTTAACCACGTAGGGAGAGTATCGGAAAACCCTTCAATGTATTTATTTAGAATCTCAATGTTTTTCAACTTATTTACCCCCATATATAATCAATATCTGTAGTAAAGTCTGAGACACCTTCTTTAAAAAGATCATCACCCTATGTCCCCCTTTACCATCTAGAACTCTTTCAAATACAAACGCTTCAAACCCAGTCTTTTGCTCTTGTAAAAAAGAGTTATCAGGTTTGTAACACATTCTTTTATTCATCTCTTATTGTAACTTCATCAGGAATTTCGGCGGAATAAACAGTAGGACTCAGCGGATCACTTCTTACATTGATAAACATATGTTGCGATAGAATCAACCGAAAATGGAAACGGCAAGCGGGTGCACTCCACTTGCCGTTTTTTCATAGCTTAGTATGTATTTGAATTTCTTTTGCTTTCTCTTTTTCACCCTTCACTCGTACAATTAAATCATATGATCCGGATTTTGGCGCTTCAAAAGAAAGCAGACCTTCTTTTTGAGAAGTAACTTCTTCTTCATAAATAACCTTATCATCTTTTGTAACTTGCAATAAAATTGTACCTTCCTCAACGGCTGCTTCATAAGGAATTTCCACTTTTCCTTTTTCAGCTTTAACCGTTTGCACATCGTAATACCCTTGCAACGAACCAATTTTTAAAGTCGTTTCGCCATTTTTTTGAACCTTTGTGACTTGTGTTGCTGTATTGCATGCACTTAACAATACAACAAGAGTGAGAACCATAAATAAACGTAGTAATTTCATAAAAATTCTCCTTTTTTATGTACATGAATTAAAATTCTAACTCTAAATTTTGTCCCATCTTATTTCCCACCTCTTAAAATAGCTTTTTTTACAATAAAATACATAATAGAGAATAGTAAACAAGCTCCCATTGTACCAAAAACTACAATTGAAATTTTACCTGCTAATGTTTCATTTGGATCTAATGCATTAGGTAAGATTGTGCCAAAAATTGCAATACAGGCTAATACAACCATAAAATATTTAAATCTTTTTACTTTCTTATTCATACTAATTATCCCCTTTATTCCTTAAACCAAATCCCCATAAACCTACACCAGGACCTAATAGTACATGGAATTTGACTCTACTTTTTCTAGCTTCAAAGAATCCCCCGAGATTCCCAAATTAATATCGCCCAAGTATTATACATACCAATTCATTCATTTAGAAAAAGCCCCGCTCAAATCACACACTTAAGACCCTCTTTTTTTACAATACTCAAATAATTCTACACAAATATCTCTATCAATTCATCTTAATACCTTAATTACCTTTTAAGTATATCAATGACAAAATATATAATCTATTATTTTTTATATAATTAAAAACAAACATAATTACAACAAGAGATTGTTTGTATGCTTCTTTGTACTGTATTCCCTTATTCCATGTACTCTTAAAAAAACCTTACTTTTTAAAAGTAAGGTTTTTTTATTTATTCATTAGCAATATAAGCAGTCTTATAAGTATAAACACCACCAAATTGATGCTTCTCAATTCCTTTTACATAATCCTTTTGTACGTAAGCTGATCCCATTTGATAAAGCGGTGCAACTGCAGCATCCTCTAGCAGAATACGCTCAGCCTCTTGCAGAACTTCCCATCTTTTCTTCTGATCTAGTACTAGATCGCTTTTCGCTTTCTTTATTAATTCATCGTAGTGTCGATTAGAATAGTTCATTTTGTTATTCTGATTATCCGTCGTAAAGAGTTCTAAATAACTAATTGGGTCTTTATAATCCGGTCCCCAATTTGCCATAGATATATCGTAATCTCCTGTTTGTTCTAACTGTAATTTTTGCTTAAATGGCTGTTGTTTAATTTGGATTGCGAGTCCCTGCAAATGCTTTTCTAAGTCACCTTTTATATATTCTGCCATACGTTTTGCATTATCTTGTTCAAATGTTAAAAACTCGAGATTTACTTGTTCTACTCCAAGCTCTTTTTTCGCTTCTTCCCAAATCTTTTTCGCATTTTGCAAATCATATGGAGAAAGATCTCCATTTTCTTTTCTAAAATCTTTACCAGTCTCTTCATTTACATGACCAACTGGTACAAGTACACTTGCAGGTTTTGCTCCGTTATTAATAAAATGAGCAACGAAATCCTCTTTATTTAACGCGAATGAAATAGCTTGACGCACTTTCTTATTTGCTAACGCACTATTTTTTTCATTAAAACGTAGCATAGCAATTGCAGGTTCGCTCGACATATGTAATTCCTTACTTCCTTTATACTTGTCTACAAATTGAGAATTAATAGGCACTCGATCCAAATTACCAGCTTCGTATAAATTAACAGCGGTCATTGTATCCTTTACAATTTGAAAGTTTATCTCGTCTAATTTCACTTTCTTTTCATCCCAATATGTAGCATTCTTCTTTAATTGAAACTCTTGTTCATGCTTCCATTTCTCTAATACAAATGGGCCGTTATATATGAGATTACTAGGTTCCAATGCATAATTCTTTCCTTGTTCTTTCAAAAATGACTCATGCTGTGGCAAGTAAATCGGCAGTGCTAACAACTGTAAAAAATACGGAATTGGCTGTTCGAGTTCCACTTCTAACTTATAATCATTTATAACTTTAACCCCAAGTTCATCAAGAGGCATTGTTCCCTTATTTATCTCTTTCGCATTTTTCACATGAAAGAGCATGTACGCATATTGAGACGCTGTTTCAGGTTTAATTGCACGTTTCCACGCAAACATAAAATCATTTGCTGTCACACTGTCTCCATTTGACCATTTTGCATCTTTACGCAAATCAAATGTATATTTTTTACCATCTTCACTTCTTTTAAACGATTTTGCTACTGCTGGAATAGGCTGATCTTGATCATCTAATACATACAACCCTTCAAATATGTTTTGCATAACATGTGCTGATGTACCATCCATCGTTTTCGCAGTATCAAGAGAAGGGATTTCTTCCGATACCGTTACATGTAATACTTGTTTTTTTGCCTCTGTGTCACTTTTATTCGCTTTATTATTACAAGCTGTTAATAATAAAGATGTAACAAGTGCCATTACCATTAAATGGCTCTTTTTTAGCTTCATGAGTTGTTCTCCTTAAGTATAATATATTATAAAGCGTAATATATTATAGCAGAAATACTAACAGAAAGATGCGACATTCTTTTGAATATTTATTCGTCCAAGAAAAAAGCTATCCTTTTAAAAAAGGATAGCTTTTTCAACTACATATAATTACCTATCTTTGCAAACCTCGTTTATAACGACTCGCTTCAAATATAATACGCTCTTCATCTAACGTTTTACATTCGCCATTCCAAACGACACGTTTTCCGTTAATAATTACATCACTTACATCTTTTCCACTAGCAGCATATACAAGGTGCGATAACACTTCATCTGCTGGTTGTAAATGCGGCTTATTAGATGGATCAATTGTGATAAAATCGGCACACTTTCCGACCTCAAGTGATCCTGTTTGTTTCATGCCGATTACTTCAGCAGCTCCTTTAGTCGCAAGTGTAAGAGCTGTTTCAACTGGTAGTGCTGTTGCATCTTGATGAATGCCTTTTTGTAATAATGTTGCTATACGCATTTCTTCAAACATATCTAAATTGTTGTTAGATGCCACACTATCTGTTGCAATTCCTACTTTCATTCCTGCTTCTAACATTGCTTTTACATTCGCTATACCAGATCCTAGTTTTAAATTACTATTCGGGTTATGAGCTACTCGAACATCATGTTCTGCTAAAAATGCACGTTCATTTTCATTTAATACTACACCGTGTGCAATAACTGTTGGGCGTTTAAACAACCCGCAACTTGCTGCATATTCTACTGGACGTTTTCCGTACTGTGCTTCAATATCACGTACTTCACGCTCTGTTTCCGAAAGATGAATATGAACCATCGTTTGATTTTCTACTGCAATTCGTGCGCATTCTTCTAACAGTTCTGTGGAACATGTATATGGACTATGCGGTGCAACCATCGTGGTTAACATACCACTTTCATTATAGTAACGCTTCACATATTTTTCAGCTTCTTCAATTGCTTTCTTTTCATCCTCTTTCGTTCCGAAGCTAAATAAAGTTCTTGAAACTGCAGCTCGAATTCCACTCTTTGATACCGTTTCCATAATTGCATCTTGATCTACTCCAATTGGATTAAACATATCAGAGAATGATGTTGTACCACTTTTCACCATTTCAAGTAATCCTAATTCCGTGCTAGCGACCGCAAGCTCTGGCGTAAACTGACTTTCAAGTGGCCAAATTCTCGTCTCAAGCCATGGCTGTAATAACATATCATCGCCAATACCTCTTAAGAGACTCATTACAACATGTGTATGTGTATTTACAAGCCCTGGTAAAACCCACTTTCCTTTCATATCAATTACTTCATCTACTTCAAAATCATTAGCGAATTCTCCGCTCTTTACATCTATAATTTGATCATTTTCTACAATGATATATCCATTTTCTATCACTTCATTTTGTTCATTCATCGTTACGATTGTAGCGTTTACATAAGTTGTTTTCAAAAGTATTTCCCCTTTCAACTCTATGAAGTTCCCTTTAATAAGTTACCACCATTATAGTAACTTATTAAAGATTAAGAGTCAAAAGATAATTTGAATTCTTTCATTATCTTTTCCTTCAAAATGCTATATTGTTTTTCATTTGTATCTGCAAATGCTTCTTCTCGATTTGATTCCACATCCAAATAATTCAATCTTCCATTGAACTGAGTCCCTGTAAAATCAAACCTTTGTCCAACTATACAGTTATAAAAATGCCACACCTCCCCTACTTTTGTCTTTTTGATTTTTCCTCCGTATATATCTTGAACGACTAAAGCCGTTATACCACACTGTCCCTTTGCCGGATTCTCAATAGTCCACTTTAAACTTGTTTCAATCGACCATGATTTTACTAGTGCTTCATATATCCTCTTTATCTTTACATCATCCATTCTAATCTTCTCCTACTATTAATTGTTTTACACATCATGTTGCAAAAGAGGCAGTAAACGATCCTCAAAAACCGTTGATGGTGTCTCTCCTATTAACTTTGCTCCCATCTTCAAGTAAAACCCTTTTGCATTCGGATCACTATCAATTGTAAAACTTTTTATTCCTAGCTCATTTGCTTTTTCTAATACATACTCCCAAAGTATTTTCCCGTACCCTTTTCCTTTGTAACGAGGATGAATGTACAAGAAATCAAGAGCGTTATCATTACGTAAAAATGAGAAAAAACCAATCTTCGTATTATCGTTTTCTAAAACATATACAAAATTATTTTTTATGTACTCATCAGTAATTGTTAACTCTTCCTTACAAGCAAGTATGAATGCTTCGCTATAGTTCCACGTTGCTTTTGAATGTAGTGCAAGTTCACTTAATTCATTTGCTTCACTTAATAACGCATTTCTTATCTTCATGATTCTTTCTCCTCACCTTTGATATATAACTATTAAAATGATTCGAAAAGTAATTAAAAAAACCTCTTATTTCCGTAAATAAGAGATTACTTTTATAATTCCTCATAATAGGTAACAATTTTTTAAAAGAAAAAAACGCCATTCCTGAAAATTGGCGTTCTTTTTCTTTTAACCTTTATGGCATATTATATTAAGAATCATTTTTGCACTTCTAAACAGTTTCTACTACCGCTTCAAGCATTGTTCCATTTTTAGCATAGTTTGTATGCCAAGAAAAAGCTTTTTCTAAAATATGAGGAGTTTGTCCACCTCTTGTTCTTGCTTCCTCGTAATAAGCTCGTAGCTGTTCACGATACATTGGATGTACGCAATTCTCAATAATTAGTTCCACTCTTTCTCTTGGCGCAAGCCCTCTTAAGTCAGCATACCCCTGTTCAGTGACGATAACATCTACATCATGTTCAGTATGGTCTACATGAGAAACGAAAGGAACGATGCTTGATATGTTGCCACCTTTTGCAATCGATTTAGTAACAAAAATAGCTAGGCGTGCATTTCTCGCAAAATCACCCGAACCACCAATACCATTCATCATTTTTGTACCTAAAACATGAGTAGAATTAACATTTCCGTATATATCTAATTCTAAAGCAGTATTAATCGAGATTAATCCAAGGCGACGAATGATTTCAGGATGATTAGAAATCTCTTGCGGGCGCATCATTAATTTGTCACGATATTTTTCAAAGTTAGAAAATACTTGTTGCATTTTCTCTTCAGAAAGCGTGATGGAGCAGCAGGAAGCAAAATTGACTTTCCCAGCATCCATTAGATCAAAGACCGCATCTTGTAAAACTTCAGAATATACTTCTAAATCTTCAAACTCCGAATCTAGCATGCCGTGCAATACTGCATTAGCAACTGAACCAATTCCAGATTGTAACGGTGCTAAACGATTTGTTAATCGGCCTACTTTAACCTCTTCTCGAAGGAACTCTATTAAATGCTGTGCCATAATAACAGTTTCTTCATCTGGAGGAACAATTGTCGATGGCGAATCCAGTTGATTCGTAAACACAATTCCCTTCACTTTTTCAGCATCAATTGGGATACCGATTGTTCCAATTCGATCATCCGTTTTTACGAGCGGAATAGGGAGTCTTTCCCCTTGTTTACCTGGTTCATATAAATCATGTAGCCCCTCTAATTGCGTAGATTGAGCCATATTCATTTCAATAATAATAGACTTAGCATTTAAGGAGAATGCTAAGGAATTTCCAATTGAAGTGGTTGGAATAATCATTCCATCTTCAGTAATCGCAACCGCTTCCAAGATAGCGAAATCTATATCCATAACGTCAGCACGAAGTAACTCTGCTGTATGAGATAAGTGCTGATCCACAAATAAAAAGTCTCCGTTATTAATTCCTTTTCGCATAGTTGCATCTGCTTGGAAAGGCAATCTTTTCCCTAAAATTCCTGCCTCAGCAAATAATTTATCTACATCCGAACCTAAGGAAGCCCCTGTATAAACATTTACTTTAAAAGATTTATCATTCTTAACTCGGTTTACAAGTGCAAATGGGACTGCTTTTACATCACCAGCACGTGTAAATCCACTTAATCCTAAAGTCATTCCACTTTCAATCCATGAAGCTGCTTCTTCAGGTGTAACTACTCGATCTTTTAATCGTTGATCCCTAATTCTATCTAAATTATTCTCCATATGTAATCCCTCTCCCAATGAATATTCATAATTATTTTACACATTAACACCATCAAAATAGGGATTTTCTTACACAATGCCGAAAATTCAGACAAAACAGCGAATCTAGGTTCTAAAGCAGAAAAATTTAGAATCCTAGAAGCTTACGAAAATAGCTAGCGTATGACTGACTCACTGGTACCCTCTCCCCGTTATCCATAGAAAGTACAAAAGTAGAATGCGTATCAGGGTAAATCGCTTTAATATGATTAACATTTACAATAAAGGAACGGTGGCATCTAATAAAGGAATCTTTCGGCAACAAGTATTCGAATTCTTGTAGCGAGTACTTATGTGTTCCTGTTAACTCTTCTGAATTCACATACGTCTTTTTATCTTTAGCTTCTAAATACATGACCTTTGAAAAAGGAACTGGAACCCATCCGTCTGTTGTTTTTAAAGTAACGACTGACTTTCCATCCGTTAAAGCGGGATAAATCGCCGTCACGCAACCTTCAATCTTTCCATTATTTGAAAATGGTACGGCCATTCCATGATAAGGAATACCGAAAACATCTCGGTTAATAAACTCAGAGGCTTTTTGCTTCGTTACCATTGCTTTATGAGCAATCGTCCCTTCCTTAATAGGATCCCCGGCGCTAATCTTTAAATCAATTCGTTTACTTGGCCGATAGTAAATATATTCTTTCGTATTCGAAACGGCAATTGATATTTCATCTGAAAATAATTCCCCAACTACATCTAGTAGTATACCTAACGTTTTATCTTCCATAGTATGAACACCTCATTTACTATTATACTACTATTATGATTTAAAAAACCGTTCAGCATTTTGAACGGTTTTACAAACTATTTAGTTCACCTTAGCCCCATAACATCTTGCTACTGCAACTGCCTGTGTTATATCTAATTTTACATTTTTCAAATCAAAACTTGTAAAATCAATTCTATCAACTATCGCCCCTTTTAAATTTGCACCACTAAGTTTCGCCTTACCTAATTGTGCACCGGTTAAATCCGCGTCACGTAAATCTGCTTTTTCTAAATTACATTCATATAGGTCCGCTTCAATTAAACGTATTCCCTTTAACATTTGTTTACTTAAGTTCGCGAACCTTAAATTCGTATATGACCAATCACCCGATATGATAGTTATTCCGTCTAAATTCGCTTCTTCAAAATCAGAGCCGGTCATTTTACATTCTTCAAACTTCGATACGAATAAATTCGCACCAACAAACTTACAATTCGCAAATGTAGTTCCTTTATGGATAGAAGCGTTAAAAAGAGCACCGGTAAAATCACATTCTATGAAATTACAATTTTCAGTAGAAACTTCCGATGCATCTATCCCTCTAAAACGGCATTTTATGAACGTACAATTTTTCAATTTCTCTTCTTTAATCAAAACATCTTGAAAATCTATTTCTACATATTCTTTATTTACAAATTCACACATAACTACTCCTCCATCTCCTTAAAGAAACCTCACTTCAAAAAAGTGAGGTTCCTTCTCATACAATATGCTTATCTAACCAAGAAATCAAATCTTGAAATACTTCATCTCGATTTACTTCATGGAACATTTCATGTCTTCCATTTTCATATAAACGCAGTGTTACATCTTTCACATCACATTTTTTATAGTTTTCATATACTTCTTTTACACCTTTCCCCATATCCCCAACAGGATCACGATCTCCTGAAAAAATATGTATTGGAAGGTTTTTCGGTGTTTTTTTGAACTCTTCTAGCTTATTTACTTCTAATACACCAGAAAACAATTCACGATAAAAACTCGTCGTACAAATGAATCCACATAACGGATCCGCAATATATTTATCAACTTGATTATTATCTGAAGATAACCAATCAAATTTCGTACGATTTGGTTTAAAGTGCGAATTGAAATTTCCGAATGATAAAAAGTTTAACATAGGACTTTTCGTTTTTTCTCCGCGTAATTTCATCTCAATTGTCGCTACTTTATGACCGATACTTCCTAATAACCCTGGATTTCCACCAGTTCCTGAAATAAGGAATCCATCATATAATTCACCTTTCAGTTGTACAGCACGTCTTGATAAAAAAGAACCCATGCTATGGCCAAGTAAAAATAACGGGCATGTCTGCTCTTTTCTTATCGTTTCTGATACAAAAATAACATCAGACACAGCCTCATTCCAACCTACATTTGGTTTAAAATGACCATAATCTTCTTCTCTTTTCACTGTTTTCCCATGACCTTTATGATCATGTGCATAAACACCATACCCTGCTTTTAATAACGCAGCAATAAAGTCTGTATAAACACCTGCATGTTCTGTCATACCATGTGCAATTTGAATAATCCCTCGCGGATCTCTTTCTGGTAGCCACTTACGTAAATAAATTTCCGATCCATCCAATGCCGTAACGAAACTTTCTTGTACGTTCATTTCGTCAGCCCCCAACTCTATTATGTATATCAAAAAATGAATATCCATTCATTATTCTTATTATGTATTATATGCAATTGCCTTCATTATGACAAATGACCCACTTTTCCAATTAGCTCTTAAACTAATATATTGACGAACAGAAAATAAAATTATATAGTTACTTACATAAAGTAATTATTATATTTTGGGGAGGTTTCTATTATGATGCCATCATTATTTTTAGCACACGGATCACCGATGCTTGCTATTCAAGATACAGACTATACAAGGTTTTTAAAAACTCTTGGCGAAACATACAAACCGAAAGCAATTGTTATTTTCACCGCTCACTGGGAAAGCGAAGTATTAACGATTTCTTCATCAGATAACGAATATGAAACAATTTATGATTTTGGAGGTTTTCCTCCTGAGTTATACGAAATCAAATATCGTGCGAAAGGCTCTTCTAACATTGCATCTATGTTAGAAACAAAATTTAAAAACAAAGGTATTCCAGTCCATCATAATATGACGAGAGGTTTAGATCATGGCTCATGGACTCTTCTGCATCGCATGTATCCAGAAGCAAATATTCCTGTTGTCCAAATATCAGTCAATCCATTCCTTGCTGCAAAAGAGCAATTTAAGATTGGCGAAGCACTAAAAGGACTTGGACAAGAAGATATTTTAGTAATCGGGAGCGGTGTTACCGTTCATAACTTACGAGCTTTAAAATGGAATCAAACTACACCCGAACAATGGGCAATTGAATTTGATGATTGGATTATTAAACATATGCAGACTACTGATAAAGATGCATTATTTAATTGGGAGAACAATGCCCCTCATGCACAATTAGCAGTACCAAGAGCAGAGCATTTTGTTCCTTTATTTATCGCTATGGGAAGCGGTGAAAATAACGGTGAAGTCATTCACCGCAGTTACGAGCTTGGTACATTAAGTTATCTTTGTCTTCAATTTTAAAGAAAAGGATGAAGCAATCGTCGCTTCATCCTTTTTCTTTTTCATTCACTTAGTTAACTAACTTCCAAATGTCGTTTCTCTGATACCTCTTCGTTCTTATTGTGAAAATAAACCCAAATGCACGCAATAAATAATAGTGATGAAGTAGAAAAGAAAACATATTGGAAGCCCGCATGTGCTGCAATTTGTCCACCAAGTACTGGTCCAATCATATTTCCTAAAAACTGAAACGATTGATTATACCCAAATATTCTTCCCGTTACATGGGTTGGTGTATGTTGTTTTAGTAGAGTTTGTACGGAAGGTAATAGTCCTGCTTGTGCAATACCTAATAAAAAGCGAAGAATTAATAGTTGCCAAGCCGAGGTTACAAATGCTTGCGGAATAAAAATAATTCCTGCCGCAAACAACGCCACAACTAACGTTTTTTGAGGTCCAATACGATCTGATAATCTCCCTAACTTAGGAGCTGCCATAATAATAGCTAAACCTGTCGCAGACATGACTGCGCCTGCAATCATTTCAATATGAGCCGTTCCTGGGCCTTCTAAATTCTTTACATACAATGTAATAATAGGTTGAATTGACATGTTCGCAAGTTGAATAATAAATGTTGTTACAAATAAACTAATAATTAAATGCTTTGCTGGAACCATCGTCCATACTTTTTTCGGTTGTGCTTTTTTTGCTTGAGCGGAGTGATTCTCTTCATGTAGGAAGAAAAAAACGATGAGAAAAGAAAGGAATAAAAAAGCTCCTGTAACAAGAAAAACATGGCGCATTCCAATTAACTCAGACAAGTATCCTCCAAGTAACGGGCCAAGTAAAGAACCGCTCACGCCCCCAGTTGAAATTGTGGAAATTGCCCAACCTGAATGCTCTTTCGGAGTTTCTGCTGCAATAAATGTCATCGCCGTTGAAAGGAAACCAGATACTGCTCCCATCAAAAACCTTAGTGCGACTAGTTGATACACATCCGTTACAAACCCCATAAGCGTCATAATAATCGCCATACCAAGGCTCGCACGAATCAACATCAATTTCCGTCCATGTATATCACCAAGCTTTCCCCATATTGGTGATACGATCGCACCCATTAAAAATGTTATACCAAATGCAAGTCCTGACCACTGTGCAATGCTAGAAGTGCCAGTCACCCCTAATTCCTCAATATAAAAAGATAAAAAAGGAATTACTAAACTCATACCGGCTGCAGTGGTAAAACAACCTAGCCAACAAATCATTAAATTTCGTTTCCAGTTGGCCATTTTCACACCTTCTTTCTTTAGATACCCATTCTACACCCTTTCTTGTAAAAAGTTTAGTAATTTGCTTTATTTGTAAGATTTACTACAAAACCCGCTATTTTCTAGTAAAAATCACTACATCTCTACATTATTTTCATAAAAAAACCAACTCCCATATATGGAGTTGGTTACTTATTCTCTAACGGTATTAAACACGCATCACAATTTCGCTCATAAAACTCAATCGGACCTGCTTGTCCAATAATTGCGTATTCATATCCTTCTTGCTTCATACTATGTAAACAACGATGTAACAATTCCTTACCTACACCTTTCACGCGATTTTGTTTCGCTGTGCCCATTGGACCAAACAATCCCTTCTTTCCTCTCACTACATCATAACAAGCGAAACCCACTATCACTTCTTCTTGTTCTGCTATATAAATAGGTAAATTTTCTTTATATGTACGAAATCCATACTCTATTGAATGTAACCAACGTTCACCAAATTCCTCATTAACAAAACTTGCTAATTTTTCAAAATCAGAAGGGCTAGCCTTTCTAACAGTACAAATTAAATGATTATAAGTAGGAACAAAATATTTTAGATCGACCGCTAAATCTCTTGGCTCAGCTATAATACGTAATATATCTTTTTGTATTTGTGCATTTCCAATAAACGTATCCGTGCGGAATAGCGCATATATAACATGCCCTTCATTTATTATTACTTGCTGGAAACGTTCCATACGTTTCTTCGCTATTTGTAAAATTTCTAGCACCTTATAAGATACCTTATATTGTCCTATTTTTTTATACTCTTGATACGGTGAATCGTATTGTTTTCGTATTGAAAATTTTTCTAAAAAATCCGTACCCAAGTTACGAAACAAATACATATACAACTCGCTACAAACTCCAGTGCCTTCTTTACTCATTCCGATAAACAGATGAATTGATTGAATAATATTATTTTCCGCCTCTTCTGCTGCAATCTTCAATATGTTATGCACACGTTTTGTATATTGAAATTCCTCCATATATATATCCATCCCCTACTACTTTACTATTAAACCGTAACCGTAAATAAGTGAAACAATTATTCCAACTACCAATATACCTGGCAGTAAATTTGCCACTTTAATTTTAATAATACCAAGTAAGTTCAATCCAATAGCGGCTATCATAATACCACCTGTAGCTGTCATTTCCACTATAAATTGATTCATTAATTCTTTCGGGACCAAACTATTAATTTGTGTTGCAAAAACCGCAATCCCTCCTTCATATAAAATAACTGGAATCGCCGAAAATACTACGCCAATTCCTAAAGTTGTCGTTAATATAATAGAAATAAACCCATCGATAATCGCCTTTGTAAATAAAATATCATGATTTCCGCGAATCCCACTGTCGAGTGCACCAAGTATGCCCATCGCACCAATTGCAAAAATTAAAGTAGCTGTTACAAACCCTTCTGATATGCTCCCTTTCCCTTTCGATCCAACTTTATTTTCTAGCCAATCTCCTAACAGCTTTAACTTTTCCTCTAGTTGTAGCCATTCCCCGATGACGGTACCAATAACTAAACTTAAAATGACAACAAGAAAATTTTCACTTTTCAATGCCATTTGAAGTCCAAGCACAGTAACTGCTAAACCGATTGCATGCATAATTGTTCCCTTCATACTTTCTGGAATTCTACTAAATAATTTTCCTAGTAAAGTACCAAATATAATACAAATCCCATTTACAACTGCTCCTAATATAACCATCTCTCGTTCTTCACCCTTCGAATTCTTTATTTCTATATTTTGGTTTATACATTGATTTACAGGTTATCTATATGTTAACTTAATATTGAGAATATTAACAAATGTTTTCACTACATAAACTGCATTTGTAGTTATACATAAAGTGAAACTTTAACTAGCGCGAGTTTTATTGCCCACAAATTGCGGTATAAACTCAAAAGGGAAGGTATTTATGAAAACTTTACTAAAACGATTTCTGTTAATAGCCTTTTGCATTACACCAATTGTTTTATTAGTTAACTACTCTTTTATTTCAAAAGCGAAAGACAAACCCGATTTGCAAAACAAATCTAGTAAAACAGCTTCAACAAGTGAAAAGAAAATAGAAGACAAGGAAATCACACTCACCTTCTCTGGTGATACAATGTTAGATTGGCAATTACGTCCTGTAATCGAAAAAAACGGGGCTGATTATCCATTCCAACATGTAAAAGAAGAAATAACAAAAGCTGATATTTCTTTCGTTAATTTAGAGTCAGCATTTACAACGAGAGAAAAGAAAGCTCCTGGACAACTGTTTTGGATTAAAAGTGATCCATCTACACTAAAAGCTATTAAAAACACGGGATATGACATCGTAAATATTGGGAATAACCATACACTTGATTATGGGCAAGATGGATTATTAGACACGATTTCTCACGTTGAAAAATTAAAGTTCCCTTACATTGGAGCCGGAAAGAATGCAAAGGATGCATATACTGCACGAGAAATGACTGTAAAAGGGAAAAAGTTCAAATTTCTTTCCTTCGTTCGATTTATGCCTGATACGAATTGGGTAGCTGGTGACAATAAACCTGGCGTTGCGAACGGATATGATTTAAATCTTGTAACAAAAACAATTAAAGAGCAAAAGAAAGATGCAGACTATTTAATCATCTATATGCATTGGGGCGTTGAAAAATCAAATCGTCCGGTAGAATACCAAAAACAATATGTACCTAAAATGGTTGAAGCAGGAGCTGACGCGATTGTCGGGAGTCACCCGCATTGGTTACAAGGATTTGAGTATTATAATAACGTTCCTATCGCTTATTCATTAGGTAACTTTTTATTCCCAAGTTATGTAAGCGGGAAAAGCGCCGAAACTGGCGTATTAACTTTAACTTTTAAAGGAAAGGATGTCCAAATGTCATTCAATCCTTACATCATTCGCAACAACCAAGTTTCCCCTGTAAATGAGGAAGAAAAGAAAAAAGCTCTACAGTATTTACAAACGATTTCAACTGATGTAGAAATTGATGATACAGGGAACATAAAAAACAAACGAAACTAGACAGCGCAAGATTTATTTCTCTGTAACATACTTTACAGAATAGGTGATGAACATGCTGAAAGACTTATTAGAAAATGTAAGTTTGTTAGAGAATATTTATAAAATATCTATAGCCGTTCTACTTTTATGTTCATTTTTTTCTGTTAAACTTCTAAAAAAAATAAAACGTGAACGAAAACTTACTACCTTTGAATTTATTATGTATGTAATCATTCGCATTGCGATACTCTTTTGGTTAACTAGCTTTATCCTACTTGAATATGGAAAGTATATAGTGTAATTATAAAAAGATAGATACAAGCAGCATTTCCGCTGTTTGCATCTATCTTTTTTATTTGGATGCTAACTCTTTCCTTCTATTAAATAAGCAAATCAAACAAAATAGGATTTTTATTAAGCTCCATAAATTGAATATTATTTTCTTTAAAACGAGTAATTAATTGCTCATAATCTTCTTTATGTTTCAACTCTACTCCGACTAGTGCTGGGCCATTTTCTTTATTATGTTTCTTAATGTATTCAAAACGAGTAATATCATCTTCTGGCCCTAATCCCTTATCAAGAAACTCTCTTAGCGCACCTGAACGCTGCGGGAATTCAATGATAAAATAATGCTTTAACCCTTCGTAAATGAGCGAACGTTCTTTCATTTCTTGCATTCTATCAATATCATTATTTCCACCACTTAGCGTACATACAACTGTTTTACCTTTTATTTCATCTCTATATAAATCAAGCGCTGCAATAGATAGTGCACCAGCCGGTTCAGCTACAATTGCATTTTTCTTATACAGTTCTAAAATCGTCGTACAAACCTTTCCTTCTGGTACTAAAACAATATCATCAATTACATCTTTACAAGTTTCAAATGTTAACTTTCCTACCTTTTTGACAGCTGCCCCATCAACAAAACTATCTATTTTCTCTAACGCGACATTTTCGTTTTGAAGAAAAGCCTCTTTCATAGATGCAGCTCCCATTGGCTCTACGCCAATGACCTTTGTAGCAGGACTAACACCTTTTACATATGTACCAACACCTGATGCTAACCCACCGCCTCCAATTGCTGTAAAGATATAATCCACTGGTTTCTCCATATCATGCATAATTTCAACTGCCACTGTTCCTTGACCAGCAACTACATGCGGATCATCAAACGGATGAACAAACGTCATTCTATTTTCTTCACAATAGCGCTGTGCTTCTTGGAAAGAGCTATCAAATGTATCACCAACTAATACAATTTCTGCAAAATCACTACCGAAAAATTGTACTTGCGATACTTTTTGTTTAGGTGTCGTTGTTGGCATGAAGATTTTCGACGGAATCTTCAATAAATTACACGTATAAGCAACTCCTTGCGCATGATTACCAGCACTTGCACAAACAACACCGTTTTGTAATTGTTCTTTTGATAAACTTTGAATTAAATTGTACGCACCACGAATTTTGAAAGAGCGAATCAATTGTAAGTCTTCTCGTTTTACATAAACGTCACAATCATATTTCTCAGATAGAACTGTATCACGTTGTAACGGTGTTTTAATAACGATATCTTTCATGCAATTATGTGCCATTAAGATATCTTCAATTTTCACTCTCTCCTTTACCTTCTGCACCATTATATATCATCCTTATCTCTTTTAAATTGGCTCAATCAAAATCCGGGATTTTTAGAACTGCACCTGTATTTGCCGATGTTACCATCTGCGCATAACGTCCAAGCCAGCCAGTTTTCACTTTCGGTTCTGGTCGTTTCCATTCTTTTTTACGCTTATCTAATTCTTCATCACTAACTCTTACTTCTAACAATCTTTCCTCAACATCGATACAAACGATATCCCCTTGCTTGAGAAGTGCAATCGTTCCCCCCGCAGCTGCTTCTGGCGAAATATGCCCTACCGAAATACCACGTGAAGCTCCAGAAAAACGTCCATCCGTTAATAGCGCAACATCTGCACCTAATCCCATACCAGCAATCGCTGACGTTGGTGCTAACATTTCCGGCATACCAGGACCGCCTCTTGGTCCTTCATAGCGAATAACAACTACATCGCCTTTCTTAACCTTTCCAAGCATAATGCCCGCAAGTGCCTCATCTTGTGAATTAAAAATAACGCAAGGTCCTTCAAATCGTTTTACTTCTGTTGCCCCACTTTTAATAACTGCCCCATCTTTCGCAAGGTTTCCTTTTAATATACGTAATCCCCCTTCTTCACTATGAGGGTTTTCGAGAGAATGAATAACTTCCCTATCTTTAATCTCTGCATGAGCAATGTTTTCTCTTAATGTTTGCCCAGTAGCAGTAATACGGTCTAAATGAAGCACCCCTTCTTTTCGGCTCATCTCTTTCAAAATTGCACTAATTCCGCCTGCTCGATCAATATCCTCCATATGCCAATTGGAGGCAGGACTTACTTTACATAAATGTGGTACACGTCTTGAAACGGCATCAATGCGGTTCATATCGTAATCTAAACCCGCTTCTTGTGCGAGCGCCAATGTGTGCAACACTGTATTTGTTGAACCGCCCATCGCCATATCAAGCGCGAACGCATCATCAATTGCTTCTTCCGTTACAATGTCTCTCGGTTTAATATCTCTTTCAATTAAAATCTTTAATTTCTCTGCTGCTTGTTTAATTAATTCTTCACGTCTTGGATCAATAGCTAAAATACTTCCGTTACCAGGAAGAGCTAAACCTAATACTTCACATAAACAGTTCATAGAGTTCGCTGTAAACATACCAGAACAAGAACCACAAGATGGACAGCCATGATCTTCAATATCCTTTAATTCTTCTTCTGAAATTTTCCCAGATTGATAAGCTCCTACTCCTTCGAAAACAGAACTTAAATCGACAACCTCCCCTTTAGAAGTCTTCCCAGCTGCCATCGGTCCACCTGAAACAAAAACAGTTGGAATGTTAATACGAAGTGCAGCCATCATCATACCGGGGGTAATTTTGTCACAGTTTGGAATACAAATCATGCCATCAAACCAATGTGCATTTACAACCGTTTCTACTGAATCTGCAATGATTTCACGACTCGGAAGCGAATAACGCATACCGATATGCCCCATCGCAATACCGTCATCTACTCCAATTGTATTAAATTCAAATGGAACCATACCTGCTGCACGCACTACTTCTTTAACAAGTTTTCCAAACTCATTTAAGTGCTTATGACCTGGAATAATTTCAATAAAAGAATTACAGATAGCTATAAACGGTTTATCAAAATCTTCATCTTTCAAACCAGTTGCTTTTAATAAACTACGGTGCGGTGCTTTATCAAAACCTTTTTTAATCATGTCACTTCTCATCTTGTCAAATCCCCTCTTACGTATTTTTCACTTACAATCTCTTTCTCTATTTCTTTACTAATTCTTTCGGTGCATGAATCCAGCTCATCATTTCACGAAGCTCTGCCCCCACTTTTTCTAACTGATGATTTTTCTCTGCTTTTTTCATGGCATTATACGTTGGACGCCCAGCTTGATTTTCTAAAATCCATTTCTTCGCGAATTCACCTTGCTGAATTTCTGTAAGAACACGTTTCATTTCTTTCTTCGTTTCATCTGTAACAATTCTCGATCCTGTTACATAATCTCCAAACTCAGCCGTATCTGAAATAGAATGGCGCATGTTCGTTAAACCACCTTCGTACATTAAATCAACAATTAACTTTAATTCATGCAAACATTCAAAGTATGCAATTTCAGGACGATATCCGCCTTCTGTTAACGTTTCAAAACCAGCTTTCACAAGTGCAGTTACCCCGCCGCAAAGTACCGCTTGCTCACCAAACAAATCTGTTTCTGTTTCTTCTTGGAATGTCGTTTCAATTACACCTGCACGTGTACAACCTACACCTTTTGCATACGCAAGCGCTACACTTAATGCCGTGCCTGTTGCATC
Source organism: Bacillus sp. 01N45 (assembly GCF_056399205.1). Lineage (NCBI taxonomy): Bacteria > Bacillati > Bacillota > Bacilli > Caryophanales > Bacillaceae > Bacillus > Bacillus sp. 01N45. The sequence continues at coordinate 328,054 of NZ_JBFTQW010000005.1, forward strand.
TTGATGTACAGCGACTAATGCCGGAACACCATTTCCTTCTTGAAATACACGGCGAACGAGATGACCTGGACTTTTTGGCGCGACCATTGCTACATCTACGTAACTTGGCGGATTAATTTGTCCGAAGTGAATATTAAATCCATGTGAGAAAAGTAACATTTGTCCTTCACGGAGATTCTCTTCTACTTCTGCTCTATACACATGTGCTTGCTGTTCATCCGGTAATAGCATTTGTACAACTTGCGCGGTTCGAACCGCTTCTGAAACAGACATTACTTCAAACCCATCTGCTTTTGCTACTTCAAAAGACTTACCAGGTCGAACACCGACTACAACTTCCACACCAGAATCACGTAAATTTTGCGCCTGCGCATGACCTTGAGATCCATAACCAATTACCACAACTGTTTTCCCTTGTAATAACTCTAATTTTGCATCTTTCTCATAATACGTTTTCATATTCCATACACTCCTTATAATTTATTTACTTGCAGTACATCAATTAATTTTTTCAACTGACCGACAAGTAATGTCGCTTCATTTTCAGTACAAACTGCTGTGAGTTTCATTTCAGAAACGCCACTAGTATCTCTTTCGTTTAAATGTAAAGAAGAAATATAATAACCACGCCGAGCAAAAATCCCACTTATACGTAATAAGACGCTTGGCTCGTTATGAATAACGAGTGAAAAAGTATGACTCATTCTTCCCACCTCTTCATAATCATTTCGTTATTCCCTTTGTTTGGCGGAACCATCGGAAATACGTTTTCACCTTCTTCTACACAAAAATCAACTACGACAGGACCATCATGAGCAAATGCTTCTAACATCACTTGTTTCGCCTCTGTTGAATTTGTCGCCCTTAATCCCTTCACTCCATAAGCTTCTGCCACTTTCACAAAATCTGGTGATCCGATTTTTGACTCTGATAAACGATTTTCATAAAACATCTCTTGCCATTGCCTTACCATCCCTAAAAATTTATTATTTATAATAAATACTTTTACAGGAATATTATTTTCAGCAATTGTTTGTAATTCTTGAATGTTCATTTGAAAAGAAGCATCGCCCGCAATACAAATGACGAGTTCTTCTTCTTTCGCAAGCTGAGCACCAACTGCCGCTGGGAAACCAAATCCCATCGTTCCTAGTCCGCCAGATGTTAGAAACGTCCGTGGGTTTTTCGCTTTATAAAAATGAGCAGCCCACATTTGATGCTGTCCTACTTCTGTCGTAACAATCGCTTCACCATTCGTTAATTCACTTACTAGACTAATAACATGCTGTGGTTTTAACTCACATTCTTTTTGATTGTAGGAAAGAGGATATTCCGCTTTCCATTCCTCTATTTTCGTAAGCCATTCATTTGTTTGTGTACGAATTGGCATATGTAACAACATATGTAACGCTTTTTTCACATCTCCAACAATCGGATATTCCACAGTTACATTTTTATGGAACTCCGAAGGATCTATATCAATATGTACCTTTTTTGAATGCGGAGAAAAGAGTTCTAATTTTCCTGTTACACGATCATCAAAGCGAACACCTAACGCAAGTAATAAATCACATTCTGTTACTGCCATATTTGCAGCGTACGTTCCATGCATGCCGAGCATTCCTAAAAATAACGAATCTCCCGGCGGATATGCACCAAGTCCCATTAAAGTGGAAACGACAGGAATACGATTTTCCCTCGCAAACTGAATAAGTTCATCAGAACCACCCGAATGAATGATCCCTCCTCCAATATAAAGAAGGGGACGTTTTGCTTCGGAAATTGCTTTAGCTACCTCTCTAAGCTTCCTACCGTCTGGCATAGGCTCTAATTTGTACCCTGGAATCTCAATTACTTCATTATAAAAACTTGTTACATTTTCATTTTGAACATCTTTTGGAATATCAATTAATACTGGTCCTGGTCGCCCGCTTTCGGCGATGTAAAAAGCTTCTTGTACAATGCGTGATAAATGATTCACATCACGAACTTGGTAATTATGCTTCGTAACAGGTACTGTAATCCCGACAACATCTGCTTCTTGAAATCCATCTTTTCCGATGAGAGGTTTTGCAACTTGCCCTGTAATGACAACTAAAGGAATCGAATCCATATAAGCATCTGCTAAACCCGTAACTAAATTTGTCGCCCCTGGGCCAGAGGTAGCAAAGACTACCCCGACCTTTCCAGAAGCTCTCGCATATCCTTCTGCCGCATGAATGGCAGCTTGTTCATGACGAGTTAAAACGTGCTTCAAACCACTTCCATATAACGCGTCGTACACTGGCAAAATCGCTCCGCCTGGATAACCGAAAACAGTCGTTACACCTATTTTTTTCAAGCATTGAATAACATGTCCGGCACCTGTCACATCTTCACACTGTAATTTCTCACGTGTTGTATGTTGTTCCATTTTAATTAACTCCTCTCCCCTACCTACAGTAAGCTCTCCGCCAGTCCTGGAACACGTACTCCTCTTTCTCTCGTTAACTTTTTAAATTCCTCTGTCAATTGTTTCGTTACACTTCCTGGTTTTCCATCTCCAATCTCTCTTGAATCAACTTTTACAACTGGAATTAATTCTGCTGCCGTTCCTGTTAAAAACACTTCATCTGCTACATATACGTCATGGCGAGTAAATGGCCTTTCCTCACATGGAATATTAAGTCGTTCACATAGCTCGATAACACTATTTCTCGTAATACCTTCTAGCGCCCCTAAGTAAGAAGGAGGTGTTAACACTTTTCCATCTTTCACAACGAAAACATTGTCTCCGGATCCTTCACAAACATATCCTTGTTGATTTAACATAAGGGCCTCTAACACTCCTGCTTGTGCCGCTTCAATTTTCACAAGTACGTTATTTAAATAGTTCATTGACTTAATACGTGGATCTAATGCATCTGGCGTATTACGTCTCGATGCAACAGATACAACGCTTAGTCCATTATCGTAAAATTCCTGTGGGAATAACTTTAATTGTTCTGCAATGATAATAACGCTCGGTTTCACACAACTTCTAGGATCGAGCCCTAAGTCACCTTTTCCTCTTGAAACAATTAATCGAATGTAGGCATCAGCATATTCATTTTTTTGCAATGTTTGTAAAACTGCTTCTTCCATTTCGTTAACTGTCAGTGGGATTGTAAGTAGAATAGATTTTGCCGATTCGTATAATCGTTTTACATGTTCTTTTAAACAAAATACATTTCCACCGTAACTACGAATCCCTTCAAATACACCATCTCCGTATAAAAAACCGTGATCATATACTGAAACAACTGCCTTTTCTTTTTCTACAAATTCCCCATTCATATAAATATACTGGTTTCCCATCTCACATCGCTCCTCTTTTTTCTCTCTATTTTTGCAATCTATTTCTATATCGATTGCTGAGATGAGTTATTTTAACAGAATATTCAGTATATAAACCTTAAAAATATACTCGTCTCAACAATCGATTACATACATACTTGTAGCAATCCATTGCTGAGACGAGGGAATCGTGGTACCACTCAGCTTCCTTACACTTCTCACGAAATATAAGCTCTGCAAGTCCAATTAGACTTTTGTTTTTCTATCGGAAACAACTCCGCTACTTTTTACTAGTTTTCAAAAGTAGTACTCCGAGGTGATTTTCAATGATGAAATTGTTACCACCCTCACAGCTTCTGGGCAGCTCTCTGAAACAATTTTCTTCATTTACTCTCCTCTTCTACGCATTTTCGTATTCTATTTTTTAAAATAAAAACTCTCGCCTCAGCAATCAACTACTACAATTTAGTAGCTTTGATTGCTGAGGCGAGAGTTTCGCGGTACCACTCAGCTTCCTTATACTTCTCGCGAAATATAAGCTTTGTAGGTCCAATTAGACCCCCGTCCTTTTACCGGAGACGATGCCGTCGCCCTCTACTCAGTTTCCCTTTCGCAAGCGATGCTCCGAGGTGATATTCAATGATTCGATTGTTACTACTCTCACAGCCTAGGAGCAGCTCTCTGAAACGATCATAACCATCTACTTTCCTCTTCTTTGCATATGTAACATATAAAGTTTAAAGATTCTTAATTAACTTTTATTTGTTAAACGTATTATAGGACGTTGTTCTTTTCATTGTCAACATGTTTTTCCGAAAAAAAATAAAATTCAATCAATTCAAGAGAAGTCTATTTATTTTTTCTCAAAACAAAATCGGAATGAACTTCTTACACATACTCATATATTACTTAAGTATGTTCGCATTACTACATAAAGAAAAACAACTTAATAACATAAAAATTTTTTTGAGGAGATGAGAAAACTATGTTAAAAGGAAAAGTGGCATTAGTTACAGGAGCAAGCCGAGGAATTGGACGTGCTATTGCAAAACGTTTAGCGAACGACGGTGCATTAGTTGCTATTCATTACGGAAATCGAATAGAAGATGCTGAAGAAACTGTTTATGAAATTCAATCAAATGGCGGATCAGCTTTTTCTATCGGTGCAAACCTTGAATCTTTACATGGTGTAGAAACCCTTTATAGTTCTTTAGATAGCGAATTACAAAAAAGAACTGGTAGTACTAAATTTGATATTTTAATAAACAACGCTGGAATTGGTCCTGGTGCTTTTATTGAAGAAACGACTGAACAATTTTTTGATAGAATGGTTTCTGTTAATGCAAAAGCACCATTCTTTATCATCCAACAAGCTCTATCTCGTTTACGTGACAATAGCCGAATTATTAATATTTCATCCGCTGCCACTCGTATTTCTTTACCTGATTTCGTTGCATATAGTATGACGAAAGGCGCTATTAATACGATGACTTTCACGCTAGCAAAACAGCTCGGAGCACAAGGAATAACAGTGAATGCAATACTTCCTGGATTTATTAAAACCGATATGAATGCAGAACTCTTGAGCGATCCAATGATGAAACAGTATGCCACTACCATTTCCGCTTTTAATCGCTTAGGTGAAGTAGAAGATATTGCCGATACCGCGGCATTTCTCGCTTCTCCAGACAGCCGCTGGGTTACTGGACAATTAATTGATGTGAGCGGAGGATCTTGTTTGTAATTTCTTAATCTACTTACGCAAAAAAAGCCAGCATTTTTGCTGGCCTTTTTCACTGTGTAAAACGATACCCTACTCCCCAAATTGTTTCGATATATGATTTATCAAATGGATCGAGTTCAATTTTGTGACGAATATTTTTCACATGGACAGCAACCGTTGCTGCATCACCAATTACATCCATCCCCCATACAGTTTCAAAGAGACGATCTTTACTAAATACTTGATTTGGATGTTCTGCCATACAAGTTAATAAATCAAATTCTTTTCCTGTTAACATGATTTCAGTTCCATTTACAAATACACGTCGGGCCGATTTATCAATAAGTAATCCTCGAATACGAATTTCATCTTTTATTTGTTCTCGTTTTCCTGTTAAACGATCATAACGAGCTAGATGAGCATTTACACGTGCCACCATTTCACTCGGGCTAAACGGTTTTATAATATAATCATCTGCTCCAAAACCTAACCCTTTAATTTTATCGATTTCCTCTTGTTTTGCGGACACCATAAGTATTGGTATGTCCTTTTCCAATCGAACTTGTTTACAAATTTCATATCCATCTATTCCCGGTAACATTATGTCTAAAATTAACAAGTCATAATCCTCCAGCAGAACTCTTTGTAACCCTTTTTCGCCAGAGTAATCAATATCTACTGTATACCCAGCAACCTCTAAATAATCCTTTTCTAACTCTGCTATAATAGCTTCATCTTCAATAATTAAAATTCTTTTCAAGATGCTCTCCTTTTTCTAATTGATTTTTTGTAATGTAAATGCCAGCGTCGTTCCTTTACCTTTTTTGCTTTCTACCCAAATATCACCACCATGTTGTGTGATAATCTGATGTGCAATTGACAAACCAAGTCCGCTTCCACCTGTTTTAGAATTTCTAGAATGATCTGCACGATAAAACCTTTCAAATATATGAGGCAACGCCTTCTCTTCTATTCCTACCCCATTATCTTTTATGTAAATCGTTACATAATCAATAGATTCGGTCATGCGAATTCCTATATATCCTTCTTCTTTATCCATATACTTCACACTATTCCAAATGATATTTGTAATAACACGACGTAATTTTTCACGATCACCTTTTACCAAAATAGAAGTATCCTTTTGAGCATCCCATCTCACTGTAATTCCCTTATCTTGCAATTCAAGCTGTAGTTCTTCTATGCAATCAGATAAGTATTGGTTAATTTCAACCTCTTCAAATTGAAATGGTTCCTCTTTCAAATCAAGTTTTGAAAAGAGAAAAAGCTCGTCAATTAATTGATCCATATCAAACACTTTATGATAAATAATCGTTAAATATTTATCTAATTGTTCTGGAGTTCGAGCGATACCTTCTTTAATTCCTTGTACATAACCTTTAATAGCCGTTATTGGCGTCCGTAAATCATGAGAAATATTTGAAAGCAATTCTTTACGATTCTTTTCATATTGCATTTGCAACTCGACCGATTCCTTCAATCTGCCACGCATCTCTTCAAACGATAAACTTAATTCACCTATTTCATCTTTCGCAAGTGGCTTTACTTGAAAATCTAAATCACCCTTTTGAATTCTTTCCGTTGCCTGCTTTAATGAATGCAATGGTTTAATAATACTCCGTGATATAAAATATGTTAATATTCCATTCGTAATAATTAACCCAAGTATTAAAGAGAATACGAAATACGGGAAAAATTCTCTAATCATTTCTTCTAAAGGATTTACATACTCAAATACAAAAATACTGACCTTATCCTTCTCTTCATCGTAGTAATCAAATTGCTTATAGTAAAAAGAATTACCCTCTATTTTCACATCCATTCCCTTTCTTTGTCCTTCCGTTTCAAATGCGGGTAGGTATTTATCAAAAGAAGAGATTTTAAAATATGGGGATGAATATGTAAGCTCATCATTTTTTCGAATTAGTAATCCTGCTTGATTATCGTTTAATTCTTTATCAGTTTCCTTTAAAAAATGTATATCCTCCAATTTATCTGGAGCATACGATGAAAGAATTTTCAACCTACTGAAAATATCATCTTCATCTTCTTTTGTACGAATAGCTCCCTCCTGCTCTTTATCAATGAGAGAATGACTATTTTGATTAAGACCAATGATTGCTTTTGCAATACGAATATCACCAAATAAAGTAACACTAATTAACATAACTGCTATACCGCAAAAAACGATTGGAATAATTACCATCGCAACATACGACAACAGCAATCTAATACGGATTGACATTACAGAACTCCTATGAACATTATAATTTTAGCTTGTTACAGAATTCACCGGAAACGAAACTTGACTCATCCAAATACCAGCTAATAATACGAGTATAGCTAGAACCATTTCTAAGAGCAATAAACGGCGATTAACTGTTCCAATATCGATACCCCATGTTTTCGTTTGTCTCCATGCTACAATTGTAATTATACATACAGTAAGAATCTTTATATTTAAAAGGTTCGTCCATATTGAATTAAAATTAAAAAGTACCCAATTCCTTGTCTGTAGAAACACAATTAATTCCCCAGAAAGAAATGCTAGAATAAATGAAATACCAGCAATACTACTAAAATGTTTACGGAAACGCTTTTGATCAAATGTAATTTTGTATAATGTTGTCCACGCTATAACAAGAACTAAATAAATAAGTGCTCCTAGCCACACTGCAATACTCATAACATGGACCATTCTAATTATAACTGCTGCCCAATTTGGATTAGTAATCCATACATGACCTGTGAAAGAAAAACTCGCAACAAGAAATCCCCAAACTAGCGCATACCATTCGTTCCCCATATGTTGCAAAGACATAAGAACTAATAATAGCAGTTGAATCATAATAATAACTGAAAATGGCGAATGAATAAGTAAACTTCCCTTCGGAATAACTGACTTATATACTATTAATTCAGCTATTAATCCTACTACAAGTATAGAGAAGAAAATCTTTTTCATATTCTTCATTCTTTGCAATATGGACGGTAATCTATAACGTTTAACAAACATATCGAGCCACTTTACTCCTGCTCCAATTAAAATCATTCCCTCTACAATATAGCGTAGTGTTACTATCATAACATCTGAAAATACTGAGCCACTCCCACTCGCATTTCCCTCTACCACTACATTAGTTTGTACTTCTTCTCCAATTGAAAAGGGATAGCTGCCCCCACTCGGATGTCCGTCTGCAGAAATCATAGACCACCTTACTGTGTAAGTACCATTATTTAAGTTTGGTAATTTCACTTTTATTTTTGTTGGGTTATCTAATATTTCAACCTTTGATACTTGCACTCTCTTTGCACTTGGATCTAGCAGTTCAATATTGACTACATTTCCTGTAACTGGTTCACTAAATTCAAGAATAATCTGTTCCGGTTGTACTGTAAGAACCTCCCCCTCTTTAGGGGTGGCTCCTACAACACTTGTATGAGCAAATACACTACTATGAGAAAATAAAAATATACTTACACTTGTTAAAATAAATACTATCATTCTATAAAGCATGAAAACCTCCGTATTATTATTCTGGATGATTACCTGAGTGATCTCCGGTAGAAAATGGAGTAGTTACCCCCTCATAATTCATCATCGTATGCATTCCTTTTTCCGCATGAACGAGATGATGACAATGAACCATCCATAGTCCACTATTATTTGCCTCTAAAGCAATTTCATATTCTTCTCCCGGAAAAACATTAACTGTATCTAAGTAAATCGGACTTCCCTCCATTGGTTTACCATTTTTAGAAATAACTTGGAATGTATGTCCATGCAAATGCATTGGATGAATTTCTTCTCCCTTATTTTTAAAGCGAATCTTAACTTTATCTCCTTTCTCTACTTTAATGGGTGGAATGTCAGGTGATGTCTTTCCATTAATCGTATACACCCATTTTTCTTGTCCATTTACATCTTTCACACCTTCTGCCAAATCCATATCATAGACCTTTGTAAACTTTGAATCTATCGTAAACTTGCCAACTTCTTTTTCTCCATATTTCGTAAAATCAAACCATGGATAACTCTTTATATCAATAGGTTTTTTCGGCAAAGAACCGTTCCCAATAGTCGCCGTTAACATTCGATTCATTTTCTTAGATGGATCCACATTAATAAGTTTTACACTCGTTGTTTCCGGCATTTTAAAAACAAGGTCATAACGTTGTGCAGCTCCCATCGGAAGAATTGCTTTATCTAGCTCGTCCCCACCTTTTATATCACGACCATCTAATGCGATAATTTGAAATGGCGCCCCAACTAATGTCATTAAATGCGTATTATTCCCAGCATTAATTAAGCGAAGGCGTACTGTTTCACCTGGTTTTGCATCCAATCGTAGTCCCTCACTTGTATCATTTAATGTAAATACATCGTAATCATCTCCATCAGATAAATCTTTGAGTTGATCATTACTTGGCATCATTAACGGGCCTTCTAAAGTTTGCGCCTTTTCATTTCGAATATGATTGCTAGGGTAGCTATCCCAATCTTTATCTTGTTCGCCATTATGCTTACGGGTTTTTATGGCTCCTGTTTTCCATTCATGGATCGCCACTGTATAATCCTTTTCATATTTTACAGCTGGTTTATTCGGTTCAATAACGATGGTTCCAAATAGTCCCCGCTCCGTTTGTATTGCACTTTTTTGATGTGAATGATACCAATATGTCCCCACCTGATCAGCATTAAATGCGTATGTATATGTATCACCTGGTTTTATAGCATTTTGCGTAACACCTGGAACACCGTCTACCGCCGCAGGAACATCTAATCCGTGCCAATGGATTGTAACTGGTTCTGGCAATTCATTTTTCAAATTTACAACAATACGTTCACCTTGTTTAACTCGAATTTGAGTACCCGGTGATGTTCCATCAAAGGTCCATGCATCTACCTTTTTCCCATCTCCCAAATCTAAACTTGCTACTTTCGCCGTAATATTAAAAGTTTTTGTAACCCTTTTTTTGGCATCTGAATTAGCAATAGATGTAATTGATTCTGAAGTAGATGTTGCATCTGTTAACTTCTTTTTTTCATTTGTACCTGGGTAATTATTTATTAAAAAATATCCAAAAATAACTAACCCTAATAATAAGCATGCCGCAATCAATATATTTCTTAAATCGCTTTGTATAAATTCCTTTTTCATATTAGTCTCTCTTTCATTTTTTGTTGTAAACTATTAATTTTCATACGTGGATTCATTGTCTATCACCTCACATCTTCACTTCGATTCACATCATAACACTCAGAAAAAAAGAAACTTTGAAGGAATTTTAAAGACTTTATAAAGAAATATATTTCAATTTCCCTTTACTTCTAAATCTTTTTTATTGCGTAATAAAAAAGATTGTATAATACTATATAAAACATATATATTTAGGAGGATTACAACAATGTCCGAAAAAACATACGAACTCGCAACCTTCGCAGGCGGTTGCTTTTGGTGCATGGTAAAGCCATTTGATGAACTTCCTGGTATTCATAAAGTACTTTCTGGCTATGCAGGTGGTCATGTAGAAAACCCAACATATGAACAAGTAAAAGCTGGTACATCTGGTCATTTAGAAGTTGTACAAATTACATTCGATCCTTCTATTTTTCCATATGAAAAATTACTAGATTTATATTGGCCACAAATCGATCCAACTGATGATGGCGGACAATTCTTTGACCGTGGTCCCTCTTATCGCACTGCTATTTTTTATCATAATGAAACGCAAAAAGAGCTTGCTGAAAAATCAAAACAAGCTCTTGCAGAAAGCGGTATGTTTAAAGAGCCAATCGTAACTGAAATTCGCCCGGCTGCACCTTTTTATGAGGCTGAAGAATACCATCAACATTTTTATAAAAAAAATCCGGAGAAATATGCTACTGAGCAAAAAGAATCTGGCCGTGAAGACTTTATAAAAGAAAATTGGCAAAAAAAATAATAAAAATGCATCGTACCTTTTAAGTACGATGCATTTTTATCTTTGAAAAAAGTACCATGCAATAATGAGAACAACCGCTGTTAATGTCCAAAGTGCGATTTCATTTTTCACTCTACTCTTTTTCTTATTCATTTCCTCTCCTCCTAATAGCAATACAACATATTCAAGATTTCCTCTGTTTAATTGTCCACCTTATATACGTGAATACATCCTTACAAATTTTTATAACAAGACCACCGACGATTCCGATTGCAATTGAAATTACTAACATCTGTACAAAACTAAAAGTAGTTGTGTATGTTATGTAGATAACAATGCATACAAGTAAAACATCCGGTAAAGAAAGCAAAAACTTTTTAAGCATTTCTTCAGCTCTCCTATGCTTTATTTGTAATTTATACTTTCTACTGTAGCTTTGAAATAAAGTTTGTTCAAAAATTCCATTTAGACACTCATTTTATGGAAAAGAATAAGAACCTCTTTTAAAAAGGGGTTCTTATCTACATATCCTATTCCATAATTACTCCTAAAATAGAATAATATTACTAGTGATTTGTTGTGAATTAACTATTTGCTAGGCAATCGGATGTTACGCCAGCTACCTACATCGCATTGACCGTATGTATTATCACCTACTGCTACCACCGTGCCATCTAATTTCAGACCGACCGTATGCGCACAACCCGCCGCTATCGCTACAATATCACGCCAATCGCTTACATTACATTGACCATACTCATTCCAGCCGACTGCCACCACGGTACCGTCTGATTTAAGTCCGATTGTATGATTCGTACCAGCCGCTATTGCCATAATATCTTTCCAGCTGCCTACATCGCATTGACCAAGTTTATTATTACCCACTGCCATCACTTTGCCATCCGATTTCAAACCAACAGTATGAAGATAACCTGCCGCCAACTCCACCATACCACGCCATCCACTTACATTGCATTGGCCATATCGATTATTCCCCACAGTCGTCACTGTTCCGTCCATTTTAAGACCAACTGTATGCCAGTCACCCGCCGTGACCACCACAATATCTCTCCAGCTACTTATATTACATTCTCCTTCTTTATTTCGCCCCACTGCTACTACTGTGCCATCCGGTTTAAGGCCAATGGTACAACGCCACCCCGCCGCAACCGATACAATATTATGCCAGTCGTTTACATCACATTGATCATGCTTATTCCACCCCACCGCTTCCACAGTATTATCACTTTTAAGAGCGATTGTATGAGCATTACCCGTGTTCGTCGCCATATGAACATTGCCCGCTGCGACTGCTTCAATATCACACCAACCGCTTACATTGCATTCTCCTTCTTTATTTCGCCCCACTGCCACAACTGTGCCATCCGATTTAAGAGCAACTGTATGACCACGACCTGCCGCTATCGTATCTTTAGGCCACCGTTTCACTTTTAACATTTCTTCTTTCGGTAAAATGTAATTCATGTTTTACCTCCTTGCATATAAGCAACTGTATCCAAATAGATATTTTTATCTAATTTCATTATAAATGACCCGACTTTTTTTATAAATTTACAGCTACAAAAGAAGCCTATTATTACTTCTTCAAAAAATAAAAACCTCCAGTTTAAATACTAGAGGTCCCTTCTTTATTTCTTCAATCGTTCAATAAAATCGTTCAATTTATCAAGTGATTTCATATTCTGATTACAAGCTACACCATCTTTGCAAATATAGTTTCCCTTTTTCACAAAGGTTCCTTGTACATCACCTTTAATTTCAACTAAAAACATCCCAACTTCTTCATGTCCATGACATAATGAACAAATGCTCTTTTTATTTAAGCTCTGGAACGTTCCTTGCAGACCAACAAACTTATTTTTATCATTTTTCGCTATTATAAATTTCCTGCTTGACCCTTTATCAATCCAGCTTAAATAAGATAATTCTTTCATGTTCAGTTCTTCCATATCAGGAAGTTTTAATTTTTTCGCTTTAGGAAATAATTTTTTTAATGTTTGCGCTGTAACTTCCTGAAACGGAATGACATACGGATTTATTTTCAGTAAAAACGATTCTGCATCTTCTCTATTTTGAACTGTTAATACGGTATCAATTAACTCTTTCTGTTCATCCGTTAAATTCTCAAATACATGTATTATCTTTTCAATCGCTAGTGATTTTAACGCTTGAATTACACCTCTATCATTTGCAGTTGCGTGCCCATTTGCTAAAATATAAGCTTGTGATTTTATAAAATTATATTGATCACTTCTAATAAAAGCTTCCATCTTTATCACTCCATACAAATTGTTGATCTAGTCTTATTGTATACAATGATTCAGCTTTTTGATATGTAAAAGATAACTTAGAAACGAATATTACATACATCGATTATATTTTACCGCTCCATTTCCTGACAAAAGAAACCATCGTCTGTTTTCCATTCAGCATATAATACATCCTCAAATTTAGTAATCCCTCTTTGCTTTATTTGCTTATACAGCCATCCTTCATCAAAACCAGCTTCCCTCAAATTATCTTTCACTACTTTTCCATCACTAATTAATGAAATTGGTAAGTATACAGGCTTATGTTTTAAACTTAAATCATTTATAGTAGGAGATTCATATTTGCTCTTTTTCAGAACGCTTATGTTTCCGTTAGGTTCCAAAATCATATATTCAACTTCTCGAATTGAAAAAATATCTTTTTGCTGCCTAAGCATTTGTTGTAATTGATTAATATCTAAATGATTTGAACTTAATTGTTCTCGGTCAATTTTTCCATTACGGATAATAATTGAAGGATACCCTTCAAAAAACCTTCTTGTTCCTCTTATTTTTTGTGTTATCACTTCTATTGAATAAATTAAAATTACCCAAACAAATACTGAATATAAAATAGACCACACTTTAATTTTAGGATCATATATTGAATTTCCAACGAGCTCACCAAGGACGATAGCTGAAATAAAATCAAAGGGGGTTAGCTGAGATATTTGTGTTTTCCCTAGTATTTTTGTAGCAATTAATAGAACAAAGAAACCAATTAAAAGCTCTATCGTTATTTGTCCAATATGATTCATAAATGCTCACCTTTCTGCTTTTCACTCAAATGTTCTATATTCTATTTAGTAAAAAAACGACACATTTTTCTATTATTTTGTCCATTCATACGCAATATATCCAATAGATACAAAACAAAAAAAGAGTCTAGTTCAATTTAATAATTGAACTAGACTCTTTTATTTTTATTTAGAATACACGATCTTTTTAATCGTTTCTCCGGAAAGAAAATGCTCCTCCGCAAGTTGATGAATGGAAATTCCGCTTTTAAACGCTTCTTTAATAGCTTTATTTCTTTCATCTAATTGTTTTCTTCCTCCAGATCGTGTACCCCATTTATAATGTTTCGTTTCTTGTTTTGGAATGTAAATTGTTTCACCTTGTATATACTTTTGAATTTCAGTAATTAAACTTTTTGGTAAAACTGTCGCAGCTTTAACGTATTTCATTTCTGCTCGCCCCTTATTTTTTATGGTTCATTTCAATAAGGTGCAAAGCCAAATATAAAAAATGATACGAGCTCATTTAGGCGATTGTATATTACTTGTCTACCTCACGCAAAGTATCGCCATTTCCATACTTGGCTTTGCATGAGACGCTGCAGTGTCCGGCAATTGAATTGTAATCGCCATATAAACACCTCCTAATATACCTTTTGCATTTTATTATATGATAAATTCCTCCCCCTTGCATCTACATCCTTTTTAAAGCATGAAATTACTTAGTTTGATATAATACTTTTTAGTCCAATTCAAAAATATAGTGAGGTTGCTTTATGAAAAAGAAAATAATTATTACAATCGTTACATTATTCATTATTACTGTAGCATTATTTGGAACATACAAATTGATGAACGCAAGAAGTTTTCAATTGTTTGGAAATTTAACAAACCGAGTAGAAACAAATGAAAAAGTGATTGCTTTAACTTTTGATGATGGTCCTACGAACAATGTAAAACAAATATTACCGCTACTAGATACATACAATGCAAAAGCTACTTTCTTTTTAATCGGAAATGAATTAGAAAAAAACCTATCGTTAGGAGAATCTATCGTACAATCTGGACACCAAGTTGGAAACCATACATATTCTCATAACAGAATGGTTTTTAAAACACCTTCTTTTATTAAAGAAGAAATAGAAAAAACGAATTCATTAATCCGCCAAACAGGATATACAGGCGAAATTGATTTTAGACCACCTAACGGAAAAAAGCTAATTGGTCTGCCCTATTATTTAAATAAAAATAATATCGAAACAATCACATGGGACCTTGAACCTGATACTTTTTATAAATCTGCTGCTGATAAAATTGAATATGTTAATAAAAATGTACAACCAGGTTCTATCATTTTATTACACTCTATGTACGATGAGTCTAATGAAAATTTACAGACCATTGAAGGTATTTTAGACTCATTATCTAAGAAGGGCTATCAGTTCGTAACAGTAAACGAACTGCAAAAAAGAGCAAAGTAAAAAGGTAGCGTATCATAGAGCGATACGCTACCTTTCTTTTTAAATAATGCCAAGTACATTTAAGAATACGATAATAATCGCAATTGGTGCGATAAAGCGAAGTAAGAATAACCATAATACGAACAGTTTATAGCCTTTATTTTTACTTACACCAAGCTCTTTCATTAATACATCTTTCTTCATTTTTAAAGGAACAAAGATGGAAACTAATAAAACACCAAGTGGCATTAGTACGTTACTCACTGCATAGTCCGCTAAATCAAAGATTGTCTTTCCGAAAATTTTCAGATCACTTAATATACCAAATGATAATGCTGATGGTACTCCAACAACGAAGATTAATAAACCTACGATTAAGGCCGTTTTTTCACGTTTGCCTTTACCTTTTGATGTTAACGACGCAACACTAATTTCTAGCATAGAAATAGCAGATGTAATCGTTGCGAAGAAGAACAGCAATAAGAAAATAACGAAGAATACTTTTCCGAACGCCATTTTACTGAAAATAGCAGGTAATACGATAAATAATAATCCTGGTCCTTGAGATGGTTCTAATCCAAATGCAAATACAACTGGGAAAATTGCAAGTCCTGCAAGTAATGTAATTACTAATGTTAAAGCTACGATAGAAAATGCTGAACGCGGTAAACTTTCTTCCTTCGGTAAGTATGAACTATATGTTACCATTACTGCTACACCGACCGATAATGAGAAGAACGATTGACCCATCGCATATAAAATAACTTCTGATGTTACATGTGAGAAATCAGGTTGTAAGAAGAAACGAACTCCTTCTCCCGCGCCGTCTAATGTAAGGGCACGAACAATTAATACAAAGAATAAAACGAATAGCGCTGGCATGAAATATTTATTTACTTTTTCAACACCGTTTTGTACGCCTTTACTTACGATAAAAATAGTAATAAGAATGAATAATAACTGTGCTCCTACTGCTAAATAAGGATTGGAAATGATTTCACCAAACGTAGCTTCGTATGCGCCATTTCCTTCCCATAGTCTACCTGTAATTGCATTCCATAAGTATAATAAAATCCATCCCCCTACAACACTGTAGAAAGAAAGTAATATGAAACAAGTTATAATCCCTAATTTCCCTAACCATGGCCATAATGTTTTGGGTGCAATTTCTCTATATGCATCAACAGCCTCTTTTTGTGTACTTCTTCCGATAACGAATTCAGCTAATAATAGCGGTAAACCAATTAATAATGTGAAACCGATGAAAATAAGGAAGAACGCCCCGCCTCCTCCGATGCCGGCCATATATGGGAATTTCCAAATCGCCCCAAGACCAATTGCTGAACCTGCTGCAGCTAATACGAAACCTAATTTCGATGTCCATTGCTGTGAATTCATTTGTTAATCTCCTCTCTGTCTCTTTTTCTTTGTTTCAGTTCAGTATTTATATTGTTCTATCAATACTCTTTTCTAATACGTTCACTTCCTCCCTAATAATAAAAAAAACGCCCCTACGTAAATACGTAGGGACGACAAAAATATCGCGGTACCACCCTAGTTATGAAGATACAACAAAGTTAGGACCTAAATAAAAAACGTCCCTACGCAAATACGTAGGGACGATAAATTATCGCGGTACCACCCTAGTTATGAAGCCACAACAAAGTTAGGACCTAAATAAAAAACGTCCCTACGTAAATACGTAGGGACGATAAATATCGCGGTACCACCCTAGTTGTGAAACAATCTTCACCACTTTATTTGATAACGGTATAAACTACCGTCTTTCATTTCCTCACAATGTGAGATTTATGAAAGATGCTCCAGGACGAACTTCATGAATAATCTATATACTGATTCACACCAACCATCAGCTCTCTGAAATAGGGAGATATTCACTACTATACCCTTTCATTGCCCAAATATTATTTTCCGAATTGATTACTATCATTTTTATCACACATTAAAAATAGTGTCAACTTATATTTTGAATTTTTATGTATTACGTTCTATTTAAAAAATGTAAAATATGACTTTTAAATGAATAATATTAGAATATTTATGTTCCATACTATATTAACTTCTCTAACAGGTTTATAGTAGTATACGATAAATGCAAGACAGCACGAGTAGGAGGAAAGAATTTTGTCTACTTCAAAAGTTTTAAAAGGTACTGCTTTATTAAGTGGTGCAACAATGATTTCACGTATATTAGGTTTTATATACTTCTTCCCTTTTCAACTATTAGTCGGAACACAAGGGGTCGCTTTATATGGATATGCATACTCTTGGTACGGTATTTTATTAAGCTTCTCAACAGCTGGTATTCCTATTGCCGTTTCCAAATTTGTTGCAAAGCATAATGCGCTCGGTGATTATAGTACAAGCAAAAAATTATACAACTCTAGCGTAAAATTAATGTTGTTTATGGGCTTTTTAGGTTTTTTAACTTTATTTATTGGAGCACCATACATATCACAATTTATTATTCGCTCGAAAACGCCAGATCCACAATTTATCGCCGACGTAACACTTACGATGCGAGCATTAAGTTTCGCACTTATTATCGTACCAGCTATGAGTGTTACACGTGGCTATTTCCAAGGTTTTCAACATATGAAACCAAGTGCCGTTTCTCAAGTCGTAGAACAAATTGCGCGCGTGGTTTTCATTTTAGTTGGTAGTTTTATCGTTTCAAAACTATTAGGGGGTTCAGTCGCCTCTTCTGTTGCAGTTGCTACGTTTGGCGCTGTTATCGGAGCGCTTGCCAGCGTTTCGATTTTAATGCTGTACTGGAAAAAATATAATAGATTAAAGCCTCCAGAAGGAGAATTAAAGTCAAGGGCATCGAATATTCCATTAAAAAATATTTATATGGAATTACTTCGATATGCAATCCCAATTGTATTTGTCGGTATTGCAATTCCACTCTACACGTTAGTAGATCAATATACTGTAGCTGATGTCCTTAGGGCGATGGGCGAGCCGTTAGAAACAGCGAATGCAGTTTTCGCTTATATAACGAACTATGCCCAAAAGTTAATTATGATTCCAGCTTCTCTTGCAACTGGATTCTCATTAACGATCATTCCGGCTATAACGAAATCGTATACAAGCGGGAAACTAGAAGAACTACAAGAACAAATTGCAAAGATATTTCAAGTCTTATTATTCTTCACTATCCCAGCTGCATTCGGTCTTGCTAGCATCGCTTACGATGCATTCCGTATGGTTTATGTAAATCCTGAAATTGCACTTGGGGGATCACAATATTTAATTTCATTTGCACCTTCTGCTATATTAAGTGCGATTTTCACAGTTTCAGCAGCTATATTACAAGGAATCGATTATCAAAGAAAAACGATGATCGCTTTCTCAGTCGGTATTCTCGTTAAAGTTTTAGTAAATACACCGCTCTTACATTTATTTGGCGGACACGGTGCTGTACTTGGAACAATTCTTGGATACCTCGTTTCCAATGTTATTATGTTGTACTGCATCATTAAGTTTGCGAAATTTAAAATTGGTGAGACAGCAAAAACAGTACTTCTTATTACAATTTACTCCGCTGCAATGTCTGCTGTTGTAATTGCATTAAAAGCGATTTTAAAATGGATGATTCCTGGACAATCCTATATGGAATCACTTCTCATTGTCTTTATATGCGGCGCTGTAGGAGGGATTGTTTATCTTTTATTCGTCCTAACGAGCGGACTTGCTTCACATATTCTCGGTGATAGACTTCAACGATTACCCATACTAGGTAAATTAGTCAAATAAAAAGAAGGGAGGTAACTCATTGTTACATCCCTTCTTTTTTACTTCGCATATTGTATACGTTTTTGTTGTTCAGTAATATGTAATTCTGGAGCATATTGTTGTACTAAATGTAATAGCTCTTCAATTAACACTTCTAACTCCTGTACACTATACTCCGGTTTCCCTATTAACGTATTTGCCATACGCTCGTATAGATTTTCAGGCTTAATAATCATTCGTTCCACATTATGTGGCATCCATTTAAATGCCGGATGATGTACATACATTTTATTCAAACCAAATAAGACCCCAAATATATTTCTTTGCACTTCACAAATAACATCATATAACATAAGCCAGTCTTTTCGTTTTAAAAGCGCCTCTCGATTATGCCAGCGATTACTTAACCAAAGATTTTCTGAAATCATCCGTTTCGCTAGGTCTTCTGGATATGCCACCACTCTATCTTTTAATTCATGTACTTTCTCTTCTCCATACAAACTAACACCATCATGAACGGATGATACGATACATTGTTTTTCATAACTTATATCATATTGAACCACCACATCCGAAATAACTTTCTCTACTGTTTCAGTTAAAAAGTTACTAATCTCTAATTTAATTCCCTCTTTTGTCAAATACGTTTCCGACCATTCTTCTTCCTCGTAAGGGTGATATGACAAAATTGTTCCACCAATATAGTTAATTGGCCCTTTGCGATCCTCATCCTCTGGTGGCATTGACCATAAAATATGCAATTCTATATCTGAATGTTCATCTTCTAGTTTTCTAGCTACTGAACCCGCTAAAATAATAGCTTCGATCTTCGGATTTCTCCTATAAATCTCCGACATTTCTATTGCTTTCTCTTTTAATCCCACTTCATTTCCCCCTATAATTGCAGTACACAGTTACCTTTTCATTTATCTATTTCGATATTATGCATTGTATTCCCTTTTCAATGTCCCACTAAATCATATTTCTATCCAATAACGCTGAACAATTTCCCCAGTATGAACAGAAACTACTTCATCTTCTAACATACCGCCAACCTTTTGAATCGTTTTAGCCGAAGCGATATTAACTTTATCGCAAGTTATTAACACTTTCTGTAACCCTAACTTTTGTGCTTCATCTAATGCAAGTTGTAGTTGTTTCGTAGCGTAACCTTGACGACGTTTATTTGGATGTACACTATAACCGATATGACCGCTTTCCAGTAATAATTCTTGGTTTAATCTATGTCTAATATTCACAAAACCTATAAGTTCCCCTTTTTCAAAACTTAAAAATTGACTAGACGGTACTCGATTACCTTGTAAGTTTTCTTCCACTTCTTGTATACTCACTTTTTCAAACCATTTATCGAGAGAATCAAAATTTTGTAAAGAACTACTGCCATGTGGTTGTTCATCCACATGTAAAAATGCCTCTCGATACTCCATAATTAGTTCGCTATATTCATTTGTCGGTTTTAATAGTTTCATTGTGTTTCTCCTCTCTTAATAACCTATAACAAACCCCTTAATAGCGCTATTTCACCATTAAGGGGTTTCTATTATTTTTATTCAAATAATCCCATACTCAAATAACGCTCACCTGTATCAGGTGCAATACATAAAACTCTTTTACCAACGCCTAATCGTTTCGCTATCATAATTGCTGCGTAAACAGATGCTCCAGAAGATGGTCCAACTAATAATCCCTCTTGTCTAGCTAAGTTTCTCATTGTCGTTAAAGCCTCTTCGTCTGCAATTTGAATAATTTCGTTATACACTTCTGTATTTAAGTTTTTCGGTATAAACCCTGGACTTGTTCCTACTAGTTTATGAGGACCTGGAACACCACCTGATAAAACGGGAGATCCTTTCGGTTCTACTACTGCAATATATAAGTTTGGTAATTTCTCTTTTAGCGTTTCCCCAGTCCCTGTAATCGTCCCACCAGTTCCTGCCGTTGCTACAAATGCATCAAGCTCACCATCCATTTGTTCATAAATTTCAAGTGCAGTCGTATAACGATGAATATTCGGGTTCGCTGAATTTTCAAATTGTTGCGGAATAAAGCTATTCGGAATTTGCTTTTGTAGTTCTAACGCCTTCGCAATTGCTCCTGGCATTCTTTGTTCTGCTGGTGTTAAAACTACTTCTGCGCCGTATGCTTTCAATAAATTTATACGCTCTTTTGACATATTGTCTGGCATAATTAAAATCGCTTTATACCCTTTCGCAGCTGCATTCATCGCTAAACCTATTCCTGTATTACCACTTGTTGGCTCAATAATTGTATCTCCTGGTTTGATAAGACCATTCTCTTCTGCAACGTGCAGTAAATTATAGGCAGCACGGTCTTTCACACTGCGTGACGGGTTAAACATTTCTAGTTTTACATACACATCTGCTGCGTCTTCTGGAATAAATTTAGATAATCGGACGACAGGTGTATCTCCTATTAATTCTGTAACATTTTCACATAATTTCATAGTGCATCCCCTATTCTATCGTTTTCTTATCACTTGGTAATAACCACGAAGTAAGTCCAATTAATGGTAGGCAACTACATAGTAACATAATGAATTGTAGACTATATATGTCAGCCAATTTCCCAAGTACTACAGATCCTAAAGCTCCGAGTCCAAACGCAAGCCCTACAATTAATCCAGATACCATCCCTACTTTTCCAGGAACAAGCTCTTGCGCATAAACAACAATTACACTAAAACTACTTGAACTAATAAAACCGATACATAAAAATAGCGGTACGACCCACACGAGCGAAACGTGAGGTAATAAAAGGGCAAGTGGCGCCGAACCTAGCATTGAAAATACAATAATTGTTTTCTTTCCAAATCGATCTGCTAACGGTCCACCAAAGAAAGTTCCTAATACACCGGCAATCATAAATGCGAATACGAAATACTGGGCATTTTTTATAGATAAACCGTAATGCTCAATTAAGTAAAATTGATAAAAATTCCCTATACCAGCACCGTACCAAGAACGTACAAAAGTAAGAAAAACAAGAAGTAGAATAACAAATTTAATATGTGTACTTACAATCGCATTTTCCGCCTCAAGCGCAGCCCTCTTTTTTCTTCTCACAGCGCCAGTTGCTAATTCATTTCTATACCAATTTGATACGAAAATTAATAATACAATTCCTACTGCTGCAAAGGCTGTAAAACCTAAAGAACCAATTTGGCCGAGCGGAACGAAAATTAGCGCTGTAAAAATAGGAGCTAAGGAATTCCCTGTATTTCCTCCAACCTGATAAATCGCTTGCGCTAAACCTCGTTTTGCACCAGCTGCCATATAAGCAACTCGAGCACCTTCTGGATGAAAGACTGCGGAACCTAATCCGATAAATAAAACAGAAATGATAACAATAATAAAGTTCGGTGCAAATGCAAGTCCAATCATTCCAAGCATACTCGAAAACATACCGAGCGGTAATAAAAATGGTGATGGCTTCTTATCTGAATACATACCAAAAACCGGCTGCATAATCGATGACGTCATATTTAATGCAAACGCAATCCATCCTACTTGCATATAAGATAAATTCATCGTTTTTTCCAAAATAGGAAACAATGCCGGCACGACTGCTTGCATCGAGTCATTTAAAAAGTGACCGAAACTAATCGCAAATAGAATTCGATATACCGTCGGTGTTTCCATTGTATTTTTTTTCGAAACTGCCTGCATATATGTATTTCTCCTTCCTGTACAAAATATATATTTATTACAGCAAGTGTAATAAAGTAAAACTTTAACCTCGATAAATTCTGACTTTTGAAACATTTCTATTCTATACTGGTTTCATTTCTTTTTCCAGAAATATCACTTCTTACATAATATATTTTTTCTATAAGTTTTATCGGATTTATTTATAGAAATTTTCTATATTTTCTTTTATACTAGGACAGAGATGAAGGAAAGGATGACAACTATGAAGAAAAAAACTAAAGGAATCGTTGCACTCTCAATCACATTATCTATGTTTTTAACAGCATGTGGTCAAAAACAAGAGGCAACAACTACCGGAGAAAAGAAAAAAGAATCTTCAAAACAAGTATTAAACATTGTAGAAGCTGGGGAAATTTCTACACTTGATTCATCTATCGCAACTGATGGGTTTTCTTACGCTGCATTAAACAACGTAATGGAAGGATTATATATGCCTGGCCCTGACAATAAACCTGTTCCTGCAGCAGCTGAATCATACAAGCTGAGCGAAGACGGAAAAACATATACATTTACATTACACGATTCAAAATGGTCAAATGGTGATCCAGTTACTGCACATGATTTTGAATATGCATGGAAACGTGCTGTTAATCCAGAAACTGCTTCTGAATACGCACATATTATGTTCGATATTAAAAACGCAGAAAAAATAAATAAAAAAGAATTACCAATTGACTCATTTGGTGTAAAAGCAATTGACGATAAAACGCTTGAAGTACAGTTAGAACACCCTGTTCCATACTTTTTAGGGTTAATGGGATTTGCAACATTTTATCCTCAAAACAAAAAAGTTGTAGAAGCGCAAGGGAAAAATTACGGACTTGAAGCTGCAAATGTAGTTTATAACGGGCCGTTTCAATTAAGTGAATGGAAACATGATACAAGTTATAAAATGTCAAAAAACCCGAACTACTGGGATAATAAAAATGTGAAGTTAAGTGAAATTAATGTAAATATCGTAAAAGATACTTCCACAGCCGTTAATTTATTTGAAAGCAAACAAGTAGACCGAATTACGATTAATTCAGAGTTTGTTGATAAATATCAACAAGATCCGAGCTTAAAGAAAATGGAACGTCCTTCTATGACATTTTTCCGATTTAGCCAAAAGAATCCTTTATTAGCAAACAAGAATGCTCGAAAAGCTATTTCGCTCGCTTTTGATAAACAAGGAATCGCAACAACGATTTTAAATAATGGTTCTATACCTGCGAATGCATTTGTTCCGAAAGGATTCGTAAAAGGACCTGATAATAAAGATTTTCGCAGTACAAGTAATGTAAAAGTAGGAACAAATGTGAAAGAAGCTAAAACACTATGGGAAACTGCAAAAAAAGAAACAAACTTACAAAACGCTTCACTTTCAATCATAACAACTGATGAGTCTAACGATAAAAAAATTAGCGAGTTTTTAAAAGGTGAATTGGAGAAAAACTTACCTGGCTTAAAAATCACATTACAGCCCCTTCCAGTAAAAGCATTTTTAGATCGTGAAGGAAATGGTGACTATGAAATTTCACTTTCTACATGGGGACCAGATTATCCTGATCCTACAACATTCTTAAATATGTTTGTCACTGACGGACCGTTTAATAAGATGAGCTATTCAAACAAACAATACGACGAATTAATTGAGAAAACGAGCTCTACTTTAGCAACTGACTTACCAGCACGTTGGAAAGCGTTCCAAGATGCAGAGAAAGTCTTACTGGAAGATGATGCAGCTATCGCTCCAATCTTCCAATCAGGCCTGGTATATTTAGAACGTCCAACAGTAAAAGGTGTTGTTATTCGTCCATTTGCAGGAATTTATTCTTATAAGTGGGCCTCTATTACAGAATAAGAAAAAGGCGATCCTAACATATATTAGGATCGCCTTCTTTATTAAATTGCAAAACGCTTATACTTTTCGTAATCACTCGTCTTACATTCTACTTCTAGTTTTGTACCTTCGTTTTCATAACTTGTAGATAAAACGTGCGCATGATTATTGAAATAAGAAACTACCTGTCCTTGATCATACGGAATTAACATTTCACACTTCGTATACTCTTTATAGATGTGTGAACGAATCATTTCGACAAGCTCTTCTATCCCAACATGTTTCTTCGCTGATAAATAAACGCGGTCTTCTTGTACTTTCGGAATTTCAACATCTACCATATCTGATTTATTATAAGCATAAATGGTTGGAATATTTTCTACTCCAATTTTCTTTAACGTTTCATTTGTAATGTCAATTAACTGTTCGTAATTTGGGTTCGCGTAATCTACAACGTGAATAAGTAGGTCTGCTTCCGCTACTTCTTCTAACGTTGAACGGAATGCTTTCACAAGGTGATGCGGTAATTTGCTTACAAATCCAACTGTATCTGTTAATAGGAATGATTTGTTATCTGGCAAATCAATATTTCGCACAGATGTTTCTAGCGTCGCGAATAACATATCTTTTTCAAATACTTGTTTTTCTTCTGTACCATTGTAAATTTCAAGCATTGCATTCATCGTCGTTGACTTTCCGGCGTTCGTATAGCCTACTAATGCTACAACTGGTACTTCATTTTTCTTACGTTGCTTTCGCTGCGTTTGACGCTGGGCAACAAGTGCTTCTAGATCTTTATTTAAAACTGAAATCTGTTCTTCAATTTTACGACGATCTAACTCTAATTTCTTCTCACCGACACCTTTATTTTTCGTACCAACTCCGCCGCTCTGTCTTCCTAACGATTCACGAAGACCGATTAAACGTGGCATCATATACTGAAGATGCGCTACCTCTACTTGCAACTGCGCTTCTTTCGTTTTCGCACGTTGCGCAAAAATATCTAAAATTAATATGGTACGGTCAATTACTTTGCAATCTAAATCCGCTTCTAAATTTCGAATTTGAGAAGGAGATAATTCGTCATTAAAGATTACCATATTCGCATCTACTTCATTTACATAGGCTGCTACTTCTTCAATTTTTCCTTTTCCAATATAATGTGACGGATTTACTCGTTGTAAATTTTGCGTCACTTGCCCAATTACCTCTACATCACAAGCTTCTGCAAGATTTGTTAACTCTTCCATCGAATACGCAAAATCATCTTTATTACCTAAATTTACTCCAACTAAAACAGCTCTTTGTAATAATTCTTCCATATATTTATTCCTCCATTTCGATTACGTAAAATAAAAAACACAGGTTACTGCCTGTGTTTTCGTAAACGGATAAGGGTTCACCAAAGAAATAGGAGAAAGCTATACTTTCATCCTATCTCATAGTCAATAAGTCCCAAAATCATATACGCATCCACAATAAGTGTTCACCTATACGATCCCATTCTATTTATAAAGGCAAAACAAAAAGAGGGCGTATTCGTCCCTCCCTCTTTTTCACATATAAGCTTAATAAAGGGTTCCTTTAAAATAGGCAGACCAATCCCGTTCACTCTGCACACAGACAGAGCCTTTGAGCGCTATTCAATTATTGGCACAAAGTATTGAGACGTAATCTGATTAAGATCAAAGGAAGCCCCTCCGTTCATTTTAAGTTACATAAAGTGTAGCATAAGTAATTCGCTTTCACAAGATTAAACCACCTATAGAAATAGAAAGAAAATCTTTATATATTTACTTTAATCGTCATTTTTTGCGCGTTCTTCTTACAATAGAAATCACAACAGCTACTATCAATAACAGGCCTATAGAAAGAGTAACAACTTGCCACCAGCTTAAACCGTTCAACTTGCCACCTTTTAAATCGACTTTCTTCGTCGGAACAGATTCTTTTGCAATTTGACTTAAAACCACTTTGTCCGCCCCTGCCTCATCTAATCTCTTCGTTCCACTGCACATAGATGTCTCTAACTTCCCTTCTCCTCTATTAGAAGCAAAGACTAAATACTCTCCTCCCTCCCCAAAAGGAAACGTACAGCTACTAAAACTTGTATATATAATAATTTGCGAAGAGCTTGTCCCTTTCCAAATTTTCTTCACTTCAAATAACATTTCCATTTTTCCATCCTTCTCTTGAACCTCTAATACCTTACCTTCAAACACTACATCCGTTTTTTGTAACCTCTCTTCCGGTGATGCTTTCATACACTCACAAGCGTAAGACTTCTCTGGTAAAATAAAATAAATAAAGCTACAAATTAAAACTAGAGACAATACATATACGATTCTTTTCAAGAATCTCAAACCCCTTTATGATCAATTTTAGAAGCTTTCCGTATATTATTTGGACATCACTCCTCAAATCCATTTTCGTTTTATTAAAATATATCGATCTTAATAAAACGAAAAATCTTAATTGACATTTTTATAACCTGATAATAGTATCAGGTTATAAAAATAAGTTAGGAGATGTTCCTATGCATTCTAAATCTCGTATTACTGCAATTGGTACTTATGTTCCAAATCAAATATTATCTAATAACGATTTAGAGAAAATGATTGATACGAACGATGAATGGATTGTACAAAGAACAGGAATGAAGGAAAGACGAATTGCGAGCAAAGACGAATACTCTTCACACTTAGCCATTCAAGCAATTGAAAATTTATGTACAACTTTTAAAAAGAACTTAGAAGATATAGACTGTATCATCGTCGCTACAACAACCGCTGACTATGTTTTTCCTAGTGTCGCGTGTCAAATACAACAACATTTCAGCATACCTCATACAATAGCATTTGATTTAAATGCAACTTGCGCTGGTTTCACATATGGCTTGCACGTTGGGAATAGCTTAA
Organism: Bacillus sp. 01N45; assembly: GCF_056399205.1. Taxonomy (NCBI): domain Bacteria; kingdom Bacillati; phylum Bacillota; class Bacilli; order Caryophanales; family Bacillaceae; genus Bacillus; species Bacillus sp. 01N45. The sequence continues at coordinate 355,813 of NZ_JBFTQW010000005.1, forward strand.
TCACTTCTGGATCACACGAAAAAGTACTTGTCGTAGCAACAGAGACATTATCTAAAGTTACTGATTACACCGATAGAACGACTTGCATTTTATTTGGCGATGGTGCTGGAGCTATTTTATTAGAAAGAGATGAAAACAAACCGAGCTTTATTGCTGCTCACATGGGAACAAATGGTGCTGGTGGCATTCATCTATACAGAACAAACTTATCTACTACTATGAATGGCACACCACTGCAAACAAATGAAAAAATCGTACAAAATGGAAGAGAAGTATATAAATGGGCAACACGCACGGTACCAGCAGGTATAAAAGAACTATTACATACTGCAAATATGCAAATGGATGATATAGACTGGTTCATTCCCCATAGCGCTAACTTACGAATGATCGAATCTATTTGTGAGAAATCTCAAATTCCAACACAAAAAACATTAACGAGTGTGGAATTTATGGGGAATACATCTTCCGTCTCTATTCCACTTGCACTAGATTTGGCTAGAAAAGAAGGAAAATTAAATAATGGAGACACACTTTTACTATACGGATTTGGCGGTGGGCTTACTCATTTAGGGCTTATTGTGGAGTGGGATTTAAACTAAAAGTTTTTTATACAATTCACTACAAAAAAGCTGCATTCAAAGATTGGTTACCTCCCTTTGAACGCAGCTTCTTTTATCTTAACTTTATTTACCTGCCCGAGCCCATATCACAACAGGAATGAGCATGAAAGCTAACACTCCTCCAGCTAATGACAATGCCGCATAACTTGAATTCGCCACTACCATACCTGACATCGCTCCACCTGAAGCTCCAGCTAGCGCAATAAACACATCTATTTTCCCTTGTGTTTTTGCACGTGTGGAAGGTATAGTTGCATCAACAATTTGAGCAGTACCACTTATTAAACCGAGGTTCCATCCTAATCCAAGTAAAGACAAAGCAACAATTAATAGTATTAAAGAATCACTCGGCGCTATTGCAGCTATGACACCTGCCGCTAGTAAAATTACTCCGCCAGCTATACTCATCGTAGTTCTTCCAATTTTATCAATTAACATTCCTGTAACGAGAGAGGGAAGATACATTGCACCTACATGAAAACCAATCACAAGCCCTACTGCACTTAATCCATGACCGTGATGCCCCATATGAACTGGAGTCATCGTCATAATTGCAACCATCACGATTTGAGTAAGTATCATTACGATTGCCCCAACTGTAATACCTCGTTTATTTTCTGTCGCTTCTTCTATTACTGGTTGCCCTTTATATATATGCTCTTGTTTATATGTTTCTATCATATTAGCAATAAGTAACGGATCTGGACGAAGCATAACAAATAGAACAAGACCCGCCAGTATAAATGCCGCTGCTGATAATATGAACGGACCAGCAAGTTCAGGAATTCCAATTGAATGAGCAAACCTTCCCATTACACCTACTAAATTTGGGCCTGCGACTGCACCAAAAGTCGTCATTACCATTGTAATACTAATAGCAGTTGCTCTTTGCTTCTTATTCGCTAAATCCGTTCCAGCATAACGCGCTTGTAAATTCGTAGCTGTGCCCGCGCCATATATAAGTAAAGAAACTAGTAAAAGAATAATACTATTTGTTAAAGCTGCCCCCACAACTCCGATAGCCCCTAGTCCGCCTACTATAAAACCTGCCGAAAGCCCTATACGGCGACCATGTTTTTGCGATAATTTTCCAACAAAGAAAGCCGCTACCGCAGATCCCATTGTAAACATAGCTGCCGGTAATCCTGCATATGCATCTGTCCCAAGCATTTGCTGCGCAAGAAGTGCACCTACTGTAATGCCAGCAGCTAACCCTGCTCCGCCGAACATTTGTGAGATGCTGACGATTATTAATGTTCGTTTGTATAATTGTTGCTGCTCGTCTTCTGTATACATACGATTACTTATTGAAACACCTGCTGTATCTATCATTTTCTCACCCTCTCTATAAAACTAATCCCCCTTGTTAATGTACTATAGAACAACAAAATCCCCAAATTTATAACTCTTAAATTTATTCATATTTTATTGCTCCTCCACTTCAAATAATAATCCCCTAATTTTTAACACTTCTCTTCTGCATTATTAAAGCTAAATAATATAATGCGAAACTACATAACATATGATTTTATATAGATACCGTAGTAAATTTATTGTTTCCAAACAATGATTAAAGTGCGATTGATTATAAATAACACTGCAAGAATAATAGCAAAGGTTATTTGATCAACAGTATATAGAGCAACAGAGCTAACTCCAAACAATATGATTTCTAACATAAACCTATATGGTTCTGTCAATTTTAATGATGCTTTAGGTGCAATGAACCGCCCCCATATTATCCCAAAAAGTAGTGGTGAACCAATACCAAAAACATATTTCCCATATACATCCCCAAAAAATTGAAAGCCCCAATAACATAGTGATGCAAGAGCAAATAATTCTATAAAAATCTTGTCACCAGATTTATATGTTTTATAGACATATTATAAAGCCCACCTTGAAAACATATGTAGAATCCTATAAAAATAATATTATGCATCCTATATTTGAACTTGATACGTACCTATTCATTGTATGTAAAAATACTTATTCATACTATTCAGTTCATCTTTGATTTTGGCTGATAATGAATGAGAGTAAATACTTAATGATAGTGACACATATGCCTATAAGCACAAAGGAAAGAACTTCGCCATTCACGTTTCGTCCGTGGAGTTCTTTCCTTTGTTAATAACCAACTTTCAATAATTAGAGTGAAATTCATATTTAGCCTATTTCCCTTACAATCCCCCTACTATCCTTTTTTCCCTTCTTTTACTTAAAGCCTTTCCTTCCCAAAATAACAAACTTACTAAAGCAAAAACTAAGATAATCGGCACACTTACTTTATATAAATCTGTAAAACTCATTGCCATCTGATTTTGAGCATAGTGATTCACATCATTCGAAAATGCGAGTACCTCTTTCTTTATATTTCCCTCTTGTTTTTCAACTTCTTTTGTCACTTGATTCATAACTTCTTCTCTTTTTACATCTCTATATTCTACTGGAATTTCTCTTAATACTTCATCCACTTTTTGGTGAATTAATGCATCTTTTTTCTCTTTATTTAACCCTACAAATGTTTTATTTTGATGCTTTTCTACACTTGGTTCTATACTTTGGTTCTCCATTTTTTCTTTTGTTACTTGTAGTATTTCAGCTTGCTGTGAGCTATCCACATGAATATTATGCACTTTTTCTTCTGCATAACGATATACATTCTCTTTATTTACAGCTAAATTATGCGTTAAGTTAGATACAAATATTGCAACTGCTAATACAATTCCTACTTGCCGCAACATCGAGACAACACTTTGAGAAGCGGTTAATAATTCCCCTTCAAACGAAGAAGCACTTAAAACTGTAATTGGACCTACTACTAAACCATACCCAACACCTAATATCATACATGGAATAATAATTTCTATATTTGTTGAATTAACATCAATCATTTGCAACCAATAATAAGATAAGCCCATAACAAGAAAGCCTGACAAAATAATAGTTACTTTTCCAAGTTTTTTAATTAAAGTTGCTGCAACTGGTGAGACAAAAAATATCATCGCTGAAATAGGTGTCACTAAAAAAGCTGCTTCAATTTCCGTTCGGCCTTGTATTTTCGTCAAGAACGTCGGAAGCAATACAGTAACTCCAATTAAAAATAAATTACTTAATATGACAACGATAGACGCTCCGACAAACATTCGATCTTGAAATAACTTTAAATTCACCATTGGATTATGAATCTTTCGTTCTACTAAAACAAATAGAATAAGAGAAATAGTGCTAATTGCATAACAAGACAAAGCAATATTACTTTGCCATCCCCATGTATTGCCTTTTACTAATATGAGAGTAAAAGAAAAAATTGCTGTGCTACTTAATAGCAATCCTATCCAATCTATTTTTGAGATAATACGTTCTTCATTTTTTATTTGTAGCATAAAGCAGCATAAAATGATTCCAAGAATACAAATTGGAACATTTACGAAGAACACCCATCTCCAACCGAAATTTTGTGTAATAATTCCACCTATTACTGGTCCCATCGCAGCTGATAGTCCTTGTGTTACGCCTAAAATTGCAAGTGCAACATGCCTCTTAGCTAATGGCATAGCTGATACACCAATTACCATACTAGTTGGAAATAAAATCGCTGCGCCTACACTTTGTACAAAGCGAGAAAAGATAAGAAAATCGCCCGTATTAGCAAAAGCACAAAGTACTGACCCGCCGCCAAAAATGATCAAACCAAGAATATACATCTTTGCTTTCCCAAAAATATCAGCTATCCGCCCTAGCGGGATAGCGAGTACTGCTATTGTCATTGTATAAACATTTAATACCCAAGACATCTTCTCTAGTGAAGTATTTACACTCGTTTGTATCGCTGGTAAAGCTATATTCATAATTGTCGTATCAATCATACAAAGAAATATACCTAAGCACATTAAAAAGACAATCTTAATACCCTTTGATTGCTCCATGTTCATCTACCCCTTTATTTATTATGAACGTGTTTTTCATTCTTCCATTTTATCGTGTTCTTTTGCTTCTAGTTGCTCTAGTTTTCTTTTCAATGTCTCTACTTGAGCACTATACGATGCAATACCTACATCGAGTGAAATTTCCTCAACAAAAGTAATACCTTCTCTCCACTTTTCATATTTCAAACGAAGATCCGCAATATATGCTTCTTTCCTTTCAATTTCGTCCGCAATCCATTTTTTTATTGCCTTGTCATCGCTATAATTACCGAAATACATCCTCATTAAAAAATCTGAACGTAAAACATCTTTCTCTACATCTGTTTGCATGTACTGATAAAACTCTTCACGCCCTTCATCTGTAATAAAGTACATTTTCTTATTCGGTTTCCCTTCTTGCATAATAACCTCTTTCTTGATTTTCCCCTCTTTTTCCAACTGTCGTAACGTTGGATAAATCATTCCAAAACTCCCATCAAAGAAATGAGTAAATACGTCTTCAAACACAATTTTAATATCATAACCAGACATTTCTTTTCCCATTAACAAGCCTAAAACAACATCTCTTCCCTTCAAAATAAAACCTCCATACTGTATATAATCAATAATCATATTAACAATGTTAATATGATTATTGATTATATACCTCATTCCGTTAATTGTAAAATGTTTCTAAATAAAAACACCCTGTAATTTTATTATCTAAAATTACAGGGTGGCTCTACTTTATATTTCATATACAAGCTTTGTACTATTTTACAACTTCATCTTGAATAGTTTCAAAGCCTTCTGTCTTTCCATCTTTTATTTCATAATAATACGAAGGTAATTCTATATTATGTTCTAAGAGGTAATCCTCAATTAATGAAATAATAACTTTCAACGTTTTCAAACGTGCGTATAATTTATCGTTACTTGCGATAATTTGCCATTTCGCATTTGGCTTATTTGTTTTTTCAAACATGTCTTCCATTGCTTCAACATACTCGGCCCACTTTTCACGATTACGCCAATCTTCGTCTGTAATTTTCCATCTTTTCAAAGGGTTTTTCTCTCTATCTTTAAACCTCTTTAATTGTTCATCTTTACTAATATGATAGAAGAACTTCCCGATTATATAATGATCATCTGTTAATAGTTTTTCAAAATCATTTATCTCATCAGACGCTCTCGTCCACTCCTCCTTTGTAGCAAAACCTTCAACACGCTCAACTAACACGCGGCCGTACCATGAGCGATCAAAAATAGTAATTTGCCCGTACTGAGGAAGTTTTCGCCAGAAACGTTGCAAGTAGTGGTACCGTTTTTCATGAGGTGCTGGTGCTCCGATTGGATTTACTTGAAACCCGCGCGGATCAAGATGTTCCGTCACTCGCTTAATTGCTCCGCCTTTTCCAGCCGCATCCCAGCCTTCCATAACGAGCATAACTGCGATTTTTTCTTCTTTTACTATTTGCTGCAATGCTAATAAGCGCCTTTGATATTTTTCAAGTTTCTTATTGTACTTAGATTTCGATTCAATTCTTTTCGTTACATCTACGTTAGCAAGATATCCATTTTCCATAAAACAAATCCCCCTTGTTGTATGACAATGATATTTTAACATAATATTGGAAAATTTTCTCATCAGAAAAAACTGTGTAGAAAAATCTCTACACAGTTTTCATAAAGAATACAGCAGTTAATTTTCGCATTTAAAATGTAAATTACATTCATGAGGGTCATAAATATCACCTTACATTATATGGTATATACTCACATAAAGAGAAGATACTAATAAATAAATCCGTTACAGAATGGGAGCTCTCTAAAAATGAAAAGAAAAATTTTCTCTCTCTTTGCACTAATCTGTTTCGCACTACCAATACAAGCAAGTGCTTACACATTTCAATCACTACCAATTGAATCAAAGTCAAAACAGTGGTATATCGAAATTGATAAATCTCATAACGCAAACAAGCAAGCAGCGCAGCCAAAAAAGGGGGTATATGATACATATAGTTTACTCATAAAAAACATCGGTAATGATGTATCAAATGTATCAGTGGAAATACTTGATAACACTCCTACCTCTAAAGCTATTTTTAATCCTACTACGTTACATAGCAACGTTTCTAAAAGTCAGACAAGCTCTGACTACATCGTATTCCCTTTAGACTTTAATAGCCATAATTTTAAAGTCGTCATTACTTGGGAAGAAAGAAATTTCTCATACAACGGTCATCCGGTAAATGAGGGGGAACAAATGAAACAAACATTTGTGTTTAATGAAGAATAAGCCCTAATTTGATTAGGGCTTATTCTTCATTTATAAAACCAGATTGAATCGCTTCCGTCACTTCTTCTGTAATTTCTAGTTCTGTTGCTTCCGTACTAATTTTCTTGTCCCAAATATGTACGGAAGGCTTTTCGTTACAAAGATGTTTTACTAATACTAGTTGATTATATGTTAGCTTATTTTCTCTATGGGTGGCGATATAGACTGTGAAATTTTTTGCTTCAAAGACCTTTTCATGCAAAGTGTATTGGCTGGCCAATTCCTTTATTACTATATCTTTCAAGTTTCCTATAATCATATAAGTCGTTCCCCTTTCCCTTATATCATTAATCAAATCGTCGAATACGTGGTACACATAACGCTATTCCAATTGTTACAAGTACTAAAATAGCTAGTGTTATAATCGTTATCTCGCACCTATGACAGTAGCTAACCATCTTTATCGAACTACCTAAAGTCGAAAGTAATTGCCCAATCCACAAAAATTTAAAATGTGGTGACGCTTTAACCGGCAATATCAATTTACCAACATGACTTACATTTTTCTCTGTTCATATTTCTCCTTGCATACCTCTCTCCTCTTTTCAAATTTAGTTAACGGAAAATTCAAACTTTAATACCTTTAATTATATATGAAACTGTTAAATTATTGGCAAAAATATAAAAAGGTGTTTTCATAAATGAAAACACCTTTTTTGTCTATAATTTTAAGTTCTTCTTCAATGTCCAATATTTTTCTTGAGTATTTTCAAGTGAAAATTCTACCCAACCGTTTGGATCTTCACGATATACAGTTACTTTCTTACCATTTTCTAATTTTCCAACTTCATTTTGTGTAATATTTGGTACACTCTTAATTGTATAACCAAATGGATATGGCACTTGATAGTAAGAACCTACTAATTGAACCGTAGCCGTTGCATCTTTTGCATAATCTTTATATGGGATGTCTTTTCCTAATGCCTCTACATTTAATGTATTAGGATTTTTCGGTAATCGTTTTACATTTTCATAATCTTTCTTGTTAAACGGTTTAATACGCTCCATAATATTAGCGATTTTGCCAGCCCATTCTTTATCTGTTGCATACTTTTCATTCATAGCAGGTAATGTGTAACCATTAAAATGATTAGCACCTTCTTCTAAGTAGTTCTTCCTTACATAATCAGCATTGTAAGAAATACTTTCCTTGTATGACGGTAAATATTTTGCATATGCAAATGGGTCACGGTCATATGCTCTTAAGCCAAATAAATTATGTTTACGATATGCAATTTCTGATTTACCGTACGCTGATTCTAAGATTGCATGTGCAGCTAAATATAGTGCGCTCACACCATACTCATTTTGTGCTTGAATAAAATCTTTACCAGTTCCAATAAGTGGACTATCCGAATGAGATTTTTTAATAAAATTATCAATCTCTAGTGCCGTTACGTTAGATGGCAAAGTTACGTCTAGATTAATATACGATGGCTGTTCAACAGGAACATCATTTTTAATTTTCATCGCTTTATATAATAATTGCGCATAGCTTTCACGTGTTAATATACCTGATGGATCAAATCCTCCAAGTCCATTTCCTACCGATACACCATTGGATTGCAATGCACTAATTGCTTCTTTTGCCCACCAGTGTGTTGCATCTATATCATTAAATGTATGTGGTGCTTTTACTTCTAATTTAAATGCTCTTTGCAAAATAACAGACATTTCAGCACGAGTTAATGATTCTTTCGGTCTAAACGTCCCTTTACCATCACCTATGAAAATCCCCATATCTGTTAATGCCAAAATTTCTTTTGGGAACATCGTCGTTCCTGCGCTAATATCAGAGTATGGATTTTTATAATCGCTTTTTAATTCTGGTTTTAATGCGCGATACATTAATGCTGCTACTTGCTCACGAGTTACAACATCTCCAAAGCCAAATTTACCATTATCGTAACCTGCAATAACCCCTTTTGACGTTAAATCAGTAATCGCTTCAAGTGCCCAATGATTTTTCGGAACGTCTGGAAATTCTTTTGTAGATGCAAACGAAGTTGCTGGAGCCAGTACTACTTGAAGTGCGACTGTCACTGCTAACACATTAGAAATAACTTTTTTCATAAATTGTTTAACACGTTTTCTATATGCTTATACCGTGTTAACTTGCCTCCCTTTATCGTATAATTTTCCCTATTAAACTAACAAACTCTTAATTAGTCAACAGTAAAAGTATACGTGATAAAAATAAACTAATCTACCATTATTTTATTCATAATCAGCATAATACGATATATCTTTCTATTTCGATATAAAATTACAAAAACTTACATAAAAAGCCCACCTCTATATAGACGATGGACTTAACAATCAACATTGTTATTTCGTTAAACGAGATTTTGAAACATCAAAACCTTTCCACTCATAATAATCTAAAATACCCGCATAAATTGCCTCAGCAGCTATTTGTCTTCCAGATTCTGAAGCTAACTTCTCATAATCCGCGCTGTTATCTAAAAATGCTAGCTCCGTTAGTACTGCTGGCATCTCATTTTCTCTTAGTACATAAAAGTCTTCTGGTTTCACACCACGATCTCTTGTATCTAGAGCTTTAACTAATCGCTTTTGTATTTTATCAGCTAACATATAACTATCTTTTTCACGCTCAGTTAATTCTTTCTTTTCAGATCCTTTATAATAAAAAGTTTCTGTGCCATGTCCATCATGTTTTTGAGAAGCATTTGCATGGATACTTACAAAAATATCTCCATTATGTTCTTTCGCGAAATCCACACGATTTTTAAGGTCTTCTCCTTGTTTTTCACCAAGACGAATATCTGTTTCACGTGTTAACATCACACGGAATGGAGTATGTTTCTCTATTAAACTTTGTAATCTTTTAGATGTATCTAATACAATATCACTCTCATGTAATCCTTGTGTTGCTTTCCCAGGATCTGTTCCTCCATGACCTGGATCAATAATAATCATCTGTTCTACTAAAGGATTGCCTATTTTAAGTGAATCAGCCTTTGCAATAAACTGTGCTGCTTCTGCTTTCGTTACAGTTTTCTTAGGCTCCCACTTCTCACCAGTACCAAGAGAGATTCCTAATTCAACTAGGATGTTCGCTTTTTCTTTACCCCAATTTAATGTTTCTAAATCTTTGAATTTAGTTGCTGGAGTACCATTTACTTTAGAATCTAATTTGTAAGCTTCTACAAGAAGAGAGGCCATTGAAACTCGGTCAATTTTCCCAGTTGGGTCAAAGACGCCTGGGCCTTTCCCTTTAACAACACCAGCTTTTTCTACAGCTGCGATGAATGGAGTGTACCAATCGTTTTGAGAATCACCGAAAGATGGTTTAGCATTTTTATCGATTGGTAAGTTTAAGATTTTAGCCATCATTGTAGCTGCTTCGGCACGAGTGATTTCTTTTCCAGGCTCGAACATTCCTTTATCGTTACCTGTAACTGCACCTTTCTCTACTAAATAGTAAATAGAATCTTCTGCCCAATGTTTAGCTATGACATCTGGAAATTTTTTTGTTTGTGCGAAACTACTAGATGAATAAGATAATATACTAGCTGCGATTAATCCTGCTGCGATTATTCTATTTTTCATAGAATATATTCCCCTCTCAAGTACAATGTTTTTATGTAACAGACTCATTATAGTTCTGAAAATTAGTAATAGTCAATTGTAATTTGTATAATTTTGTATTATTATTGTATTTTTTGTCATATTTAACTATAATTAAAAACTATACGGTTTTATAAGAGGAGAGATTCATATGAGCAACAATTGGAAAGATATAGAACACCGTATGTATACAATGTGTATGATTCAGCGGAATAACGAAGTATTGCTAATACAGCGCCCCGATCATCTAGGATTCCCTGGTTACATCGCTCCTGGCGGAAAAGTAAATTTCCCAGAAAGTATCGTTCACGCTGCTAAACGAGAAGTAAAAGAAGAAACTGGATTACTTGTTTCAAATTTAACTTTTAAGGGATTAGATGAATACGTAAATCCGAAAGAAAACGTTCGATATATGGTATTTAATTATTGGACAGACTCATTTGAAGGCGAACTTCTTATGAATCCTCCTGAGGGCGAATTATTATGGGTGCCAATTGATACAGCATTAAATCTTCCTATGCAAGATTGGTTTAAAGAGAGATTCCCATTATTTTTTGAAAAAGGTACGTTTGAAATTCAACGTGTTTGGGACCGAGACTTAGATAAACAAGTTGCTATGACAATTACGCATACGTAAAAAAGCTTGGAATCTCTCCAAGCTTTTCTTACTTCTCCTCTATTTTCTTAATTTCATAATCAATTTCTAAAAACTTAACTCCAAATATCCACATTCTATGATTAGCTTCTAGTATATGATCCGTGCGCTCTTTTATAATAAAAGTCTCTGCTAACGGTAAACGTATTGTAAAGAAACGAGTATGCAAATAAATCCCCTCATCTCCCTTACCATTGCTTCTCAGCTTACTAGTAATGATTAAATCATTACTCTTATTACATAATTTCAAAATCCCTGTCATATTCGAATATGGTAAAGGTAATGTAATATTCATATATGTCTCGTTCATATATGTATGCTTTGAGTAAAGAGCTACAAAAATAGATTCTCCTGCTTCATTTTTTCTTAGCCAAGCCCTTACATTCTCCCTTCCATCTTTCTCATCTATTATCCCAACGATAGAGCCATGCATCGTTTCCCACTTACCGCCCATTCCTAAATGTATTTGTCCTACACACTTACTCATTTTCTCATAGCAAAATGCAACTGGACGAAACCAACGAGCCCACTTAATATGCGATTGTAACTCATACTCTTTTGTATTTTCATAAAAACGAGTAATACTTAAAGGAATCTTTGCCATGTCAAATCCCTCACTATGAAAATCGTTCATATTATCAACTAAACCTTTGTATTCCTTGCTATCTATTAAATTTCTGTTATGTAAAAATGCTTCTCCAACTGTCACATTTCCTCTTAACCTACTCATTGGTTTCCCGTAATATTTATAATTTGGAGCACTCTTTTCAATCAACCAGCCGACAAATGCTGGTAACGCTACTCCAATTCCATTGACAACACCGTGAATCCAAACCATTTGAGCAATTGTAATCGTCATTACATGTTTCAAATTCCCATACGAATATATAAGTGAAAACATAATTGTTACCATGAGTGTGCTAGACGATATGATTAGGAGAATCTTTGCACTAATAGCATTAAATTTCGTGCGCCAAACATACATCCCATAACCATAAATCGCGCATAAATATAGGAACACTGCAAAAAATTCAAATATCCTTGAGTACGTAATCCCTATTGCAACTGTCATAGGTGAAATGACGATGACAAACATAATAGCATCATATACTTTACTTCTCTTTTCTCTTTTCCTCCCAATTAAACCAGCTGATAACGGCAATAGAAATGCCGAATAATGAAAGTGTGCAGCTGTAAGCAAAACAATGTCGGAACTAAAGTGCATAATGGAAAGCTTTGCTACAGAAGCAAAAAACCAGAAACCACCTAAAAACAAATACATAAACGCACTATCGATAGCTGTCTCCTCTAACGGTTTCCATCCTCTTTCTAGCACTCTACTTACACCGAATAACGCAACGATTCCTGTATATACAAACCAAAGTAATGCAAAGAAATAGTGATTTGTTACGAAAGCTAACATTGCACTAATTGCTGCGATTGGATATAAAAGCGATACTAGTTTATAAAAGGATACATATGATCCACTTCTTGTCTTTTTATCAAGAATGCAAAATGACATYGGTATAAATAACAAAATAGATAATAAAATAATTGCTTCAACTGGGTTTACATTTGTCCACTCACATATTAGAAAAACAATATAACAAGCAAGCCCAACTATTATATTTTTCATATCATTTATTTCCTCTCCACAAATGTTCCCTTATATGAAAATAATGAACCGATTAACGGATTGCGTACTTGTACATGAATTCGAAAGCATTGTCGTGTTTCATCATAACTTTCTACAATGTTGGCCTCTCCGTATAAGAATCTAGGTAACGGGACTTTTCTGCCAAACATGTAAAACCATTGTTTCTTTGAGGAAATATGCATTGCCCCCACCTCATCAATATGAAAATTCAATGTAGAAACAAGTATGTGTGGTTCACCAAAACAATCTACAATTTCATTATTCTCTTCATCCAACTGCATAACGGCGTTAAAATATCTTTTCTTATTGTGAAAATAAAAAGTACGATTCCACCGCACAAGTTCATGTCCATATTCATCCCGCTCAGCGGTATTATGTATTGTAAATGGCACTTCCTTCCCCCGCTCAGAGAAAAACATACGGAACTTTGATGCAATTTTTAATATGAATTTTACGAAAAAAGAACCACCATAAATCTCATCCATCTTTCCTTCTCCAGTAAAACTATTTTCTTCTGTAATTTCATAGCGTTTCTGTAATTTTGGATGAAGCTTTTTATAAGAATCCCCTAATAGTCTTTCATACATATTAACCATACATTATCCCTTTCTCTTCCTCTTGCATTTTTTTGCACTTGGCAAATTCGCGCTATTTATATAACCGACAATTGATAATCCCATGAGTAGAACGTTTAATGTAATTGGATTAAACGGCTCTGTAAAGCTTGCAATATTCGTAAGCCCTGCCGCTATCGTTAAGGCTATTAACATAAAAATATGTACGATAAATACTTTTCGTTTTGGAAATGGCAACAGCCATAGGACACCAAAAATAATTTCTAGTAATCCAATTATTTTAAGTACAAAAATACTATGTTCCGTTGAACCAATTATCACAGATAACATCTTTACTTCTTCTGAATGGGTAAACATTAGTTTCGGCACTATTCCTTGATATATCCATACAAAAGCAAATAAAAAACATACGAGCCAATATGTCATTGTTCTTCTAATTAGTAACCTAGGGTGCAATCCCTTTTCTAACCATAATTTTAAAGCATCAAAGCTCCAAACAGTCGCCCAGCCTAATAACGGCCGAAACATATAAAAATCTATTACGTTCCCTATACGACCAAACCTCGTATCATAATCATATTGCGTCTCAAAATGAATGTGTTCTTTACGAGGGGTATACTTCCAATAACCACGCCCTGTTTGAATAAGAGATAATCTATTATCCGTCCAAAATTTTAAAGAAGAAATACGTTCTCCCGTTTCTTTTCTTATTTCACCTATCGATTCTCCTTCCCCAGCTATTTCAAGTCCAAATCCGATCTTTGTTTTATATAAAAACTTCTGTGGTTCTCCTTCTTTTTTCTCTAAATATGAAATTTCAGTAAAGCGAGCATCCCATTCTGTATGTATATGTGGTTCTTGCGTGTATTCCCATAATTTCTCCATTGTTGTGTTCATTTCTGCCGAAACATAAATAGGCTTTTTCCCCTTCATTCTTCCACCTCCAATGCACTATAATTTTAATGTACATGCAATGAATTTATTTTGCTACATTTTTCACAAACTTTCTCAGAAATAGAAATAATTTTTAAAATATATATAAAACACTTGATTCCCCGAAAAATTTAAATTATTATAAAACAAATGTTACCAACAACTTCATAAATCAAACACTCTCGCCTAAAACGTGAGATAGAGGTTGCGATACTTATGAGTATTCTAATGGAGACACAGAGATGTCTATGAAATTAGATGAAAGGAAGTATTGCCGAAATCGATACATTTCTCTGCATTTATCGATTGGGGCTGTTTTCGAATAGAAACAGAACTGTCATATGTACAGACGTGTATGTATGAAGAGCTATCTACAAAAAAGAGATATCATTTTTATGGTATTCCTTTTTTGGCGGTTTTTTTATTAGCTCCGTTTTCTGTTTCCCTTTTCCTGTAACAGCACCATCCTCACTTATTTGAGATGGTGTTTTTTGTTTTTTCTCTGGTAACTACAGGAATATTGGGATCTATATATGTCCTAATCTATTCTTAAAAATGGATGAAAGAAGGAATTCGTAATGGAAACGATTGTACAAAAATTTGGTGGCACTTCTGTTGGAAGCGTTGAGCGCATTCAACATGTAGCAAATTTAATTATTGAAGAATATGAACGAGGACATAGCATCGTCTCTGTCGTTTCAGCAATGGGAAAAAGCACAGATGAACTCGTAGCACTTGCTGACGCGATTTCAGAAAATCCGAGTAAACGCGAAATGGATATGCTTCTATCAACAGGAGAGCAAGTTACTATTTCATTATTAACGATGGCACTACAAGCAAAAGGTTATAACGCGATTTCATTAACAGGATGGCAAGCTGGTATTACGACAGAATCTGTACATAGTAGTGCACGGATTACTGACATTCATACAGATCGAATTCAATCTTATCTTACTGAAGGTACGATTGTTATTGTAGCTGGCTTCCAAGGAGCCAGTAAAGAACATGAAATTACAACGCTTGGACGTGGTGGTTCTGATACAACTGCTGTTGCATTAGCTGCTGCACTGAAAGCAAAAAAATGTGATATTTACACGGATGTGACCGGTGTATATACGACGGACCCACGAGTTGTAAAAGATGCTTATAAAATAGATGAAATTTCTTATGACGAAATGCTAGAACTAGCAAACCTCGGTGCTGGTGTATTACACCCGCGTGCTGTTGAGTTTGCTAAAAATCATAATGTCATGTTAGAAGTTCGCTCAAGTATGGAACAAGAAAACGGAACAATTGTAAAAAGAGAATGTAACATGGAACAACAATCAATCGTTAAAGGTATTGCATTTGAAGATAATATTACACGCGTCACAATGAAAGGATTGGAACAAGGTGCACTTTCAACAGTTTTCTCTACATTAGCAGCGGCACATATTAATGTAGATATCATCATCCAAAGTATTACAAATGAAGGAACTGTTCACCTCTCCTTCTCAATCCATTCTAATGATTTAAAAGAAACATTAGAGGTATTAGAACAAAATCAAGAAACACTTCACTATGAATCTGTAGAATATGAAAATCATTTAGCAAAAGTATCAATTGTAGGATCTGGTATGGTCTCTAATCCTGGTGTTGCTGCAAATATGTTCACTACTTTAAAAGAAGAAGATATTCATATTAAAATGGTAAGTACATCAGAAATTAAAGTGTCTGTCGTTATTGACCGCCTTCATTTAGTAATAGGTGTCGAGGCGCTTCATCAATCATTTATGGCGAAAATTGAGCCTTTAGTGCAGATGAGTTAATTTCCACCAGTAAAACTTAAAATAAATTATATAAATCTATTTCCTTCCTATATTAATAGCAATAGGGTCGGAATATTTTGCGGGCAAGTCGAAGTTATATTATCGAATAGAAACTACATTATTGAATTCTTAAAATGATAGCATTCTCGAAATAAAGTTCGCGCATATTTCAATAGTAGAGGGTTTAAAAAGTGTTGTTCGTTAACAAAATGTTTTATACTATACCCGAAAACACCTTGTCACATTTTCCTACACTGTGACAAGGTGTTTTTTGTTTAGAAGAGATTTTAGTATAATTATGAGGAGAATTAACTAATAAAATTATACATATAAGGAGATAAAGACTATGGCAAACAACAGATTACTAAGAATGGACAATGTCAGCATCGTTGTAGAATCCCTTGATAACGCAATCTCTTTCTTCGAGGAGATTGGACTAAAACTCGAAGGGCGAGCTACTGTCGAAGGTGAATGGGCTGGTCGCGTAACAGGACTCGGTTCTCAGCGCGTAGAGATTGCTATGATGGTTACGCCAGATGGCCATAGCCGAATTGAACTTTCGCGATTTCTCACCCCACCTACTATAGCAGATCACCGGACAGCTCCTGTAAATGCCCTCGGTTATTTGCGCGTCATGTTCACCGTTGAAGACATTGACGAAATGGTATCGAGACTTACAAAGCATGGTGCTCAGCTCGTTGGCGAAGTAGTTCAGTACGAGGACTCATATCGACTCTGCTACATTCGTGGAACCGAAGGTATTTTAATCGGTTTGGCGGAAGAACTCGGTAACAAATAAGTAATGTTTTATATGAAGTCTTTGCCGAAGTAAAAATACTTGAAAGAACTTTACGCTTAATAAAACTTAGATTTTGAACCCCGTCCTAGCTTTAGAACGGGGTTATACTTGTTTGAGCTTTTTAACATACTATCAACATCCCGAAATCATTATAAAACAATTCAATTACTTGTTATACTCTTTCCTAGGAAATATAACGGACTCTTCTCACTTCTTATCATATATATCTTTTCTTTAAAAAAATGATCTGAACTCATTCAAAATAACTTTCTTCACGTCAGAGTAAAAAACCATCATGAATAGTGCAATTCCTAATAAAATCTCTTGCATTCCTTCATAATCAAGGAAAGCACTCACAATTAGCAAACCACATCCAATGTAGAAACCAAATTCATTCTCTTTCTCAAAATCTTCATCAATATGTATTTTCTCTTTTAAATTTTGGTTCCCTTTTATTAGCTCATCGAGCGTAACATTATACATTTCACTCAATAAGATCAAATTTTCAATATCAGGGCAACTTTTATCATTTTCCCACTTATATACCGCTTGCCGCGTTACACCAATTTTCTTAGCAACATCTTCCTGTGAAAACCCTTTTGACTCTCGTAATCTTTTAAGTTGTTGTCCTAAGCTCATAACGTCCCCTCCTTTAACAAATTATTACATAAAAGGATCCAAAAAAGAAAGAAACCATTAGTAAAACTCACTGTAAACCATTCGTTTACACAATAAAAAAGAGAGAATAACTCTTTGAGTTATTCTCTCTCCCTTCTATTAAAACAGATGAATGTTTTCTTTCTTGCAAGCTTCACGTAAATCGTCAGGCCATACAGAAGATTGAACTTCACCAATATGTGCTTTACGTAAGAAGTACATGCACATTCTTGATTGTCCAATACCACCGCCAATTGTTAACGGTAGTACGTCTTCTAAAATACCTTTATGGAAATCGTACTCACGTTTGAAGTCTTCACCTGTTTTCGTTAACTGCTCATCAAGTGATTTACTATCAACACGAATTCCCATTGATGATAATTCGAATGAAGATTGTAATACTGGGTGCCAGAATAAAATGTCACCGTTTAATTTCCAATCATCATAATCAGCTGCGCGTCCATCATGCTTTTCACCTGAACGAAGTGCATCACCAATTCCGATAATGAAGACTGCACCGTGTTCTTTCGCAATTGCATGTTCACGATCTTTCGGTGTTAATTCTGGATATTTATCTTCTAGTTCTTGGGAAGTGATGAAAACAATTTCTTCTGGTAAATACTTTCCAAGGAACGGATACTTTTCAAATAAGTGGTCTTCTAAATCTTTGAATATTCCATAAATTGTTTGTACTGTTTCTTGCAAGTAATCTACAGTACGCCATTCTTTTTGAACGATTTTTTCCCAATCCCATTGGTCAACGTAAATGGAATGTGTTGCATCAAGTTCTTCATCACGACGAATCGCGTTCATGTTTGTATATAAACCTTCACCAGCTTCATATCCGTATTCATGTAATGCGAATCTTTTCCACTTCGCTAGTGAGTGAACAATTTCTAATTCTTCTCCTGAATGTAACATATCAAATTCAATTGGACGTTCTACACCGTTTAAATGATCGTTTAATCCTGATTTTTTCGTTACGAATAATGGTGCAGATACGCGGAATAGTTCAAGGCGTTTTGCTAATTGATCCTCGAAAAATGTTTTAACTTCCTTAATTGCGATTTGAGTCTCTCTTACTGTCATTAATGATTGATACATGGTGGTTTCCTCCTAAAATGTTTGGATGTTGTGAAAAGAAGCCAACAAAAAAAGCCCTTCTTTCCCAAAAAACTGGGACGAAAGACTTTGGTTCCGCGGTACCACCCAAATTAGCAACAGAGGTTGCTCACTTATACAATACGGAGATGAAATATCTCGATACTGTTCTTCTTGTAACGGCGAAGTTCCCGGCTAAGTCTACTTTCCTGTAAAGGATTTCGGTTAGCAACTCCAGGAGGTTCTTCATAATAGGCTTCGTATCAGGCTCACACCACCCCTGACTCGCTTAAACTACTTCCTACTACTACTCGTCCTTTCATAGTCGTTTTGTTGTCACATCTCTGAAACATTTTATTAATGATTATTCTATACAAAAAATAAAGAAAGTCAACAAAATTTTAAAAATATTTTTCAATTCTTTATTTTACGGCTTTATTGATTGTTTTCAATATAACGTCTTCACTTCTTTTGTCTTGTCAATCCAAAAAACGTTTCACTAACCGAAACTAACATATACACAACAAGTAATGTAATCGTTCGAAATATAGAATCCGCAGTATTTCGTATTATTTTCATTTTCTTTGTAATTCCTTTCAGTTTACTTGCAAATTCGTGTTATACTATAACATTCAAGCAGTTTATTTTTACTTAAAGCAATCATAGTCATTTATAAAGAGTATGTTCTAAATCATTGACTATTATCAAATAAGATTTTTATATAACGGAGTGATCATATGAGTAAAACGAAAGCAAAACCGAAAAAAGGTGTAGGGCAAGGTACAGGAAGTAAAGGATGGAATCGTTGGCAATCAAGTGCAAAGAAAAAGGCAGCTGCCAAGCCATATAAAAGTAAAGGGACTAAAAAATAAATTCTGTATTATCTCTTTACTTTGTTCAAAACAAATTATAATTATTACACTAAAAAAGCTATGCTCTCATACATGTGAAAGCATAGCTTTTTATATTAAATCATTAAAATATCTCGTATTTCTTCCTCCGTGATTGATGATAATTTCTCTTCTCCTGGCTCAATCACTTCAGCGATTAAATTTTTCTTACTCTCTTGCAGTTCATGCATTTTTTCCTCAATTGTTCCGTGGGCTACTAATTTTATAACTTGTACTGTATTTTTTTGTCCCATTCGATATGCTCTATCAGCTGCTTGTTGTTCAACAGCTGGATTCCACCATAAATCGTATAATATAACCGTATCGGCACCCGTTAAGTTAAGACCCGTACCACCAGCTTTTAAAGAAATGAGAAATAGATTCCCTTCCCCCTCGTTAAACCGATTACATAGCTCTACACGTTCTTGTGATGGTGTACTCCCGTCTAAATAAAAGTATGGAATCGCTTGACGATTTAACTCACGACCAATAATAGACAGCATCTTCGTAAATTGAGAAAAGATTAAAATTCTCTTACCAGTACTTCTGCATTCCTCTAGTATCTCTAATAGTTGTTCAAATTTAGCTGAACTACCCTTATAATCATCAACGAATAAAGCCGGATGATTACAGATTTGGCGCAGTCTTGTTAAGCCAGCTAAAATTCTAATTTTATTTTTACGTAACGTATCTTTATCTAAATGTTTTAACGTTTCTTCCCTTAATTTCGCTAAATAAGCAGCATAAAGTCTCTTTTGATCTGGTAATAACTCCGATGACTGTAAGTGCTCTATTTTATCTGGAAGCTCCTGTAATACGTCTTCTTTTAATCGTCTTAATACGAAAGGTTTTACGCGCTTCGCTATATCTTCGCGCCTTAAATCACCGAATTCTTTTCTTCCTGGTAATAATTCCGGAAATACAACATGGAAGATAGACCATAGCTCTTCTAATGAATTTTCTACTGGCGTTCCCGTTAGCCCGAAACGAAATTCAGCTTGAATTGTTTTCACTGCTTTTGCAGTTTGGGTTGTAGGATTTTTAAACGCCTGTGCTTCATCAAGAAACAGTGTATGAAACGGCCTCGCATACGATCTTATATCTCTTCTCAGTAATGGATATGACGTAATTACGACATCAAATTCCACTATGTCTTTTAATATTTTTCGCCGCTCTGTTTGATTTCCATCTGCAATAACCGCTCTAATATGCGGGGCGAATTTTTTCAATTCACTAAACCAATTGTAAACGAGAGAGGACGGTGAAACGACTAATATAGGTAGTTTCTTTTCTCGAATTTCAGGCAACACAGAATCTATGTAAGCAATACTTTGCAGCGTTTTTCCAAGTCCCATATCATCTGCTAAAATACCACCAAAACGGTAATAGGCGAGTGTTTTCATCCACTCAAATCCGTATACTTGATACTCTCTCATTACAGCATTTAAAGTTTGCGGCACTGTAAACTTTAATTTTTTCGGATTTTGAATGCTTTCTACTAAATCTTGAACAGACTCATCTAAACTTAAAACATTACCTTCGTGAAATCCGTTCATCCATTTTACACTCCGGATAAGCGGAACGTTCACTTCTTCTCCGTGTAAAAACTCTTTCCGAATACCCGATTCTTTTACAAACTGATTAATTTCATTAAATTCTTTGCTCTCTAGTGATAATAAAGAACCATTCGCTAATCGGTAATATTTGCGTTTCTCTTCCAGAGCCACTAATACACCTTTAATTTCTGCTTCCGGTATTCCTTTTATATCAAAACGAAATGATAACCAATCAATTCTTTCTTTTCTTCTCACTCTAATAAGTGGTGCTGTATCCCCTTTATGAATACGTAATTTAATTGCTGTCGTCGCATAAATATCAACTAAGCCTTTTAACGACGGAACGACGTGATATAAAAAGTTATACTCAGCCTCTTCATTATGCATAAAGTAACCACCTTCTGTTTTCGCGAAGGCACTTTCACTCATAATGTCTAAAATCTCTTTTTCCTTTTTCTCATCACGATTAAAAACAGACGGCTGTCCGTCTTCTTCTAACGGATTGATCATGACGTTTCCATAATGAAATTCAAGACCTGCTAACAAACGATTTTTCACTCGATCTAAATACAGTTTTGCTTTTAGCGACGGCGTTTCAACACGATCTGATATTACTTCATCAATGCGTACGGTTCCCAGTTTCATTAATCCTGGCACAACTTTCGCTACAAAATGTTCCATCTTACTTTCAGGAATATAAAACTGATTGCTATTTGAGCGACTCATCATCTTTTGCAATTCAATAAGTCGCATACAATCTTCCATAGGTAAATGATATAATTTCCCATCGTAAAGAGCGTTGTTATACATTTCCATCACTTGAACACGATTTAGGCCGTCTATATGAAGTGTGAATCCACCATTATTTCCTTTCGTAAACTCAAAATGTAATGGCAATAAACCGTTTGAAATTTGTAAGCCCTGAAACTGTTGTTCATTTTGTTTCAGCTGTACATACTCAACTTTAGAAAGTGAAGAGAGCATATCTTTCCACGAAGCTGGCGGTATGAATATCATACTTTCATCTTGTTTCGCATGTACTTCTAACGCATCTTCATACATTTTTTCATTATGATACATTTTAATAAGCTTCTGAATAACCGCATCTGTTTCTTGCCTGAAGCTATGTACATCTGGTGTGTATGTAAATTCATTAGAACAATGAAAAGTCTCTCTTTTCTCCACTTTAGAAAGAAATTCTCTAATATGCTTTATAAAATATGTTTGCGCAAGTTTTAACTGAATTCCAAGAAGGGCCCCACCACTTTTCGTATCCACTGGTGAACATATAAAAGCCACATCTAATATTTCACGTGTATCAAAACGGTGTTGTTTACTTTTTGGCCTAAGTGGTTTGTCTGCAAACAACTGAAACATCCCGCTCGTTAATTGATCATTTCCGCTCATATTTTCGGACATGCCGCCCGTTTGCTGGTTATAATTTATTTGTATTAGTACGGCTGCAACATGTTGACAATACGTTTGAAAAGACGCTAATGAAGGACAACTACATCTCGCAACTACATCACCTTTTTTAGCTTTTTCTACTGTAACATGAAAATCCTCATTCCCTTTTACCGTCGCCTCACAAATTTCTTTCGTTTCATCATAATGATTCACGATTACTTTATTTGCTTTATAATAAGCTTCGCCTCTTTTATATGAGGTCTCTCCACATACTTCTTTAATAATCGATTTATTTAATGTAAAACTCATTGTTTTGACACTTCCTTAATGTAAAACCATTTTCTCTTACTTAACATTTTACATGCTCTACGAGAAAATATAAAATATTGATTGAACAAAAAAAGATGCTTATTTATAAGCACCTTCTTCACTCTATCTCCATCAACCGTTTCGCCTCAAAATATAACACTTGAATAAATTTTTTCGTATTAATTCGTATATGGCCAGAAGTTG
Organism: Bacillus sp. 01N45; assembly: GCF_056399205.1. Lineage (NCBI taxonomy): Bacteria > Bacillati > Bacillota > Bacilli > Caryophanales > Bacillaceae > Bacillus > Bacillus sp. 01N45. The sequence goes on from NZ_JBFTQW010000005.1 coordinate 378,827, forward strand.
CTACTTCATCCTTTGTCATTTCTGTCATCCGTTTTCTAACTACAGTGAAATCAAAAAATTTCGGAGCATAGCTTTCAAATTTTGGATTTGAAAAGTCTGTTAGTCCGAGGGAGGCTAAATGATTCAATGATTGATAAATTGCTCTGCGGACTCTTTGTTCAGATGCTTTTTTCTCTTTATCAATATCCGTATGTAAAGCTTCATCCCCTAATTTTTTTATCGTAATATAGTGAAAAATATCTTTTAACGCAGGAAAGCCAAATTCAAATGTTTGCGCCTTTTCTTGTCCGTATAAATATTCCAGCATACTAAGTAAATCTTTACTTCCGTTCTCTCCCGCAATACCAAGCTCTGCTAGTAAGAAGCGTCCTGAATCTGATATCTTTTTTCCTTCTTGTACTGTTTCACTACGCATTGGCGGCTTTTCCCACTGAAACACATTATTTAATGATTTTTGAATGTCATGTATAGAACGTTCCAAACGAATACGCTCCATCACTTTTCGTACAACAGATACTACTTCTATTTTATTTAGTGGTTTTGTAATATAATATTCCACACCAAGTGTATACGCCTCACCAATGAGCTGTTTCGATTCAACTTGGGAAATCATAATAATTTTCCCAGTAAATGAAGACGCTATATGACGAACTGTTTCAATGCCGTCTCTCATCGGCATTAGTAAATCAATAAATAAAATATCTACTTTTTTATAATTTAGCTGTTCTGCTTCAATAAACGCTCCATCTTCCGATTCTCCAATTACTTCCCCAAGATCGCCATCCTCAATAATTTGCGAAAGCATTGAACGGAAAACTTCATCATCATCTACAATATAATAAAACAAACCTATTCCCCTTCCCGCTTTAAACTGCACTCCGGTAAACAAACGATAAACTTACACCCTTTTTCAGTTTCATTGTCTTCTAACCTTACTTCTCCGCCGAGCTCTGTTACCATTTCGTGTATGTAAGAAAGTCCAATACCTGTTGACGGTGTTCCTGTCTGATCATACTTGGAAGTATACCCTGGCTTAAATACTAATTTCTTATACTTTTGTGCAATACCAGGGCCATCGTCAATTACTTCAAAGATTACATGTTGCTCTCGTTTATATAACTTAATACGAATGAGACCTCTATCTTCAATTGCTTCCACTGCATTGGCAACTAAGTTATTAAAGATTGATAGCACTGTATACACGTGATATGCAGCGTGTTCACCTTCTATATGTTTTGAAAAACGTATATCTTTCCCTAGCATTTCAGCATATTTCTCATTTATTCTTACGATCATTTCTGTAAGCTCATGTCCTTCTACATACTCAGTCACATTTTTATCTAATAACAGTTTAGATAATCCTGCAAAAATCCTTTGATTATCCTTTTTTATTTCGTGCACTTCTCCTGCTATTTTCAATGCTGTTTTACTACTGGAATCATCGTCTGTCTGTAAATTTCGATATAGTTGATATGCTTCTTGTGTAATCAATTCTGCATTTTGTAACGTTTTTTTCAAGTGAACAGATTCTACATATAAATTTGAAAGGTGCATGAACATTTTTTCATTTTCTTTTCGGACTTGTGACTCTTTTAATTTCGTTTCATATAAAATCATCATATTTAAAAAGCCAAGTGCAAAGAAACTACGAAAAATAGCAATAATAATTAATTTATTCACTTCAGAAACTGTTATTGTTGTACCGAGTACTACCATATGATAAATCGCAAGTTCTGACATACTTGCGATAATTTCAATTGTAATTCCAAGGCACCCAATAACGATTGGTTTCTGATGAAACTTATTCACCCTACAAAGTGAAAAAAGACTTCCATAAATAAAATAATAAAAGAACACAGGATAGCGCAAATAAAATGATTCTGTCATATGAAATGAACCTTGCATGATCCAATCAAGGCATACACGGAATAAAACGACACATATACCGACAAGAATACCTGCAGCCGCTGCTGGTATTCTTCTTAAAAATAATAATAAAAAGAAGAAAAGCGGTGTCCCAAAGCTAACGCGAAACGTATCGTTAAAAGGATGAAAATTAAGCTCTCCAGCAATCGGAACAACAACCATTAATATAATTAAAAGGGATATATCTTTCTTCCATAATTGATTCCAATTCAAAGGTGCCACTTCCTATACTTTTTTCGGTAATAAAAGTGAAAGCCCGCTTATTTTTATAAACGGGCTTTATTTCTATATTCTAACCTTTTCTACCGCTTTTATTTGGCGATACTCTGGTTCCCAGATTGCTTCTTTCACTGCAATCTTAATATCGTTATCACTTAAGTTCTCTCTAGCAACACCTTCTGCAACGGCAACTTTCGCTACTTCAATTGCAACCATTTCCGAGATATTACGTAACTCTTCAACCTCTGGCAAAATAGGTGCTCCTGGCTGACTTGTGTCTACCATGCTTGCAACTGCTTCAGCAGCTGCTGCGAACATTCCATCCGTCATGACGCTTGCACGTACAACAATTGTTCCAAGACCAAGACCTGGGAAAATAAGTGCGTTATTTGATTGTCCAATCACATACGTTACACCGTTGTATGTAACTGGTTCAAATGGACTTCCTGTTGCAACTAATGCTCTTCCTTCTGTCCACTCGATTAAATCAGCTGGTTTTGCTTCAGCAAGTGGCGTCGGATTCGACATCGGTAAAATAATTGGTCTTTCTACGTGAGAAGCCATTTCTTTAATAATCTCTTCTTTGAATGCTCCTGCAACAGTTGATGTACCGATTAAAATTGTCGGTTTTACATGCTTCACAACTTCAGCAAGTCCGATCACATCATTTTGTTTCCACTCACTTACTTCCGCTTCTTTTCTTGCATATGGAATTTGGAAATCAAGAAGATCTTCCATATTATCTGTAACTAACCCGTTACGATCAATACACCAGAAACGCTTATATGATTCTTCTTCTGATACGCCAACGCGGACCATTGCATCTCTAACTTGATCTGCGATACCGATTCCAGCCGTACCAGCACCAAACACAACAACGCGGTGTTCACTTAAAGGTACACCCGAAACTTTCACTGCCGATAACACAGCAGCAAGTGAAACTGCACCTGTACCTTGAATATCATCATTAAATGTACAAATATCATGACGATATTTATCTAAAATTTTTCGTGCATTTCGAGAGCTAAAGTCTTCCCAATGTAAAAGTGCTTTCGGGAATTGTTTATTCACTGCTTGTACAAATGTATCAATAAATTCATCGTAAGCTTCACCAGTTATACGAGGGTGACGATTTCCAATATAAAATGGATTGTTTAATAGTTCCTCACGATTTGTACCCACATCTAAAATTACCGGTAATACACGGCTAGGATCGATACCAACTGCGGCCGTATAAACAGCTAATTTCCCGATTGCGATGTTTATACCACCAACACCCCAGTCACCAATTCCAAGTATGCCTTCTCCATCTGTTACAACGACTAAATCAATGTTTTCAGCTGTTGCACCGATATTCGCAAATGCTTCTTCAATACCCGACGGATCGTTAATTGATAAATACACACCACGCGGTTTACGATATTCATGACTATATCTTTGAATCGCTACACCAACAGTTGGTGTATATACGATTGGTAACATTTCACGTAAATGATTTGTTAATATACGATAAAATAACACTTCGTTTCGATCATGTAACGCTGTTAAGTATACATTCTTTAATAAATCGTCCGGCTGAGAACAAAATTGTTCATACGCTCGGCGTGCTTGTTCTTCTAATGTTAAAACCGCTGGCGGTAATAACCCTTTTAAACCTAATTCTTCTCTCTCTTCTTGCGTGAAAGCGACCCCTTTATTTAAAAGTGGTGTTGATAATACTTCTACTCCTCTTAATGTCGTTTCTAATGAACCATTAGAAGCTACTGTAAACTTACTCATAACATCCCTACCTCTATTCATATATAGCATTTCTATATTGTAAACAAAAAAGAGGGGATTGTCCCCCCTCTTCTTTTAATTTTTCTTTAAAAGAGTTGCTCCTGCAATCCCTGGGTGTGTCATTTCGAATGGATCTAGAATTAACTCTAAGTCTTCTTGTGACAGTACACCGTTTTTCACACAAAGTTCTCGAACGGATTGACCTGTTGCAATTGCTTCTTTCGCAACGCGAGCTGCTGCTTCATAACCGATATGAGGGTTCACGGCTGTAATAATTCCTACACTCTTCTCAACATACTCTTTTAAGCGATCTTCATTCGCTTCAATTCCTTTTAAGCAATTATCTGTAAAGGCACGGAAACCGTTATTCATAATGCTAATAGATTGAAGTAAGTTGAAAACAAGTACTGGTTCCATAACGTTTAATTCTAATTGTCCTGCTTCTGAAGCAAGGCAAATTGTATGGTCGTTACCAATTACTTGGAACGCAATTTGATTAATTACTTCTGGCATAACAGGGTTTACTTTCCCTGGCATAATAGAAGAACCTGGTTGACGAGCTGGTAACATAATTTCTGCTAAACCAACACGCGGACCTGATGCCATTAGACGAAGGTCATTCGCAATTTTAGACATATTCATCATACATACTTTAAGTGCTGCTGATACTTCTGTGTATGCATCCGTATTTTGCGTTGCATCTACTAAGTCTTCTGCACCAACAAGTGGTAATTCACTGATTGCAGCTAAATGTTTTACAACTGCTTCAATATATTCTGGATCTGCATTTAAGCCTGTACCAACTGCAGTTGCTCCCATATTTACTTCATATAGATGTTGACGTGATTGCTTGATACGTTTCATATCACGTTCAAGTACGCGGGAATACGCTTTAAATTCTTGTCCAAGACGAATTGGCACAGCGTCTTGTAAATGTGTACGACCCATTTTAATAACATGATCGAACTGCTCTGCTTTTAATTCAAATACATCATGCATATACCCCATCGTTTGTAATAAACCTTCTAATGCGTTTAATGTTGCGATATGAATCGCCGTTGGGAATGCATCGTTTGTTGATTGCGCCATGTTTACATGACTATTTGGACTAATATAATGATAGTCTCCCTTTTCCATTCCTAATAATTCAAGAGCACGATTGGCCATGACTTCATTTGCGTTCATATTCATTGAAGTACCTGCTCCGCCTTGGATTGGATCTACGATGAAATGATCATGCCATTTTCCATCAAGAATTTCTTGAGCAGCTTCTGCGATCGCGCCGCCCTTGCTCAATTCCAATCTTCCTACATCTGTATTAGCAAGCGCTGCAGCTTTTTTTACAATTGCGAACGCTCTAATTAAACCTTCATGGATTTTATATCCTGTAATTGGGAAGTTTTCAACTGCACGCATTGTTTGTACGCCGTAGTATGCATAATTCGGTACTTCTTTTTCACCTAAAAAATCTTTTTCAATTCGAACACCATTTTTAACTTCAGTTAATGTTGCCATGATTATTCACTCCTTAACGATTTCTTATGCTGCTTTTGTTTCTTTGACTGTTTCTACATATTGTTTTGCTTTCTCATCATCGAATTCGCCTTCCCACTTCGACATAACAATGGCCGCTAATGCATTTCCTAATACATTGACAGATGAGCGAATCATATCTAAAATGCGGTCAATTCCCGCAATTAACGCGATACCTTCTAGTGGTAACCCCATTGAACCTAACGTTGCTAATACAACAACGAACGATGCACCTGGAACTCCCGCCATACCCTTGGATGTTAACATGAGAACGAATAATAACGTTATTTGCTCTGTCAGTGACATGTGCACACCATACATTTGTGCAACAAACAATGCCGCTAACGCTTGATAAATAGCCGATCCAGTCAAGTTAAATGTATAACCTGTCGGAATTACGAAAGAGGCAACTGCCTTTGGACAACCGAATTCTTCCATTTTTCTCATTATATTAGGTAAAACAGCTTCTGAACTTGCTGTCGTAAATGAAAGAATGAGTTCTTCTTTTAAAATTTTCATTAATGTAAAAATGTTTACGCCAACCATTCGTGCATTAATACCTAATACAATCACAACGAATAGTATAACAGTTACGTATACAGCTAGCACTAGTTTTCCTAAAGGAAGTAGTGTTGCTACACCAAATTTTGCAACCGTAACCGCAATTAATGCGAATACACCAAATGGTGCAAATTTCATAACTTGATTTGTAACCCAAAACATCGCTTCGAGTACACCTTCAAAGAAGTTAAAGACAGGCTTCCCTTTTTCCCCAATTGCCGCAACTCCTAAACCGAATAATACGGAGAAGAAAATAATCGGTAATAAGTCACCTTGTGAAATCGATTCAAATACGTTTTTCGGTACAATATGAACAATCGTCTCAGCGAATCCTTTCTTCTCTGTAGCATCTGCCGTTTGTTTATAAGAAGAAATATCACTTTGCTGTAAATTACTCATATCAACGCCAGTACCTGGTTGGAATATATTCGCCGCAAGTAATCCCATTAAAATAGCAATCGTCGTAATAATTTCGAAATAAAGAATTGTCTTACCACCCAGTTTCCCAAGCTTCTTCATATCTCCTACACCAGCTACTGCAACAATTAATGCTGAAATAACAATCGGTACTACAATCATTTTAATTAAGTGAATAAATATATCCCCAATTGGTGTGATATAAGAAATCGCCGTTTTATTGCCATAAAAGACTGCCCCTACTACAATCCCTAAAACAAGCGCGACAAAAATTTGTGTTGCCAATCCGAATTTTTTCATTTATGTTCATCCCCTTCATGCGAACGCTTTCAATTTGAATTTATAAAAGCTACTCACACATCTTATAAGCGAACCTACAAAATCATACAAAAACCTACAAGTTCGTCACAAAAAATTCGAAAATTTTTCTTTTCTTTTTCATTGACACCTTTTTATTAAAAAGAGATACAATATACTTGATAAGTAATCAGATTGTTTCGTATAATCAAAAAGATATACACTTACAATAAATCGAAATGAAAAGGAGTGGATGGTATGAAAAATTATGTACAAAAATTCGTCCTATCTTCTTCTTTTCTTTTTCATTTTCTTAAAAAGGAACAAAGGCATTTGCCTTTGTTCCTTTTTTATTGCGATCTATATAGGGGGAATTGTTATGAAGCCATATAAAAGAGTCTTAATTAAATTAAGCGGCGGCGCACTTGCTGATCAATCCGGAAATAGCTTTAACTCCAAAAGATTAGAACATATCGCAAACGAAATTATATCCATTATTGACTTAGGTATCGAAGTATCCATTGTCATCGGCGGCGGTAACATTTTCAGAGGTCATCTAGCTGAAGAATGGGGCATTGATCGAGTAGAAGCTGATAATATCGGTACGTTAGGTACAATCATTAACAGCTTAATGCTTCGCGGCGTCTTAACAAGTAAAACAAATAAAGAAGTACGCGTTATGACTTCCATCCCGTTTAATGCAGTAGCAGAGCCTTATATTCGCCTCAGAGCAGTACATCATTTAGATAACGGTTATGTTGTCATTTTTGGCGGCGGTAACGGGCAGCCGTTCGTTACGACAGATTATCCAAGTGTTCAAAGAGCCATTGAAATGAATAGTGACGCAATATTAGTCGCAAAACAAGGAGTAGATGGCGTCTTTACTAGTGATCCAAAACATAATAAATCAGCAAAAATGTACAGAAAACTAAACTATAACGATGTTGTTAGGCAAAACATTCAAGTCATGGATCAAGCCGCTTTATTACTTGCTCGTGATTACAATTTACCAGCACACGTCTTTAACTTTGATGAGCCTGGTGTAATGAAAAGAATTTGCTTAGGGGAGCATGTGGGGACATTGATTAATGATGATGCTTCATTGCTTGTGCATGAAAACTAATTATCTCTCATTAAAAAAGGGTGTCTATAAAAGACATCCTTTTTCATTAACCTTTATAAATAAAAATCCACTAATCCTGCCACTTTCTCCTTACAACACTCCCAAAACGATAACTTCTCAAAAAATTGTTTCGTCATCTCTTTCGAATCACGAAAATCTTTTGTTAATGCCTCATTCACTTCTGATACGATAGTCCCACCGTGAATATACAAATTCATCTCATCATTCATATAAAAGCTACGTGCAGTCATGTTCGTTGTACCGATAACAGTTAGTTCATTATCAATCAGCATTAACTTCCCATGAAACATTCCTTTTTTATAACCATATACTTTAATTCCATTATTAACAGCTTGACGAATATAAGGATACGCTGCCTCTTTAATGAGAGGAATATCTGGTTTATATGACCAAAGTATTTTCACTGTAACACCACGTTTTTGCGCTTCAATTAAAGCATTCATAAATTCTTTATTTTTCGCTATAAAATAAGGTGTTGTAATTACGATTGAATGCTTCGCTTGTTTTATTAATTCGATATACTTTTCAGCGACGTAATGTCCATTGTAGCTAGTCATCGTATGTAATGTGTTGCCCTTACTAGCTTTATTCGTACTTCTTTTTATATTTTCTTTCGTATCTCGTTTCCAATCTAAAGCGAATTGCTCGTCTAAATCTTTTGCCCCTTCTCCTCTAAGCCGCACATGATAATCACGCCAATATCCAAATCGCTTATCTTTACCTAAGTACTCATTCCCCATATTAAAACCACCTGTATACCCAATCTCCCCATCAATCGTCGTAATACGGCGATGATTACGATGGTGAAGTGAATAAAATCCGAATGGCAATTCAGGTTTTCTACTATATGTAAAATGTACACCACTTTCCCGCAATTCACTTATCATCTTTCTTTCAAATGATAAATCATTAATGCGATCAACGGATAAATAGACGTTTACTCCTTCTTTTGCCTTCTCTTTTAATAAGTTTAAAAAAGTATGGCTACTTTTATCATCCGACAAAATAAAAAAGTACGTGTAAATAGATTGCTTCGCCTCTCTTATATCAGTAAATAACTGTTTATAAAATGACTTTCCTTCTACAAATAATTGAAAATCACTATAATGAGGTGCATACTCTGTCGGCATGTTTTTCCCGGCTTCCATTTTCCTACCTAAAGTAACATCGATATGCATCCAAATTAAAATAAAAACAACAATAGCAATAATAATAGAAGTAACTCGCAATATTTTTTTAATCATTTTGATTTCCTTCCGCTCATTTTCTTTCCACTCTTCTATTTTGTCATTCAAATTTAGATTTCATGCTCCATACAAAAAAAGGATGCGACTTAACGTCACACCCTTTTCATATTAAACAAAGTTTCTCGCATCATTATTTCTTCCAAATTTATAAATAGCAATTAAGAAGAATGCTATCGCAAAGGCGAATAAGATTAATATATTTAAATACAAATCTGAAATCGGAATTCCTTGTTGTAGTTTTGATACCGTATCTAATAGCCATCTTTGCGGAAGAAAATCAGCTACTTTTTGCACTGCTTTCGGCATAATATCATACGGAAAATAGCATCCAGCGAGTAAACATGTCGGTACAATGATCATATTTTGCAGTGCGTTTGCCGATGCTGAGTTTTTCGAAAAAGCGACAAGCACTAACGATATTCCAATCGCTATTAAAGCAAATAGCATGAGTACGCCAAGCATCACTATGAAAGGCATATTGATATTCGTATGAAAAACATTCGTTAGGAATAGGATTGTAATCAGAATTTGTACTGTTAATATCATCATATTTACCCCGACATTAGATAATATGAATTTCTTCCCATCTATCGGCGTTGATAAGAGTCTAAAATACGTTCTATTTTCTTTTTCTTTTAAAATATAACCTGATAAGTTCGCTGCTGAAAATAGCATAAACATAATAAGATAACCCATCGTTTGGTTTGTCATATCTTTATTTTTCGAAGTATCTTCTAGCGTCTCAGTTTTCATTTTAAATGAACCTTTTTGATATCCTGCGTACATACTATCAAATGCACTTTGATCAGTTCCTGCTACTTTACTAATAGCTGCTACATTATCAATATAATTGTATAAATATGATTTTATAAATCCTGTTACTTGATCACCTTTAATCGATGAAATTTCAATATGATTTGGTTTCCCTTCTCGAACACTTTTTGAAAAACCAGAATCTAATGTAATAACTCCATCAAGTTTTTTGGAAGTGAGTTTATCTTCTACTTCAGATTCTTTAATTTTACTTACCTTTACATGATTTAATCCTTCTAAAAATTTCACCGTATCATTTGCTATAGATTGATTTTCTTTATTTATAACCCCGATATTTAACGTCCCTTGCCCGACATTCCCATACATTGAGAAGGAGATTAATGTTCCAATTATCGGCAAACTAATAATAATGAATAACCCTTTTTTATTTTTCAAAAGTACAGATAACGTTTTTTGTATGAGCCATAAAATATCTTTCATACTATAGCCCCTCCCGTCTACGTAATGCAATAATTGCAATTAATAAAAAGAGTGCCGAAATGCCAAGATTTAAACATATTACTGGCAGCGCTGCTCCTACATCATTTGCATAAATAATTTTCATAATAGCTGTGTTTGCCCACGTTAATGGTGATAAATTCGTAACGAAATTTTCTTCTATTACGAAATATGCACCACCAAAAATAGAGGCTAATTGCACAACTACAAGAATAATCGCTCTCGATGATTCAGCTGTTTTCGTAATATATCCAATCCCTAAACCGAAGCTAATTGCTAGAAAGATTTGTGTTAATAAAATAATAAATATGATTCCAAGATGTTCGCCCCAATTCGCTTGAAAGACAAATTTACTAAATAACATGACAAGTAATACGCAAAGAGCATTTGCTACTAGGCTACCAAGTACTTTTCCAATGAATATTTCAGCCTTACTTATAGGCGCAGCAATGAGGCGATCTCCTGTTTTACGTATTCGTTCTCCACGAATTAAAGAACTCGCTCCCATCGCAGCATATAGTGCAATCATCGTCGTCATTACAACCGCATAGTAATCCATAGAACCTGGCTTTTTCGCAGCTTGTAAAGATGTTTCTTTTATATAATCATTATGATTTCCGCTTGAAATAACCGCGCTCACCTTACTAGGATCAACTTTTGCAACTTCGGCCGCTACATTGTACTTATCAATAAATGTTGTAAGCATGCCTTCCACAATACTTCCCTCAATACTACTTTTGTCACTTCCATAAAATTTCGCACCATCTTTATTTAATTCTACATAAGCAGCATATTTATTTTGCTTCACTTCTTCTTTCCCATCTATACTGCCTGAAGCTTTTTTAAAATGAATACCCGATTTATCGACTTCTTTCGTAAATGCTTCGAACGTTTGAGAAAATGTGCTACTCGCTTCATCTTTGTAGAGCACTTGTATATCTTTAATCGCTTGACTATCGCTATCAAATGCATTCGTTAACGCTGTTCCTAACACAAGCATTAGTACAATCGGAAATGCTAACATAAAAACTAAAGTTCTTACGTCTCTGAAATCTCTTTTTATATGCATAACTGCAATATTGAAGATGTTCAATTGATGAACCTCCCTTTACCTTTTCTTCATTTACCTTTTATTTATCTCGTAAGTTTCTTCCAGTCAACGTAAGGAATACTGTTTCTAAGTTCGGGGCCTGCTCCTCTAATGAACGAATTTCAATGTCATGATTAATGAAATGCTGAATAATTTTATTTAAATTATTTACTCCTGCATCCGAGTTTACCTTGATTACGTTCTCTTCAACTTGAACAGCTTTCACACCGTTTATCTCTTTTAACTTTTCTACATCTAAATTTTCTACTGACTTCACTTCAACCCAAATGTCTTTCGTATCAGTAATAATCGCTTTTAACTGTTCTTTCGTTCCTTCTGCAATCACTTTACCGTGATCTACAATTGCTATTTTCGTACAAATCTCTTCTACTTCTTCCATATAGTGGCTCGTGTAAATAATAGTGCTGCCCATTTCATTTAATTTTCGAACCGACTGGAGAATATAGTTTCTTGACTGTGGATCAATTCCAACTGTCGGCTCATCCATAATAATTAACTTCGGTCTATGAGCAATCGCACAAGCAATATTCAGTCTTCGTTTCATCCCGCCTGAAAAGTTTTTCGGGTAACTTTTATGTTTATCACTAAGTCCCACAAATTGAAGTGCTTCCTCTACTCTCGCTTTTAGTTCAGCTCCTCTTAACCCGTACAGTCCAGCAAAGAATTTCACATTTTCATAGGCAGTTAACTCTTCATAAATCGCAATATCTTGCGGAACGATACCGATATTCATCTTCGCAAATCGATTATGTTTCTTTATATTTTTTCCTAATATGCTAATTTCACCTTCATTACTTCTTAACAACCCAGCAATCATATTTATCGTTGTACTCTTACCAGCACCATTTGATCCTAAAAAGCCAAATATCTCTCCTTCTTTAATAGATAAAGACATATTATCTACCGCGATGAAATCACCAAATTTTTTCGTTAAATTTTTAATTTCTAATGTATTCATCATTTCACCCCTATTTCGGTTTCTCTGCTATTCATTATAAACAAAAAAAATGAACCTGCTCAGTGCAGAAGTTCATTCTTTTCACATGAGATTATTCACTTTTTTCATATGAGATGATTCATCTTCGTCCCATTTTCTTATATCGGCAACAGCATCGTTACTGAAAAGCCACTTGTTCCATCTACAATAATTTTTCCGTTTACTGATGCTGTTCGCTCCTCCATCCCCATAATCCCGAGACCTTTCTTAACGAGAGCTGCACCTTTTCCGTTATCCTTCACTTGTACTTTCACCATCTTGTTAAGTACATGAATATCGATTGAAATGACTGTCGCATCAGCATATTTCATCGCGTTCGTTAGTGCCTCCGTAACATTTTCACCGATAATCTTCCACTGAATCGGTGAGATCATATCTAAATTCCCTTTATATACGAAAGGGATATTTATATCATGCTTACCGGCAAATTCCTCTATGAATAATTTCATACGATGAATGCCAATTTGCTCCGTTGGTGGCTTCATATTTTTTAATGTAACTCGAATACTTTCAATTCCATCTTTCGATATATGAATTGCATTTTGTAATAACTCGGCAGATTTTTCTTTATCTATCCCCATTAATCTCTTTGCTGCTTCCATTTGAATTAGCGCCCCTGTCATCGAGTGGCCAATTTTATCATGAATTTCTTGTGACAACCGATTTCTCTCTTCTAACTTAAATGTGTACTCTGATTGCTTTATGTACTCTTTATTTTCATTTAAGCTTTTCGTCAGCCGCTGCATATCTTTTCGCATCTTATCATTTTGTGATTCAAGCTTTAATACACGCGATATATACCGTTCTGCCATAGTTAATACGATAAAAGAAAATGCAACAATTAATCCATATGTCATTCGAATACTTTCTTCTGTAAAGATAATAGGAATCATCATAATGATAAAGAGCTGCCATTTCTTCTCTATATAATGAAATATAATTTCATATACGTTCAATGGTAAAAATAAAATAAAAAACGGATGAACCTTCCATGTCAATAACATAACTATGCCAATTGAAACACTAGATAATATGTTTTTGTACGTATCTTTTTTAAATATAGAAATCAGCACATTTACAGAAAGATATAAAAGCAAAGTAAGTATAATCCATGGTAAGTTCGCGACATTTAAATAAATGTAGCTAAACACAATATATATAAAGACAATTAATTTACTTACAATTAACCAAAATTCCATATCTTTAATCTACTTTCCCTGTTAAATAATAAATCGCAATTTGTGTGCGATGTTCAAGTCCAGTTTTCCCTAAAACTGATGTAATATAATTTGCAATCGTTCCTTCTGATATGAAAAGTTGCTTTGAAATTTCTTTATTCGAGAAGCCTTTCGCAATTAATGCGATAATACTAAGTTCTCTTTCTGTAAAAAGACTTGTATCTATTTTACATTCGTCCTCTTTGCTCTCCATTAAATTGCTCTTAATTTTATCAAGCACTACATCTTGCATAACAGTTTGACCGTTATATACTCCTTTTATTGCATCACGAATACGCTCTGGATCATTATTTTTTAATAAATAACCTTTCGCTCCGTTCTTCACTGCGTCCAAAATATATTCATCATCATCGAACGTCGTTAAAATTAGTGGTTTCGTTTCCGTTTCTTCACAAATAAATTTCGTTGCCTCTACCCCGTTCATATTTGGCATGCGGACATCTAAAAGAGCGATATCAACGTCGTTCTTTTTGCAATATTCCACCGCTTCTTTCCCATCATTCACAGTATCTACTACTTCGAACTCTTCATATGTATTTAAAATAATTTTCATGCCTTCTCTAATAAAAGAATTATCATCCGCTATTAATATTTTAATTTTCATGTTTGTTAGTATGGACCTTCCCCTACTAACATTCACATCCTTTCTTCACGTAACATTTCCCACTTGCTCATTATATACTTCTTTTTACCATTTTTTCACACCTTTTTTCATATAGATTCCTTCCTAAAAATATATTATTCTTTTTTTACAACATGTGTAGGGTGCCCAATCATTTCTTACGTCTATATAATAGAATGCGTCAAAAAGGAGGGAGAGACCCATTGAGGAAAAACAATTAATTGAAAAAGCACAACAAGGAAGCGAACATGCTTTTCGTATCCTTGTGCAAACATATCGTCATTATATTTTTCAAGTTATCTTTTCTATTTTAAGACATGAAGAAGATGCGAAAGATGTTACACAAGAAGTATTCTTAAAAATTCACGCCTCTCTCCCAAATTATCAATTTCGCGGATTAAAAACGTGGATGGCACGTATTGCCACCAATCACGCTATTGATTATAAAAGGAAGAAAGCTAGAGAAAACGAAGAACTCTCCTTATGTAAAGAAACTGAGGAAAATATAAAATCCTCTCATAATATTGAGGCTTTACTATTGACGAAAGAGCAAAAATTACTCATTGCTCAAAAACTGAGAGAACTTCCCGAAAACTACCGTGACGTCGTTCTCGCACATTACTTAGAAGAAAAAAGTTATCAAGAAATTTCTTTACAGGAAAACATCGAAGTGAAAACAGTCGAAATGAAACTGTACCGGGCAAGAAAATGGATTAAAAAACATTGGAAGGAGGAAGAGTTTCTATGATGCATTATTCAAAAGAGGATTGGCGCAATTATACTTTAGATTTTATAGAAAGCAATGGACGTGAATCTATGGAAGAACACCTTTATGAATGTGATCATTGTTTAGCACTTTATATGGAAAGTATCGATGAACAACATGAAAACCTTCCAATGATAAATGATGATTCATTTACGAACGAAGTTATGACGCAAATTAATTTTGAAACGCTACAACCTAATGAAAATATAAAAACAAACTCACTAAAGCGCACCATTATTCACTACATAATTGCGACTGCGGCTACAATTATTTTTATGGTAAGTGGTTTATTCCAGTATATTTTCACAGCGACATCAAATTTCGAGAAATCTTCAAAACATAACGAGTCTTCTATCTCACAACAACTTGTAAACAAATCGGTAGACACATCAAAAAAGGACGGAGGTTCAAAGCATGAATAAAAATCCCTTTTTAGCACTTGTATTAGGGCTAATTCCCGGGCTTGGACATTTATATTTAAAGAAATTTGGACGGTTTATTTTATATAGCGGAGGGGCTGTATTTCTATTTATCTTTGCAGCATTTTGTACAATAGCATTAGGTGCGCGTGATATTGCTTTTCTTTCTCTATTTTTACTAGTCGTCTTATGGGCAATCAATTTATTAGATTTAGTTATCACTATTATTAACCAATCAAAAAAACAAGCAGCCGGAGAATTAACAGATTCCTCTAAAGAAAGCGAACGATTTTATATCATTCTCCTATCCATCATACCTGGACTTGGTCATTTCCAATTAGGGCTTATGCAACGTGGACTTACATTTTTAGTAGCTTGCACAGGGATCGGAAGTATGATTATTTTCGTTGCACTTTTAACATCACAAGAAAGTTTCCTTATCTTCCTTATAACATTACCTGTTTTATGGATTTACAATTTCTTCGATGTTGTTCAGCAACTCCAGAAAAAAGAACGTGGCGAGCAACTAGATGACCGTACTATTTTCGAAGAGTTTGAAGAGCATCGTGAACAAGGAAAGAAGAATAAAACATTCGCTTCTATTTTAGCGATGTTCCCTGGAGCGGGACATATGTATTTAGGCTTACAACGCCGCGGTCTTCAGCTTATGGCAGCCTTTTTACTTTCCATCTATTTACTCGACTTATTAAGACTTTCAGCGTTTTTATTTTTAGTACCAATCATTTGGTTCTATAGCTTCTTTGACGCTTTACAGCAAACTGCAAAGTATGGAAAAGAACGTGTACATGACGAACCTATCATTGATTATTTTATCAATCATCAAAGATGGATCGGTATTGGGTTAATTACACTCGGTGGTTATTATTTATTAGATCAAACACTCCTTCCTATTTTGAATGATTACTTTGCAACTATATTTAACATTCATCTTAGCGAGCTATATTATCGCTATTTCCAAACATCTATCGTTGCACTCCTCTTAATTGGTGGCGGCTTTAAATTGTTACTTGGAAATAAAGAAAACAAAGGTGGTACAAAAGAATGAGAACATGGCGCGTTGGAACATTTTCAATGGGGCTTTCTATTATTGCATTAGGTTGCTTCTTACTATTTTCAGTTATAAAAGGTACTGAGGTATTAGATTCCTTAACAGCTTGGTGGCCTGTTTTACTTGTCATACTTGGCGCGGAAATTTTACTATACCTTCTATTTTCTAAGAAGGAACAATCCTTTATTAAATATGATATTTTTAGTATTTTCTTTATCGGCGTTTTAGGAAGCGTTGGAATTGCTTTTTACTGTTTATTATCAACTGGATTACTAGATGAAGTTCGCCATTCTATTCATACCACTCGCCAAACGAGTAATATTCCAAGTGGACAACTTGATATACCTGAATCTATCAAAAAAATTGTAGTGGATGCAGGACCGCACCCTCTAACAATAGAGGGTAATGATACAAATCAAATTCACCTTCTTGGAACATATGAAATGACAACGAAAGCTAATGAAAAACTTAATTTAAAACAAGAAGATTTCCTTTCAGTTCAAACAGCTGGGGAAACGATGTATATCACTTTAAAATCATTACCAGTTCAACATACGTTATGGAATTCAGCACCACAGGTAAAACCAACACTCGTTCTTCCGCAAAATAAAAATGTAGAAGTTCGTGCTTCAAATAACGAACTATCCCTTTATCCTGGTCAATTACAAAATAATTGGTTTGTACAAGAAAGTTCACATGTATCTGTTCATTTAGCAAAAGAAAGCGATGTATCTTTAATCGCCATAACAAACAAAAAAGAATCCCACGGAAACACACCTTGGGAACAAGTTGAAGATTTAACGAAAAAAGAAGAGAATACTTCAGAAGAAAATAAAGAATTCAACGAACAAGAACATTGGTATAAAAATTCGATTAAAACAGGCAATGGGACGTACAAGTTAAATATTGAAAAAGCTTATAATATCAATATGAGTATTATTGAAAAATAAAAACCTTCCACAATTGTGGAAGGTTTTTCTCATATAATCGCTTTAATTCCTTCTAACACTAATCCAATCATAAATCCGCAAACAGCCCCGTTTACTCGGATCCACTGTAAATCTTTACCGACGTTATTTTCAATCATTTCAATTAACGTTTTATCATCTAACTTATCAAGGTTTTCTTGTACAAGTTTTCCGATTTTCGAATGATTCTTTTCCACAAGTGTGACAACTTGTTTTTGTAACCAATCTTCTATTTTTTGAACAGTCTGTTCATCTTCTTTTATTTTATTCATTTGTGTTTGTAAAAATGGAATAACATATTTATCCGTAAACTCTTCGTTTTTCACAAAAGTAATTGCCCTTTGTTGCACTTGCTCCAGCATCTCTTTAATTTTGTCAGTAGCATTCCAATTGGCAATCCATTTTTCTTTCCAATTTTCTAATTCTTGTAGTAAAGCTTCATTTTCTTTTACATTTATAATTTCTTGACGAATTTTCGATAATATAAGTTGTCTCGTACTATTATCTGCATCTTGTAAGCTGTTAATATTGCTAATAATAAATTTCTGCAAAATGCCGCCAATTTTATCTTCATCTACAATATTCATAAACGATTTCAAAGTAAACTGTAAAAATCCATCTACTTTTATGTTTTCCATCGCCTTCATACCTAAGCTTCCGAGCTGGTAACGTGCTTCATCTTGCGCTGTCCAATCTTTCACTTTTACTAATATGTAATCCAGTGTCTTTTCATCGTACTCTTGCACTACCAATTGATCAACAAGCACTTGTAATATGTTACTTGTATTAATTGTATGCAAATACGTTTTTAATTCTTTTTCAATAATAACCGCTAACTTTTCCGTATCTATTGTAACAATCGCCTTCTCAGCAATTTTTACAATTCCCTTTTTCACAGCGTCAGACTGCATTTCTCTCTCAGCGATTTGCAGTACCATTTGCGCTAGCTGCATTTCTTTTACTTTATTCGTAATACTTTCTTTCGTCAGCCACTCATTTTCTAACGTATGAATGAGCCCTTTCGTTACTCGTTTACGATTTTTAGGTAATAACGCTGTATGAGGAATTGGAATTCCCATCGGATGACGGAATAATGCTGTAACTGCGAACCAATCCGCAAGTCCACCAACTAATCCAGCTTCAAATCCCCCTTGTATAATCTCTCCAGCTACCGTTCCTTGAAAAGGGATAGAAGCCGCAAAACCTACTCCCATAACCCCAAGCGAAATACCCGCTATATATTTAGTCTGTAATGACATCGTATACACATCCTCTTATTATGTAAAATAAAGCTTTTTTGTTATGTTTATTTGCTATTCGTTCTTTATATCTATACTATAATGAACTAATGCGAAAATAACAAAGAATTTATAATAATACATTTGTCATATAAATAAAAAATGAGGCCACAATTAGCCTCATTTTTCTAATATTGTTAATGACTCACCTGTTTTATAATATCCACTCATCACATCTTCTGGAACCATACTACCGCCAGTTCCCCACACAATATGAGTACCTTTCTTCATCTTCTCTGTTAACTGTTGTTTTTGTAAATACTCATCTTCTTTGCATACTTTCACTGGCCCTATCATTCCCGCTAGCGCAGAAGGCTCTAAATAAATATTTTCCGTATCAGCTAGTTCTTTTAACAATCTATATAACTCTTCATCACTTACTGTGTAATTTCCACTCAAAAATGGTTCCATCGTTTTACCAACAAATCCAGATGGTCTTCCTACCGCTAGTCCGTCCGCGTCTGTTACATTATCAATCCCGATATCTTGAACGGCAATTTTATCATGAAGTCCTGTCATTAAACCGAGTAACATACATGGAGAGTGCGTTGGCTCCGCAAAGAAACAGTGCACGTTGTCTTTATACAATAACTTTAAACCAAATGCGACTCCGCCAGGTCCGCCCCCTACTCCGCAAGGAAGGTAAACGAATAAAGGGTGCTCTTCATCTACTACGATCTCTAACTCTTTTAATTGCTTTTGTAAACGCGATGCTGCTACTGCGTATCCTAAAAATAAATCATGTGAGTTTTCATCATCTACAAAATAACAGCTAGGATCTGCATCTGCTTGCTGACGCCCCTCTTCTACTGCTTTACTATAATCAGCTTCATATTCAATAACGTTTACACCTTTACTTCTTAATAAATCTTTTTTCCATTCTTTTGCGTCTGCTGACATATGAACAGTTACGTTAAAACCTAGTTTTGCACTCATAATCCCAATGCTTAGTCCTAAATTACCTGTAGAACCTACCGCAATTGAGTATTTTGCAAAAAACTCTCTACATGTATCACTGTCTAAAATGGAATAATCATCTTCTTCTGTTAACATTCCATACTGCAAAGCTAATTTCTCCGCATGCTTCAGCACTTCATAAATGCCGCCTCTAGCTTTAATTGACCCTGATATCGGAAGCCCGCTATCACACTTTAATAGTAATTCACCTAATATAGGTTTCCCGTAATTTTTCTCTAAAGACTGTTTCATAGTAGGTATCTTCACTAAAGGTGATTCTATAATGCCGCCCGTTTCTTTCGTTTCTGGAAAAACTTTCGCAATGTACGGTGCAAAACGCTTTAACCTCTCTTCCGCATCTTTTACATCACCTTCATTCAATGGGGAATCTTTTATTGCCGTTTCATACTTTTCCATGTTCGGATTCACCCAAAACACTTCTTCTGTTGAGGTTAATTTATTTAATAGTGGATATTCCTCTTTTAATTTCTCTATTCCCTTCATTTCTCTTCCTCCTCATAACCTTGTAGCTTACGATTCAATAAATTATAATTAAATTAATTTTAATTTAGTTTAACATAAATTATTTACTTTAGTTAATTTTAATTTAATTTATTTAAATATAATTTAATAATTAGTAAGGAGCCTTTCATTATGGAAAATATAGATATTGGTAAAAAGATTGAAAAGCAAAGAAAAGAAAAAGGTTTAACTAGTAAAGAACTAGCAACGATGGCAGGTATTACACCATCTATGTTAAGTCAAATTGAGCGTGGGTCTGCTAACCCTTCTATTCAAACATTAAAAGTACTCGCTAAAGCTCTTGATGTTCCAACATTTAGCTTTTTATTGGAAGATACAAATACAGACGATTTAATTGTACGTTCTCATAAACGAAAAAAAATGATTATCGATAATTTATCATATGAATTGCTATCACCTGATTTTACAGGAAATTTAGCAACAGCAATTATGACTGTTCCACCGAATACAGCTTCATCAGAAAATGTACTAGAACATAAAGGTGAAGAGTTAGCATACGTATTAGACGGGAAAATTACATTACATTTAAATGAAGAAGAATACATATTAGAAACGGGTGATAGCGTAAAAATACCTGCTTATTTAAAACATAAATGGGTAAATCAATTCGAGAAAAATGCCATTGTTTTATTTTCTGTTACTCCGCCGATTTTTTAATATATAATAAAAAGATAGCCACGTACGGACACACTCCATATGTGGCTATCTTTTTATTTTTTCGGCACCAACAAAATCCCTAAACTAATAAAAAAGAAGCTCATTATTTGCTGTATTGATAAACCAAATAAAACCGAATTTTGTTCACTAATAAGCGAAATAATAATATGAGCAAATCCCTCAACCATTAGAAAAACACTTATGTTCTTTCCATTTCCAAGTCTTTCATTTTTCATCCATAACAAGCCGATTATACAAAGGGCGAGGATGATCTCGTATACGAAAATAGGGTGATATAAAAATTTAGATTCATATATTTTCACACCCCAAGGCAATGTCGTTTGTACACCTATTTTGTGGTTGAATAGAAAATAAAAAATAATGCTCATACATAGTCCAATAGGTAATGCATCAAGTAAAATACGAAGCGAAAATTGTCCCTTTTTACTTTTCCAAACAATGTATATACTCGCAATTATGCATCCTACTATCATATGCTTCATACTTCCTATAGCTAATAATGCTTGCACTGGCGCTTTAAAAGCCCATACTGGATTTAAAATTGCCGGTGCAAATTTCCATACAAATACGATGATAAGAAAGGCATTTGTTACTGCATCCATCATTTTTTCATATGGTACACTTTCGTTCTTCATCTTTCGTTTCATCAACATAAATCCAAATAAACTTCCAATTATAAGAGATACGGGTTGTAACCTCACGATCCACTCCATCAATACAAAATCCCCTCTTTAACTCTCAATTAATTTCTTAAATTTCTCTTCTAATTGATCTGGAGGTAATACGCCTCGTACTTGCTCTACGATAATTCCATCTTTATTAACAAAAAATGTCGTTGGTAACGAAAATACTTTATAATCTAATCCAGCTACTCCGTCCATATCTAGTAAAACAGGAAACTTAAATCCGTGACGATCTGCAAATGCACTCGCTTCTTGTACTGGATCTCCAATTGTCGCATTTACCGCAAAAATTTCAACATCCTTTTTATATTTATCATACATACGAACTAAGTCAGGTGCCTCCATTTCACATGGGCCACACCATGATGCCCAAAAATTAATAAGGTATGGCTTGCCTTTTGCATCATTTAACGAATACAGCTTCCCGTCTAACCCTTTTAATGTTATGTTTGGCGCTTTAAATCCTACTTGTGGTAATACTTCTGTTTCTTGTAACTCCGCTTGTTTTGCTTTTCTTTCTTTTTCTTCTTTCTTTGTATTATAAAAATTAACTCCGGCCCAAATTAATGCCCCGGCCAGTATAATCGCAATTAGTTTCTTCACTTTTCTTCCTCCTCATTTTTAAAAGCCTGTAAATCCACCGAATAGACGAATAAAGAATGCGGTAATTTTCGTCATTTGATTTGTATACAATAAAACCCCTGTTACAATCATCATTCCACCGCCAATTTTCATCATGACATTGGCATATGTAACAATCCATTTTACTTTCCCAATAAAGAATGCCATCACGAAAAATGGAACCGCAAACCCAAGAGTATACGCGGTAATATAAAGAAGTGCCCCTTCAGGATTTGTCGCACCAAGCATGAGTACAGCTGAAAATATCGGTCCAACACATGGCGTCCAACCCGCTGCATATGTCATACCGACTAAAATCGAGCGAATATATCCAGTCGATTTACTTCTGTATTGTACTTTTTTCTCTGCCATAAGCCACTTAGGTTGAAACAAACCTGTCATAAACAGTCCCATCAAAACAATAAAAACCCCACCAATTTGTTGAATCAATTTTTGGTTAGATGAAAATGTTATTCCAATCCAACTTACCGATAAACCTAACGCATAAAATATAACCGAAAATCCGATCATAAAAAATACGGTATGTATAATCGCTGATTTTTGCATAATTCCACGATTCTCTTTTAAATCTTGAATAGACACACCTGTAATATATGATAAATAAGATGGATATAGCGGTAAAGAACATGGTGATATAAATGACAATACCCCTGCCCCAGCTACAAGCCAAATTGTTAAATCTGCTGCATTCATTTTGCTCCCCCTAAAGCACTACAATAAGTAGTGTTAATTCTTAAAAAAAGAGGCTATATGCACTCTCCAACAATAAGTACAATCGACATACAGAATAAACCTAATGTTACATATAACGAATTCGTATGTAATGGAATATTGAGCTTAACAACTTTTTCATTTAACACTTGCTCGATTCGTAAATTTATTGCTGTTTTTGCAAATGAAGCTGTCACACATCGATTTTCCATTGTCTTTATTTTAATTAATTTTAATAACGCACTACCTAATTCGAATGAAGATTTCATCTTTTGCATTGCATATTTATCTGCTGCTAGCTCCTGATACACATGATAGCGCTGCAATAACCCTTTTAATATCGGGATGTACACCATTCCTTCTGCTAATAACGTAAAACAAAATAATTTTAATGGATCTCGATTAGTTTGATGATATTCTTCATGGAAAATAATCGCATCCATTTCTTCAGCTGAAAATGTTTGAAGCATGCCTTCTGACATGACAACTTTCGGACGAAATAACCCAATTGTAAATGCCGCAACTTCCGCGTTCGGCAATATATATATTTGTTTTCCTTTTCGAATGAAAGGGATAAGTACTTTTTGTAATTTTTTACTATAGAAAAATTGTCGCCACATTCTTTTGCACACTATGAGTACTGTAAGTAATAGTAATCCAGCAATTATAATACGAATGAGCGATAATTCCTTCATATGTTGTTCTAATTGAAACAAGCAAAAATTTGAAAGAAAGAACGCCTTATTTTGAAACAGAAATGGATATGTAACGTAATACACTAACATACTGAAAAAGAGGGTACTAACAATTACTGCTAACAATACGATTTTACGCATTTGCCATTTCATTTCATTGATCCTCTTTTTTTAACTGACTCAATTTGTCTTCTAATTTTTTTATTAAAGTCGGATCAGCCTGCTCTAACTCATCTAGCATATGATTTACAACTAAATCTCCAAATTCCCCCATCAATTCCTGTGTCATTTTCTTCGTTTGATTGGATAAGAATTCTTCTTTTGTTTGTACAGTACGATATATGCCACTTCTTTTCACCGTCTGTTTTTCTAAGTGTAATTTCTCTACTAACCTGTTCATAACTGTCATAACAGTGTTAAAATTCACAGGTGATTCTTCACTTAATTTCTGCTGCACTTCTTTAATCGTAATACCCTCGGTAGACCAAACAATCTCCATAATTTTTGCTTCAAGAGGTCCAAAGAAATGATTTAATCCTTGCTCATTTAATTTATAGTTTTGAGTAAACATAGTATGGCTCCTTTCACACTACAAATTGTAGTACAAATTAAATGAAAGGTCAAACAAGAATGATATACACTAAAATTCACTACCTATAAATACGTAGGCCATTCCATTCATTTTAAACCTAATTTCTCTCCAAATGTCTCAAAGAGATACTGCTCTAATATTTGTACATTAAACTTCTCATTGCGCCCAAGTGCAAATAATTCCCGATCCTTTGCTACGATAGTATCTAAAGGAATAACGACATTATCCACTATTTTTGTAATTTCAATGATGTTACTTTTTACATTTACCTCTGTTTTAAATTCAACATTTTCTAATACGATATGTGAACGTCTTCCTGATGTAAAAAAAGTAAAATTAGGATTTTTCACAACGCCAATTTCAGCCTCTAACGCATATAAATAGTGAAAAATTATATCTCTATGTCCATCTTTTATTATTTTTTCATCCTTCTCATCATCTAAGTATTCTTTCACCTTCGCTGCAAACTCAAATCGAAAATCCACCTTTTTCACGCTCCCTCTTTGTATTTTTATATTAAATAAATATATTGAAATAATTTTACCATATTGTAATACAAGTTCCTATTAAAAGTAAAAAACGATTTGTGAAATCTCTATTATTTCCGATTCCTTTTTAAAATATAAACACTAATTCAATTTGAATTAATGCTTTGTTATATCCATTTAAACATATTGTTTCCATATTTTGAAACAATAGTATGAAATATTATATATCGATAAAGTGAAACTTTAATCAATGGGAGTTTCGTTCATCCCCTACTGATTATCAGCCCTCACCAATCAAGATTTTACGGGCAGCCCGCAAATAGCCGGGTAATTTGTTTCAAATTCATTTTTCTATATAGTTATCACTACCTTTACTATTCCGATATACTTAAACTATATTTTCTACTTATTCATTACTTGAGAGAAGGAATGTTACTCTCTTCTATCGAATTTTTATATAACAAAAATGATTAGGTGGTGCTTTACTATGAAATTAGCTGTCATTGGTGGCGGTGATTTACAAGATTCAAATCACTCGCCTATTAATGAGCGACTTATAGAATTAACAAATAAACAGTATCCAAAAGTATTATTCATTCCTACAGCTAGTCATGATGATGAAAGCTATATAAAGCTATTTTTAGAGACGTTCGAAAAACAATTACACTGTGAAGTACAAATTTTACGTACTATAGCTGATACACCTTCTAAATATGAAATAGACGAAATGATTCAGTCTGCTGATTTAATTTATCTCGGTGGCGGGAACTATATTCAAATGGTTACAGAATGGAAAGAACTTAAACTCGATGAAAAATTATTATTTGCTTTGCAACAAGGAACGCTCATTGCGGGGTATAGCGCCGGTGCTATGTGTTGGTTCACATCTAGTATCCGATCAGATTATGAAGGTTCTGGTTATATAGAGTGTAACGGTTGGGGAATTGTTAACAAAAGGTTTTGTCCGCATTATAATCAATTAAATAGAATGAACGCCTTCCATTCCTTTTTACAAAATCATCAAGGTAATATAGAAGGAATTGCACTAGAGGATAATTGCGCTTTATATATTACAGAAGAATCTTTTGAAATTATCGGTGAACCTGAAAAAGCGTGGGAGTTTTATATGAGTGATAACAAGCTCATTAGACAACATTTTGATATCACTTTAAAAAGCTATTTGTAAACATACACTTACAAAAAATGTCCCTAAGTATAATAACTTAGGGACATTTGCATGATTTAACTCACTAGTCGTGTAATTCGTTTCTTCTGCCATGAAAGCTTATAATATGCATACTGTAATATTAAGCTGACAATAAATGCTGCTGGGTACCCAATCCATATCCCTTCTATGCCAAGACTTGTATGGTAAGAAAGGTAATACGCTACAGGTACTTCAACAAGCCAAATTGATACAACTCCGATAACAGTTGGCCATAATACTGTACCACTCGCTCGCATTGTCGCACTAATAATTTGCGCATGCCCGAAAATTAAATAACTCCATAACGTAATCATAACTAGGCTATGAGCAATTTCAATTGTAGTTTGACTCGTTAAAAATAGCGATAGAATATCTCTTGAGAACAAGTAAATAAGGGATATTAGCACACCACCTATGACGTAGTTCATAATAATTCCGGCCTTCACAACTTTTTGCAATCGATCAAATTGATTCGCACCAATTGATTGTGCTGCAAAAATGGAAACTGTAATACCAAGGCTAACTGCTGGCATTTGTACATAACTTGCAACTTGGTTTACAACGCCATAAGCTGCTGTTGCATCTGAACCGTAACGATTTACAAACGCGATGACCGCAATTTCAGATAATGAAACTAATATCATATTAATACTCGCTGGAATACCGAGTCGTAACAATAGCTTCAATAACTCCCCATCCATGCGAAGATATTTCCTTACCGTACTATCTAATTGTAGTGGGTGATTTTTCTTCTTTAAATACACTAACATGACAATAAACGTAATCACTGTAGATATAACAGAAGCATAGGCTGCTCCATACACATCTAATTTCGGAGCTCCTAACCATCCAAAAATAAGAATTGGTAATAAGATCATATTTAGCGCTGTACTTACAATTAAAAAGTAAAATGGCGTTTTAGAATCTCCTGTACCTCTCATAAATGTTGTGTATGCAAAATATAAAAATAATACTGGCATCGATATAAATAAAATACGTGCATAATGAACACTTATATCAATAATATTTTCTGGCGTTCCCATTAGGCGCATAATATCCATCGCAAAAATACTACCTATTATCGCCAACACAACTCCAATAATAAAGGTAAATGTCAGTGTCGTACCAACGATAGCTTTTAAACGATCTTCGTTTTTAGCACCAAACGCCTGACCAATTAAAATAGAACTCCCTGAACCAATACCAATTACAAATGAAACGAGTAAGAAAAATAGTGGAAAGAATGCTGATATAGCCGCTAAATCATTAACGCCAAGCCATCTTCCTACTACTACCATACCGAATAATTGTCCAATCGATTGTAATACATTACTTAATAGTAACGGTACTAAAAACATGGACATCGATTTCCAAATCGGTTTACTTTCACTTTCTAACTTATGTGACTCCGCACCTTCTTTATTATTATCTGTAGGTGGTTTCAAATTTCATTTCTCCTTTTATTAAAAATCTATTTTTCAACTTCTATTTCTTTGTATAGTTGTTATAATGATTTGCTTCTATTCATTTTCTTTTCCGTATTATTATAACTTCACCCAATATTGGCTTCCATCAGCTGTTCTATCTAAAAAACCATATTCAATTAAATATCTTCTTAAAGTTACAAAATCCGGGTATACACTTTCTATAACAGTATTCACTTCTTTTTCAGTGTACTTTTTATTACTATCAAACTTCGTCACTAAATGGCGTAATATAATTAATTTACGCTTTTGCTTTTTCGGAAATTTAGAAAGCGGTCCATCTAATCCTTCTGTAAAATGCGTTTTTAATACTTCATCATTTTCTTCTTCCGTAATATTGTAACGATCATCTACCATCGTTGCTGTTCTATGAATCGGTACAAATTTCGTTTGTACTTTTGATTTTTCTTCTGATAATTCCATTAACGCTAAAAACACTTTCGCTTGCTTCATTTTCTCTCGAAGTGTAAATCGATGATTACGAATGGTTGATGTACTTCCGCCATCCATCTCTTTTACAATCTCTTTATCACTTAGCCCCATATGGAAAAACTGAACCATTTTCTTTTGCAAATCCGTTAAACCAGTATACTTTTTATCAAGGTTTAATAAATAATCAAACATAGACGTATGTTCATTTTGCACATGCAGTTGTACAAACTTCTCTGCTTCATACAAAACCTGATTATCTTGATAAATAACCCCCTTAATAAACGCTTCTCCACAAGCTAAACAAATATACTCCTCTGCTTCCGCTTCAAATACATACCCTTTCTTCAATTCTTCTACCGAAGCATCCCAAAACTTCTCTGAAATATCACTCACACTAAACACTCCTTTAAAATGTTTATCTAAAAACAGACATTTCCCAATAACGTTTACTATCCCTTCATCATCTTAACATACAGTAAATAAACATTTCAACATTACGTTTACCCATTTTACAAACTTTTATAAAAAACGTCTGCTAAATAATTTTATAAAAAGAATTAAAGTAACAAAAAAGCGAATGTATTTAATACACAAATGAAGATAGGATGTGAAACAAAACATGACTATTCTGCAAGATCCTTGGTTTACTGTTAATCAAATTTACGGTTCACATCATACTCTTGGTCTCCCCCTACTATACTGAAAGAACTAAAATACGCTATTCAATATTTGAGTGATAACAACCTCGTTCTACACGGAACTGGTACTCACTCATTCCAAAACTTCAGCATTCAATTTTAACTACAAAAAAGGTATTTCCGTATATGGAAACACCTTTTATCCATTATATATTCTATTTATAACCTCGACTAAAGCCTTACTTACCTGTACAAATATATGCTTTCGATTTCCATCCTCAACAAATTTATTTGCACAACTACCCATGACCGTCATACAACTAATTATGACTAGCGCTAACTTTCTATTCTTGTAAGTCACTTCATACCTCTCCACTATTACAAAATTCCATTTAAATTTATCCCACTTTAATGGGCAGTAAGATCCCCACCTCAAAATTCAGCGAAAGCAAAGAAGTTAGGTGGGGGATCAACTGCCCATAAAAGTCCGATTGGTTTAACTAATAATCAGTGGGGGATGAAGAAAACCCCCACTGATTAAAGTTTCACTTTATCCCATCAGGAAATTTTACATGAATAATAAAACGTGTGAATATGCAATTATGCATATATACACGTTTTATTACGATGTTGTGATTTAATTTAGTTAGAGTACACGTAAACCGAGGTGACTAACTTGAAATTCAAAGCGAAAAAGAATCCATTTCACGTCATTTTCATTACATTATTTATCACTATTTTTCTCGTTTCGCTATTCTTCCAAAATGAAAATTCTATTTTTTTCACTCTCATGATGCTGTTAAATATCGTGAATCTTTCTTCATTCTATTTCTCTCACTACGACGTAACGGAATCATCTCTTGTCGTAAAACATGGTTTCATACTGCGTACTGAAATTCCATTTGAAGATATTCGCCATATTACATACTCTGGCAAAACACTTCGCTCAGAAAAGTGGACTAGGCAGCAATTAGAAATCCATTACAATTTATTTGATTCTGTGACAACTTTCGTACCTCAAGAAGAAGAAAAGTTCATTTCACTCTTAAAAGAAAACTGTCCACAAATGAAAGTATTGAACATGCCTGCTAACAAATAATATATTTTGGCACTTGTAGTAATACAAATGGAAGTCATAAAAATAAATATCAAAAAAGCCAAGATTCTAAAGAATCTTGGCTTTTTTATTACTCTTTCGGAGCAATCATTTTTTTCGGATCGACAATTTCATTAAATTGTTCTTCTGTTAGTAGTCCAGATTGCAGTGCTGCTTCTTTTAACGTTAACCCTTCTTTATGAGCATGCTTCGCAATTTTCGCTGCATTTTCATATCCGATATGCGGGTTTAATGCTGTAACAAGCATTAATGAACGATTCACATTCTCTTTAATTACTTCTTCATCTGCTTCAATACCAACTGCACAATTATCATTAAATGAAACAATTGCATCCGCTAATAGATGAGCAGATTGTAAGAAGTTATATGCAATAACAGGTTTAAATACATTTAATTCAAAATTACCTTGGCTCGCTGCAAATCCGATTGTTGCGTCATTTCCCATTACTTGCGCTACAACCATCGTTAACGCTTCACTTTGCGTTGGATTTACTTTACCTGGCATAATAGAACTTCCTGGCTCATTTGCCGGAATAATAATTTCTCCTAGACCACTACGCGGACCACTTGCAAGCCAGCGCACATCGTTAGCGATTTTCATTAAATCAGCTGCTAATGCTTTTAATGCACCATGCGTATATACAACTTCATCATGACTTGTTAATGCGTGGAACTTATTTGGTGCAGTAATAAATTGCTTACCTGTAAATTGGCTAATTTCCTCTGACACCATCTCCCCAAACTTAGGATGAGCATTAATACCTGTTCCAACTGCAGTACCACCAATTGCAAGCTCTTTCATATATGTATTGCTCTCTGCAATCATACGCTCTGTTTTTTCAAGCATACGGTGCCATCCGCTAATTTCTTGCCCTAATGTTAACGGTGTTGCATCTTGTAAGTGTGTACGACCAATTTTTATAATATGTTCAAATGCAGTTACTTTTTCTGCTAATGTCTCTTTTAATTTCGTAATTGCTGGTAACACGTGATTTTCTACTGCGATTACACATGCTACATGAAGCGCTGTTGGAAATGTATCATTTGAACTTTGAGACATGTTCACATCATCGTTCGGATGAATATGTGCGTCAGATCCCTTCTCTTTCAAAATTTGATTCCCACGATTTGCAATTACTTCATTCACATTCATATTTGACTGAGTACCGCTACCAGTTTGCCATACGACAAGTGGAAAATGTTCATTCCATTTCCCTGCGATCACTTCGTCAGCTGCTGCCACAATTGCTTCTGCTTTTTCTTCTGATAGCTTTCCTAATTTTTGATTACTAAGTGCTGCACTTTTCTTTAAAATGGCAAATGCTTTTACAATTTCAAGCGGCATTTGCTCTGTTCCAATCGGGAAGTTTTCTTTACTACGTTGTGTTTGTGCTGCCCATAATTTATCAGCTGGAACTTTTATTTCTCCTATTGTATCTCTTTCAATTCTGTACTCCATTTTTTCATCCCCTTGAAAATAAAATACCTACATTTCTCATTTTAACAGACTTTCACCCAGATGATAAGGATTCTCACTCGTATATATAAAAAAATACCTTCCGCCATCGCAGAAGGTATTTTTTTATGATGCTTGCTCTCCTTTTTCAACGTCATCTACATACCAAATGAATTTGCCTGTGTATCCGTAAATAACCGCCAAAATTAATGAAACAAAGCTTAACCACATAAACGGAACGTATGAGAACGTTGCTACACCTAAAATACCAGCCATAAAAATACCATTATCAGACCATGGAACCATACCTGAAGTTAACGTTCCACCTACTTCTGAGTTACGTGCTAATACACGTCGGTCTATTTTTAATTTATCATAGCTATCTTCCATAATTTTCGGTGTTAAAATTAGTGATACGTACATCGCACAACCAAATATATTCGCTAAGAATGCTACGATTAATGTAGACAATGTTACATTACCTGCAGAATTTAATTTCTTCTCAAATTTAGATACGATTACTTTTAAAACTCCTAGTTTTTCAAGTAATCCACCAAATCCTAAACCGAAAATAATAACGGCTACTGAGCCAAGCATACCGTTAATTCCACCACGGTTTAATAACTTGTCAACAAATTCAACACCAGATTGAATTGAGAATCCATTATACGCTGTTCCAATCGCCTCTCCAAAGTTCATTCCTTGGAAAAGAGTTGCCCAAATTGCACCAATTAAAGCTCCCATTGCAATTGTTGGCATAGACGGTTTCTTCATCGCTAATAGAGCGATAACAACGACCGCCGGAACAAGCATCCATATTTTAATATCAAATTCCTTTAATAAAGCTTCTTTTAAAAACTCTACTCGATTCAAATCTACATTATCGCCGCCATACATCCAACCAGCTACAGTAAACATAATGCTAGTAATAATATAAGCCGGAACATCTAATACGAGCATAGCTCGAACGTGAGCAATAACGTCTACTTTTGCCATAGACGCTGCAAGAACTGTACTATCAGAAAGTGGTGATAATTTATCGCCGAAATAAGCTCCTGAAAGAACTGCACCAGCAACAAGCGGAAGTGGTAAGCCAAGTCCTTCACCAATCGCCATCATAGCAATACCTGCTGTTCCTACTGTTCCCCATGATGTTCCTGTTGCGATAGAGGTAATTGAACAAATAATTAATGTTGCTAATAGGAATATGCTAGGGTGAATAAACTCTAATCCATAATAGATTAATGTTGGTACTACGCCACCAGCAATCCAAGTTCCAATTAAAGCACCTACCGCAACTAAAATCAGTATTGCTTCTAATCCGTTAGAAATCCCTTTCGTAATTGCATCTTGCAATTCTTGATAACGAAATCCTAATCTTAATCCAAGCGCAATTACTAAAAACCATGAAATAAATAGCGCTAATTGAATTGGGAGATCAAAAATCGTTTGGAAGGAAAAGACAACAGCAAGAAATAGTAATAAAAGAACTATGATTTCTAGCATCGATGGTAATCTTACACTTTTCATTTTTTTCTCTCCTTACAAGTCGATAACATGACGTATGTCGTCTTACATGTATGTAATATACAATTAGCGAAGACAAAACAAAATTTTCATATTATTTCGATTTATTTTTCCAGTATAATATAACACCTTTTCTATTGTAAAAGTAGATGTTACTTTTCGCAATGGAAAATATAAAAAATGTTACATTTTTATATAGAACAATCCAAAAATAACTTTTTTAATATTTGCCACAACAAAACTTTTTACTATTATCCTCCCCTTTTAAGGAATACCATTTTTCTCCACAAAAAAGCACACATCATTAAAATGATGCATGCTCTACTTTTATTTATACATATTTTGTATTTCTTCTTTATTTTTAAGTATTTCCACAAACTGATTGCTACAGCCTTTCGGAAATAACACTCCGAGCCCATAGGAATGCTCAAACTGAAAATGAGGGTACTTCGCCTTGACCTCATCCCAAAATTTATACACACCGAAGTTTCGATCTTTCACCTCAATATCATGAAATAACACAATACCGTTATTCGCAAGTTTCGGTAGCCATGTTTTATAGTCATGAGAAACTGCTTCATACGTATGATAGCCATCAATATGCAACAAATTTATCGTTCCATCTTGAAACTGATCCACGGCCTCATCAAAAGTAGACCGAATTAAATTCCCTATTTGAGGATAACTCGTGCTCACGAATTTACTCACTATTTGAAAAACACCTTCTCCATATGGACCTGTGTGCTCATCTCCCGCCCAAGTATCTACAGCAAAGCATTTTGTAGATAATCCTTCATCTTTTACCCCTTGGCAAAAACTGAAAAAAGAAGCTCCTAAATGTGTACCTAACTCAACTAATATTTCTGGCTTTTCAAATCTTACTAAATCATAAGCGAAGTTTAAATGTCCCACCCAAGCAGAATTCATACGAATATATGGATTGTATTGATCAAATTCAAATGTTGGTTTATGAGTAACCCAGCTCATCACATTTCTCCTTCTACACATATTTTTAACAAACCAAATTACTCTTATCTTTATTTTTTTATCCTCTTGATTATGATTTATTTTTATAATTTTATCTCGCTTTATTTCACCTCCTCACTTGTATCGTAAACATAACTGGAACTACTAAAATTCCTACCTTCTAACACAGAAATTTCAGTTTATTTTTTATTCATTTTGTGATATATTGCATATTGTATCCGAAACGAATTTGTAGAAAAGGAGAATGAAAACTATATGGATCCAAATCGTTTAAAAGGAATCATAATGGTTGTAATTGGTGCTTGTTTATGGGGATTGTCCGGAACAGCTGCACAACAACTTTTTCAATATGAAAATGTTTCTACTGAATGGTTAGTTACAATTCGATTGCTTATATCTGGCGTTATCTTGCTCCTTATTTCATCATTCGGAAAGAGAAAAAAAGAAATATTCGGCATATGGAAACAAAGATCTGATGCTACTAAAATGATATTGTTTGGCCTATTCGGTATGCTTGCTGTACAGTACACGTACTTCGCTTCTATTAAAGAAGGGAATGCTGCCGTCGCAACATTATTACAATATTTAGCTCCTATATTTATTACTGTATACTTACTTTTCAAGTGGAACGTTCGGCCATCAAAAATTGATTTCATTTCCATTACCCTTTCATTAGTAGGCACTTTTCTCTTACTAACAAATGGGTCTGTTCATAACTTGGCTGTTTCTACACCGGCTATTATTTGGGGTATTTTATCTGGATTATCTCTTGCTTTTTATAGTTTATATTCAAAGGGATTACTAGAAAGATGGTCTTCCTCTGTCATCGTTGGATGGGGCATGATTATTGGGGGTATTGGCGTTACGATTCTACACTTTATTTCTACAAACGAATTCATTTTATTATCGACTATGAAATATGTAAAACTGAGTACCCTACCGCTCATCACATTTGTCGTCATTTTCGGAACACTGATTGCATTTTATTTATACTTAGACAGCATACGATACCTGACTCCGAAAGAAACGACATTATTCGGTTGTACTGAACCACTCGCAGCTATTATTTCTTCTGTACTTATATTACACGTACCCTTTCAATCTTTTCAGTTATTAGGGGCTTTTTGTGTCATTGTAATGGTGCTCATCTTAAGCCAAAAACCGGATGAAGGGAAACAGGAATTAAAGTTTGTTCATGAGAAAAAAGAAAATATACAATGAAAGGATTGAATTCACTATGCCTATCCCTCAAAATTATAAAAAACAAGGAAGAGTTTCGGCAAAATCACTCGTTTTAAATCAACTACAAGATTGGATTATTGAAGGTGTACTGCAGCCTGATGAAAAAATTAATGATGGGGAATTGGCTGAAGCACTAGGAGTAAGCAGAACACCTGTAAGAGAAGCACTTCAAATATTAGAGCTTTCTGGATTAGTGGAAATGGTACCTGGGCAAAAAACAAAAATTGCTCCTATTAAGTTAGACGACATTCCTATCATTTATGAAACGATGGCTGGTCTTCACTCTATTATAGGAAAGCAAGCACTTCAAAACATTACAGACGCTGATCTGAAACTACTTTCTGAAATAAACGCTGATTTTCAGCGCTCTATAGAGAAGAAAAACGCAAAACAAGCTTTAAAACTAGATATACAATTTCACAATACAATTTCTTCTATTGCTAAAAACCAATATATTGAACCCTTTCTAGAAAATATGCAACTTCACGTTTTACGCCTTGAATATTTGTTTTTCCAAAACTTTGTTCCAGCAAGTCAATCTATTGAAGAACATCACTCTATCATTCAAGCATTGCAAAAGCAGGACGAAAAACAAATGAAACAAATGATGTCTCAAAACTGGCTCCGTCCAATGAAAGAAATATCAAAAATAATTTCTACGAAATAATAATAGAGCTGGTTACACAAAATCGTAACCAGCTCACCTTTTACTAATCTATATAGTTATGCCTGAATATCTGCATATTCTTCCATATCTTCGTACTCTTTTTCCAATTCCTCTAAAGACAGCTCGTATAATTGTCGGTCGCGAATTTTAAACACACCTGCTCCAATTAACTCATCAATTAAATGCCTCTTACGATTTTCAACAGCAAAACGGAGTTGACTACTCATCTTTTAAAAAACTCCTTCCTACAATCATTGAAAATGATAATCTTTATCAATTACCATTTTTGATTATAAAAGATGACTCTTTATAAGTAAAGTAATTTCATGAAATATTTACCTTACAAAGTATTTGTGGCCACATTATATATATGTATGCCGTGCGAAAAATGTTATGACACATTTTCTTATCCTTTTTCTTTCATACTTTGCAAGTTGTCTCAATATGATTAAATTCACCATCTATTTCTACTTGAATAGTGACATGTTCTACATGAAACTTCTCCTTTAATACATCCGTAGCCTCTTTTAATACATTTTGCGTTTCATCACCTTTAATAATCAAATGGCAAGTTAATACTTGAAAATCAGATGTGACAGACCATATGTGCAAATCATGAACTTCTTTTACAACCGTAATATTTAATAATGTACTTTTTACCTCTTCAACATTTATGTGCTGGGGTGCACCTTCCATTAATATATGGACGGTATCACGTGTTACACGCCATCCACTAATAATGACTAAAATAGACACAAGAATACTAGCAATCGCATCAGCAACAGTCCATCCGAAAAATTTAATACATAGCGCTGCAATAATCGCTCCGACTGATCCTAATAGATCGCCTAATACGTGTAGGAAAGCACTTCTTAAATTCAAGTTACCCTTCACATCTCCGCCTCTCATTAATATCCAAGCTGATAAAATATTAATAAGCAGACCAAGTACAGCAATAATGAGCATCCCATTACTAGCAATCTCAACTGGTTCTTTAAAACGGCGAATTGCTTCAATAAAAATGTATACTGAAATGACAATAAGAACGACACCGTTACATAATGCCGCTAACATTTCGACTCGCTTATACCCGTATGTTTTCGCAGCTGTTGCTGTTTTTTCTCCAAGCTTAAACGCAAGTAAACTTAATGCTAAGGATACTGCATCACTTAACATATGCCCCGCATCAGATAGTAGTGCTAAACTATTTGTTACAAATCCCCCAATCACCTCAGCAATCATAAAACTTGTCGTTAATACGAAAGCAATTAGTAACGCCTTTTTATTGTTAGAATGACCGTGATCATGTGAATGCCCCATACCAATACTCCTTTAAGTGCAATATCTGTACATTAGTATGAAACAAACTCCCCGTCTTTATCCCGTATTAACTGCCCGTAAACGCCCGCTTCCTCTGTATACACACTTCGCTTCTTTTTAAATAAGTCCTTTTTCTCAACAAAAAATAAGACTACTTCTTTTTCAGCTTCATATTGTTTACTAATGAAAGAATTTTTAAGGAGGTTACTAAAATGAAACGTTTATTTCTCTGTATGGAACGTGAACTAGTTGTAGTGAAAGAACAATATGGTAACTATGAAACAACGTATCACTTACAAAATATGCAACCTACCTGTATCGCAGTTGATCCATTCCAAAAGAATCGTGTATATTGCGGCACATTTGGACGAGGTTTATGGCTAAGTGACGATGGCGGGGATTCGTGGAAACCGATTGGAGATTCATATCGTTACTTTGATTTCCCTAAAGAAGATGGTATTTTACACTCTTCGATAACTTCCATTACGATAAGTCCTAATGAACAAGTTAACGGCTATGGCGTCGTTTATGTCGGCTCAGAACCGAGCGCTTTATTCCGTTCTGAAAATGGTGGTGAAACGTGGACTGAACTTAAAAATATGAAATCATTATTATCTTCTTATACGTGGGCTTTTCCGCCTAGACCTTTTACCCATCATGTACGCTGGATTACAGTTGATCCAAACAATCCAAATACAATCCATGTTTCAATTGAAGCTGGTGCTGTTATTCAAAGTAATGATAGAGGGCATACTTGGATTGATAAAAAATTCGGTGCTCCTATCGATGCGCATCAATTGCTTATGCACCCTGAAGCTCCAAATCGCCTTTATGCATCATGTGGTGATGGTTTTATGGGCGGACCTGATCGCGCATACCTTGAAAGTTATAACGGTGGAAACAGCTGGATCTCATGCAGTGAAGGACTTGAACACCATTATTTATACAGCATGGCTATCGATCCGGCTGATTGTGATACAATTCTCGTTTCTGCCGCACCGAGTGCTGACCTCGCTCATCACCATATTCCTTATGAATCTTATATTTATCGTAAAACGAAAGATACTCCTTTCGAGCAAGTACAACAAGGTCTACCATCTGCAATCGGTACAGTCATTTCGATGTTTGCGACAAATCCAGCAGAACCACATACATTTTACACTTTAAATAACAACGGCGTGTTTCAATCCAATGATAGCGGCGAATCGTGGGAACAACTAAACATTCCGTGGAAAGATGAGTATAAAACGCAGCATCCGCATGCATTGCTCGTAACTAATTCTTAACGAAAAAAGACTGCCTAATGGTTTTAGGCAGTCTCTTTTTTATTTCTTTAAGTCAATTACAATATCATCTAACGCAATACCCTTATTGCCTCCCAATCTTCGAGGCACAAAACGCTCCTTTACTTCTCCTCCAACTATTGTTACCGAGCCATAATTTTCAGGAGTGTGAATTCTTAAATTAATGTAAGGCGTTATTATTAACTTAGTCGCATTCTCATTAAGTTGTTGGAATGTTTCACTCCAATTAAAATTATAAGGATCTTCACCTGAGCCTCCATTTCCTTCTCCATAATACTGATTACCTATATCATCTCTCACTTTTAAATCAACATCCACTCCATCCCATACACCTCTTATTTCTTGAGCTACTTCTTGGTTGTAATATAGAATAAACGACATGGGTGTTATTTCCATTCTCTCCATATTAACTTTTACACCGTCTTTTTCTGCACTACCTCTAATCAATTTCTCTTTATTTTCTATTCCTTTTAGATTAATATTAAAATTCCAATCTCCTTTTATCTCTTCTTCTGTTTCTAAAATGTTTATACTTTGTATACTCCATTCAACATTCACTGTAGTTCCTTTATTACTAACTAGATCACTACTTGTTTTTATTAAACCTTCATATTTCCTATCAGCGACCTTAATAATTTCATTGCTTCCTGATTGGGCACCTGCTCCTTTAATAGTTAAAAAATCCAACGTACTTGGATTTTTACCTAAATCTCTGTTACTTTCTATAGAATAGTTTATTGATACTGTCTTACCATCGAAAATCGCATTATTAATCGTTATCTTAATTCCATTGCTTTCTTTTGTCATATTTAGTACTGTGGCGTATTGTTGATAATTATTATGAAGCCCCGTTTTCTTCTCTGCGTCCGCTTTATAATTTTCATATAACCCTGTTCTACCATTATCTAAAAATCGGAATATGTCACCTACAATTGGCAATCCCCCGGCATATGTAGGAAACCCGATACCAAGCGTTGCAACTGATAACCCTACTAAAATAGATGCAGCAGCAACACCTTTTTTCCAACTTTTCATCTTTTTCTTCGTACGTATCGATTGTTTTACATTACGTTTCACTTTTTCTTTTTCAATTTCAGAAGCCTCAATTTCCTCAATTTCTTTTTCATCTATATCAATATCATTTAATAGTTCATAAATGTCTTTCATATTGCACTACCTCCAAAACTAATTTTCGTAGCATTTTGTTGTAGTTTCTTTTTTCCACGGTACACACGATTATCGATCGCTGCCCGAGTTAACCCTAACTTATCTCCTATTTCTTCTGTCTTCATACCGAGAAGATATTTCATAATGAACACCTTTTGATCTAACGGTTCTAATTGATTAATAAGCTTCAATAACTCTTCCCTATCTTCCATAACGATTAATTCATCTTCCGCTGACTTTTCCGTACTAATATGAAACTCATCTGAAATAATTTCTACTTTTCTAGT
The DNA here is from genome assembly GCF_056399205.1 of Bacillus sp. 01N45. Classification (NCBI taxonomy): domain Bacteria; kingdom Bacillati; phylum Bacillota; class Bacilli; order Caryophanales; family Bacillaceae; genus Bacillus; species Bacillus sp. 01N45. The sequence continues at coordinate 418,534 of NZ_JBFTQW010000005.1, forward strand.
CGCTTTCCGGTAATAATCAATCGCTTTAAATTTCGCAATCGCCGCTATCCATTTTTTAAAGTCACTCGGCTCTCCATGAAATTTATTTGCGTTATTCCAAATGGAAAGAAATATATCGTTTACACATTCCTCTATTAATCCATCATTTTGAACCGGAAGAAGGATTTTATGCGTTATTCCTTTTATAAGTGGTAAATATGTATCGACAACGAATTCTAGCGCATCTTCTTTTTGCCGTTGTAATCTTTTTATAAAATTTTTCTCATTTGATTTCATGTAGCGATTCCCCTTATTTTTTTGTAAAAGCTTTTACACCCTATATAACGTCTTACAAAATATTTTCTCTCATCTTTTTTATTTTTTGTATGTTATGGAATACTTTCCCTACGCCATTGTCTCACATAACTATGTATTACAAGAAAATTTTCTCAAGTCTGCAATTTAATTCATGTAGTACACTATTTATATAGTCATTCTTTAACTTGGTGTACATTTTACTCCGCATTAACGGGCAATAAATCCCACCTCAAAATTGGGCGAATGCGAGGAAGTTAGGTGGGAGATAACTGTCCGTAAAAGCCCGATTGGTTCAACTAATAATCAGTGGGGGATGGAAACCCCCCCACTGATTAAAGTTTCACTTTATTTCATTAATCTACTTTTCAACATTTTAAACTAGGAGATGAGATGTGTATGTGTGGAATTACAGGCTGGGTAAATTGGAATAAGGATCTTTCCAATGAACATGTTATTTTAGAAAAGATGGCAAATAGTATCCAGCATCGCGGTCCGGATGCTGAAGGATTTTGGTTTTCACCTCGTGCGGCCTTTGCACACCGTCGGTTAATCGTAATTGATCCAGAAGGCGGGACACAACCAAAAACATTTCGTGCTGGTGATTATACGTATGCTCTTACTTATAATGGAGAAATTTATAATTTCCGTGAACTGAGAGAGCAACTTCAACAATGTGGTCATGCATTTGAAACGCATTCAGATACAGAAGTATTACTACATGCTTATTTAGAATGGAAAGAAGATTGCGTACAACATTTAAATGGTATTTTTGCCTTTGCAATATGGGATGATCAAAAGCAACAATTATTTTTAGCACGTGATCATTTAGGCGTAAAGCCACTCTTTTATACAGAAAGAAATGACAGTATTATTTTCGGATCCGAAATAAAAGCGCTATTAGCCCATCCATCTGTCCCTGCTGAAATTGATGCAGATGGCATAAACGAAATATTTGGATTAGGATTATTTCGAACTCCAGGATGTGGCGTCTTTAAACATATTCAAGAAGTACGTGCTGGACATTCTATAACGTTTACACGTGATAAAAAAGTAGTTAAGAAATATTGGAATTTAGAAAGTAAAGTTCATACAGACTCTACTGAAGATACATCATCACATATTTTATCTATTTTACAAGATACAGTAAAAAGACAATTAATTGCCGATGTTCCTCTCGTTTGTATGTTATCAGGAGGATTAGATTCTAGCGGTATTACTGCACTAGCGGGTAAAGAGTTTGCAGCGGAAAATAAAACACTTCATACGTATTCCGTTGACTTTGTAAATAGTGCAAAAGATTTCGAGCTGACATTTGCTCGCACTGGTTTAGACGCTCCTTGGGTAAAACGTGTTTCCGAACATGTAGGGACATCTCATCATGACATTATTGTGAATGCTGAAGAATTAGCAAATCACTTATTCGTCCCTCTCCGTGCAAAAGATTTACCGAGTGCTGGCGAAATGGAAACTTCACTATATTTACTATTTTGCGAAATGAAAAAAGATGCAACTGTAGCTTTATCCGGCGAATCTGCTGATGAAGTATTCGGTGGGTACCCTTGGTTTCATCAAGAGGATTTACTATTTGTCGATAAATTTCCTTGGCTAACAAATTGGAAAAACACTTCCCCTCTTCTACTAAATGAAGTAAATAACCAATGCAACTTAGAAAACTATATTGATACACGCTTCCAAGAAGCGATTCTTGAAGTACCTACTCTTGAAGGGGAAAGTAAAAAATCTGCGAAACAACGCCAAATGTTTTATTTATTTTTAACGAGATTTCTCCCGTTCTTACTTGATCGTAAAGATCGTATGAGTATGGCTGTAGGCTTTGAAGTACGTGTACCGTTTTGCGATTATAGATTAGTTGAATATTTATGGAACGTTCCTTTCAATATAAAAAGCATTGATAATATTGAAAAAGGCATTTTACGTAGAGCACTGCAACCTGCTTTACCTGACGATGTACGCAATAGAAGAAAAAGTGCTTATCCAACTTCACAAGATCCACATTATTTACAAACAATCCGTCATTTATCACTCGACTTGTGCAGTAATAAAAACAATCCTATTTTCTCACTTATTAATCATTCCACATTACTTGCCATTGCCGATGAAAGCAATAAAGAAATTAACAATTTTGAAGCAAGAAGTGCTATGGAATATATGCTACAAGTAAATGAATGGTTGAAAACGTATCATATTCATATTGCTTAACAAAAAGGAGTTCAAGGATAAAAACCTTGAACTCCTTTTATATTAATTAGCGCATTTTTTATTTTCAGTATCAATGGACCATCCAATAATTGTGGCACAATCTCTACCTTTCCACTGCAGTACATTTGTTAATACTGGCTCAATCTGTAAGCAACTTCCGTCGTGCAATATTTCTACTAAAGATTGATCATCATCAAATTTTCGTTTATCACACTCTAAAATACCGTCCGTTGCCATTACAATGTGATTCATTCCTTTTTCTAATCCTCTGACACCTGATGTAAAGCAAGGTGTATTTGCAGCAAAAATATTTTTCCTACCAATATATTCGTAATTCTTCCGTTTATTTAACCGCCCTTTACCATTCTTCGTTTTTTCAGAATGGAATAAATATGCGAAGCAATCACCAACCGATAGCCAATATAAAAATTCGCCTTTTCGTAAACAAATTAAGCATGCAAGTTCCTCATCATCTTGATCACATTTTTCAATAAACAATTCATCTGTAAATAACGCTAATAAGTACATATGCGTATGATGAAAAGCTAAATGTATCGGGTAAGAAAATAACTCTTTTAGTTTCTCTTTTCTTGCTGAAATTGCTTCTATTATATAATCAATATTTTTTGTTTTGTGGTGTGTATCAAAAATCATAACAAATTCAAATTGTAATTCAGGATCCCACCAAGCAAGTACCGCATCTCCTCGTTCATATGCATCACTCTCTTGATTTCCCCCATATACGCCGACTGAAAGAGGACCACATTTTTCAACATGTATTTCATCTACATACATCTGTTCATGACTCATCCATTTGAATGTATTCACAGCTATCATCCTCTCTCTTGCTAAATGTATACCTTTACACATAGATTACCTTATATTTCAATAAAAATAAACTTTTTCAACATTTTTTATCCAAATAAAAGGATTTTATTTCTATGTTCACGAATATATCTTACTATACGATATAAAAATAGGGGGATTTATCATTATGAAAGACATCAATCAACATTGGGAGAGCATTTATTATCACTTACGATATGAGTATGAGGACAACCTTTCTCACCAAGCCATTCGTATTTTACAACTCATTTCTCGTGAGAAAGATATAACAATTGGAAAAGTCGCTACTGAGCTTAGTCTCTCTCATAACACAGCATCAGAACACGTAAAGCGCCTTATTCAAAAAGGATTTATCATGAAAGAAAGAAATAAACAAGATGAAAGGGTCGTAAACCTTACTTTAACGAAAGAAGGCATTGAAATATTAGAAAAGCATACTTTACTAGATAAAGAAAAGATAAAAATATTAGAATCACAGTTATCAAAAGAAGAACAACAATTAATTGAAAAAGCCTTTTCTTTATTAGCGAAGGAGGCAAAATATGCATTTCCTCGTTAAAGTAATCGTTTCTGCACTTATTATTGGCGTTATTACTGAAGTCGCTAAACAATATAGTACGATAGGCGGCTTTATTGCTGCCCTTCCTCTTGTAAGTTTACTAAGCCTATTTTGGATTTCTTTAGAAGGCGGGAACAAACAAGAATTAAGTCAATTTGCTATAGGCGTATTATATGGATTTCCTGCATCCGCACTACTACTATTTATCGTCTATATTGGTCTAAAAAACTCATTTTCACTTAGTACATCTGTCCTGTTTGGTATAGGTGTTTGGTGTATCGTTTTTGCTTGTCAAAAATTATTTCAAGCTTAGTTAGGAGGGTTTATTATTTATAAATTTGTAGAGGTATTGGAGCAAACTATAGAAGTATATACAAAAGGAAGTAGTAAACAAACGGTAGTTATTCAGACCGGAATGGGTTGCTCATTTTATGATTGGCTCCCTATTATAGAAAAACTTTCACAACATTTTACAGTCATTTCATACCATCGCCCAGGTTACGGAAAAAGTGAACTAGGAAATTATTCGCGTACTACAAGACAAGCGACAAACGAACTTCATATGTTACTACATGAACTTGCTATTCACGAGCCTATCATTTTAATCGGTCATTCCTATGGAGGCTTATGTGCACAACATTTTGCGATGTTACATGAAGATAAGCTGCAAGCACTTATTTTAGTTGATTCTACTTCTATGAACTTACACCGATTAGATGAACTGCATTTACCAATTTCTGATCAAACGGATTCCGATGATATGTGGCTTCAAAAATATAATACATACTCCAAAATGGATATAGACATGCTTAATAATGAACTAAAACCTATACTCGTTGATCAATCAAGACAGTACATTGAATTTTCTACCTCCCCTCTATTATATAAAGCGACAGCTTCTGAACTATGTTCGTGGAAAAATTGTGCTCGCTTAATAAAAGAGTTATATAAAACATTAGAAACACCTTTAATCGTTATTGGTAGGGACCCTCAATATTCTATTACTCAGTTGACTGAGGATGGCATGCCAAAAGAGGAAGCAACACAACTAGAAACAATGTGGCAAGAACTGATTCATGAACAATTACAACTCTCAATAAATAGCCAATATATACTTGCCGAACATGCTGGTCACGGAATTGAAAATACTCGACCAGATATTATTATTGAAGCAATTCACTCCTTGCAAATAAAAAAAGGAAGCAACTAACGCTGCTTCCTTACTTATCTATTCATAATCTTCTTCATCATCGATTTCTTCATAATACGAATTCCCATTACTTACATATATAGGGCCATTCGCAACGTCAATACGTAATACCCATGCCCATGGCACAGCTAAACGCTTATGTATTGCCCGCCAAAAGCTCATTGATTTTCTTTCGTACTCCTGGAACTCCTGAAGTAACTCTTTGTAGGAGGAACCGTCTAACTGAATATTTGCTTCTAACAAACGAGAATGGGCATAGTACTGCAGCTCTAGTTCAGCAGCAATTTCCATTTCTTCTTCCGTTGCCATACCAATAATTGCTCCATCTGCTGGTACAATTTCAAATACGTTCTGAACTTCAATAAGCCCTTCTTTCTCTTTCTCAAACATGTAAACAGCCTCCTTTAACACATATTTTTTATGTTACAAAGTCATACTTCTACAATAACTTCTCCCTTTCCTCTTTTTTTGATAAACTTTTACAAATTATTTATCTGATAATCTGTAGACTGTATTCTTTCAGCAGAACTGAAACAATTATTATCAAAAGTTAATTTATACACGTCAGGCATATGAAGGGTTTTCCAAAACTGAAAATCATATTTCGAATCAAAATAATTCATTAGTAATACCATAATATTCCCATGAGCACCTATTACAATATTCTTACCTTTATATTTTTTTAATATACTTTGCATACATATTACAGCACGTCTTTGCGCTACATCATTTGATTCTCCGCCTTCGTATGCAAAAGTCCAGTCTTCCCATACCTTCTGAAGAGCATCATTAAAATCCTGTACTGGTTCTTTACTTAATAGCCTTTCCCGTAAATCTTCTTCCAGTTGTATTGATAAATTATATGTATTCGCAATTCCTTGCACAGTTTGCATTGCCCTTTTGTACGGACTAGAAATCACAACATCAATATGTTTATCTTTTAATAAGCGTGTTACATGCTGCGTATCTAACAAACCTTTTTCAGATAAAGGCCTTTCCCGTTCTTCTTTTGTATATGTAGAGTGGGCATGGCGAACAAAATATATTGTCGTCATTCATTCATCCCCCTTTTCTGTTTCTATCCAAATTCAATACATTACCATCAAATCCCTTTACCTTTATAATAAGTGCTGTCAAATTTGAATATTGATTTTCATATTAATAAAAGGGAAACACCTCTATGGTATTTCCCTCATTTAAAATAGACTACATTCAATTAAATACTTTATCAATTTTATTTCTGTCGTATTCTAATATCCAATCATTATATGTATGATAAATATCTCTAATTGTATTAGGAGAGGTAGCTAATACATCACAACCCCTATCATCATAAACGTGAAATATAGTATTCTTGTTAATATTTATGAAATACACCCTATGAAAAATACGCGGTTTTATTCCCATATCTTGATTACAAATTGCTTTTAGCATAGGAATGTATTTCAAGTCTGAAACTTTACATTTCAAAGTATATCTATGAGTTTTATATACCCCGTCTTCATCGTCTTCTGGAAAAATATAAGGGATTGTATTTTTCTGTAACTTAAACAAATCGGACTTCTCTTTTACATACTTAGAAAAGATATTCAATTTGTGTTTGAAAATTTCACCGTCTGCATAGTCATTTACATCCACTACGATATAAATATCATCTTCTGTTGCATGTAAAGACTGAAATAAAGTAATCGCTCTATTATAAACGCCTTCTAAATATGGGAAGTTTTCATAAATGTTATTGCAATCATAGTTCACACCTAATCTAAAGCGAATACCAATATCCCCATTATAAAATAGAGGTGGTCTAAGTTCTAAATTTGGAAACGTTTCAAGCATATACTCATTCAACCTCATCTCAATACCTACCTTTAATAGCACCTTGTTTACATAATAAAATTATTTTATTATAATTTATTTTTGAATTCCTCACTTGTTATAATGTCTCGAATAAAATAATCTACATTATTTCTCAGCTTTTGATATGCAACTTGATCTTCTATATCGTTAAACATAATGACAACTTCTACTTTATTCCCTTTCTTATCTGTAGTATACAAGCTTTTTGTCAATACGAATGCGGTAGAACCACCTTTTTGACCAGCATATTCGAACTTACTATTTTTAACTGTTCCTTTGAAAATGTTCTCGATTTCTTCTTGCATTGATTTTGGAAAATAATTTCTACTATTTATTTTTTCCATTATACTCATATAATCTTTAGCGTTTGCACTCACTAATCGATCTGACCAAATTCGCTGAAATTCCATATCTACCTTTAATGGAATATCCCGTTTTTTCCATTCTTCTTCATCTTTCATCCATTCATGAATTTGTAATACATGTTTATTATACTCATCCTTTGACATGTTACGTATCATTTCTAATGATTGATTTTCTGGCTCATGAAGCTCTTTTTCTACATACCCTCTCATATATAGTGAAGCAGTATACGAAGAGAATTTGTCATGACTAGTAAGCTCTAATTCTTTTATACTTTCATTTACCCTTTCTATTCCAAGCTTATCTAACAAATATGTTGTATTTGCATTAGAACTATAATGAATCATCCCTTTAGCGACTTCTTCTAAAGCGATCTGTCCATTTTTCACTAACTCTCTCGCTTTGGCATCTTCTAACCAGTCAGGATGCGCTCCACCATCAGTGTTTTTAACGTAATATTTTTCTAACTCCTGCAATGAAATTTGTTCATCTCGACTTATTTTTCCTTCTGACACTTGCTTAGCAAATTCAACTGCTATTACAATTTTGGCCATACTCGCTAATGGCAATTTTACATCTTCATTTATAGATGTTACTACTTCCCCATTTTTTCTAATTAGTAATGAACATGTTTTATCACCTTTATGCTCTTTTATGTACTGTAATACGTAATTAGGATCTTCTTTTGACAAATAGTACTTCATAATAAAAAAGAAAGCTATAGCGGCTACTATAATAATTCCTGCAACAATTCCTATAATCTTTAATATGTTCACAATATGCCCCCCCTTTACTAAGTTCCCTACTATATAATTATAACGAATCTAATTACAAAATTATACAAAACAGAGTAACTCTTCCTAAAAAAGAAAGAGTTACTCTATTTCACATGATGTTATTTGTCCATTTAACGTAACGACTATATTTGAGTCGCCACTTTCTTTAGCACCTTTTAATCGATTGGAGTTAGGAGGACCAATGACAACTGACTCCTTAATTTGCGAAAGGTCCTTCCCTAATTTTTCCGCACTTACACCGTATGCAGCTTGAAATACTTCTGGCGGTGTTAATCTAAGTATGTCTGATCCTTCTGCTGTTTCAAACTGATCGTTATTGAAGAACAAATGTAATTGTACTTCTTCTGTTACCGCTGTGATCCAATGCCACCATCCCATTGGAATAAAGACGGTTTGCCCCGCTTTTACATGATAATTTTGCAATTGATTCGTTTCCGGATTTAAGATAGATGTAATTGCTTCTCCTGATACAACAACATCTAATTCCCACGCATTCGGATGCCAATGTGGTTCCCGCATGTGCCCTTTTGTCATAAATAAATCGACAAACGCTCCACCGATCATTGCTGGTAACTGCGTTGACGTAACTTCATAGGCAACGTTTTTCTCATCTCTTTTAAAAAAGATGTTTTTTCTCGAATCAAAGAAAAGGTTTGGAGTTCCTGAACTTTTCTTTAAATTTTTATTATCTGGAACATAACCTGAACTACTCATTTTATCCCTCTTTTCCACTCCGAACATTTCTAGTTTCACACTGTATCGTATGGAAAAAATGTATGAATGTGCCTATCATTCACATAACAAAAAAACATGCCTTCATAAGGAGAGCATGTTTTGTGATATTCTTCACATTATTTAGTTAAAAAATAAATTTTTTACTTACCATGATGTAACATTAAATCACTAAGTTCTTCTTCAATGTGATTTAATTTCGCAACGCCTTCTTTCCATTTATGAATATAACGTGAAACCCCAACGATAAATAAAATGATAATTGTGGAAAGAATAATACCATACACGATTGTTACAGTACTCATAGTTACACTTCCTTATAATTAGTAATGTGGTTATTAGTTATATTTTTATTATAAACCTTTTTCTCTTAAAATACTTCGATTTCAACTTTTTGTAACAAAATTGATTTTTCTAATATTTCATTCGTAAAAATGGCATATTTTTCACAAATTATACAAAACTTCACCATATGTACTATTACCATATGAGTTATATTATTTAATAGGAAAAAGGGGATGATATACTATGACGACTTGGTTTATTGTTATGTTAGTTGTATTTGGGGCATTTAAAATTATCGTTTCGAGCCTTCCTAACACTGTTATTGAATCCATTATTAGCAAGTACGAAACACATCCGCAACTTGAAGAAGAGAATGCGACTGTTACAATCAATGGAAATAACTTAGAAGGCGAACAAAAATCCAAAATTATTCATGATTTTAACGAAGGTTTATTTTTAGATCGCTATTATGCACCGCCACACAATGAGGGTACGCCTTTAATAATCAATGCAAAACGTGGCAAAAAAGATTTTACATTTTATATTTATAGTCATGAAGAGCATGTTGATGTTGTAAAGCAACATAAAAAGAAAGTAGTTGCTTATAGTTTACGCTCTAAAAACCTTCAAAATAATGATATGTTCGTGTCAGCTGATTTAGCTTAATACTCATATATTAGAAAAAGGAATCCATGGAATATGGATTCCTTTTTACTATTCACTGAAAAATAAGCTCTGTCTTCAAACTATCTTTCGGTAACAACCATCCTTTTTGTTCTAAACTCTTCATTAATAATTCTCTTTGTTTTGTTGCAATACTTTCCTCTTTTGTTTTAAACGATACTTCTATTACGAAATCATCTTCTATTTTCCCTGTATTACTTAGTGGCCAAACTTCAATATTCGTTTTAATATTTTCAAATTCAGCTGTATACCGTTTCATTAATACAGGACCGTAAATACGAGAATTGTTGAGCATTTCTTCTCCCCAATTCGTATACAACCATTTGTTCATTTTCCCTGGCAACTTTTCTATTAACATGTTTTGAGCATCTCGTTCGTTTGGTAAATCAAGTACTCCATACCCTTTAGCACTGTAGCTTTTCTTATTTGAAATACTTAACGTTTTCTTCTCAAATCCCCAATCTATTTCTGCCTCATAGTTATCAGTTTTACTATCAAATCCATCCTTTTTAGCCACTTCTAGTGCATCTTGAATTACACCATTTTGAATGGGATATCTTTTTTTATATGTTAGCTCAAAATCTTTACTAAATTCTTTCTTTCGAATTCTCGCAAACCAACCTTCATTACTTAAATTTTTATTTGCCGTATCTAAAAATTGCACTTGTATTCTTTCATAATTTGTACCAGCCTTGAAATATTCTAGTACCTCTTGATTTATCTCTTTGTTATAACCTAATACTTGTTCTGGTTTTAATAATAATTTCACTTCAAAACTAGGTGTCATCGGACTGGCAGCAAACCCTTCCTTAACGTTATAAAGGAAACAACAAAAGAAAATGCTTACGAATACAAATACTTTTTTCATATACCTATCCCCTTTACATTTCAAATGACTTCTATACGTTCCATAGTAAGTGAATGTACATTTTCATACCCTGCCGTGCTAAGCTTTTTCTGTAATCGATCCGTATCCTCTTTCAAAGCGTGTACTAACACCGTATGTTCTGGTAATAGTGTATTTAACATTGCCTTAACGTCACTTATACTTTGATGAACTTTATAAGGAACTCGCTTCACCCTACATTCTTTATTTACACGTTCTTTCATAACCTTTTCTGCAAAACTCCCTTTAGCAATATGTCCTGTAAATATAATGGAATTTCGTTCTTCATATCGCAGTTGTTCATAATATAACTGCGCTCGTTTCGTTTGCATATTCGCATCACTCATTACAACTATTCCATAACTATTTTGCGTACCGATGTCATGATCCATAGCGATTATGTTTCTTTTTAAACTCTCCATAAGCCCTTCAAGTTCTTCATTATTTTTGAGCCAATCTTTATATGCGAACATCTCCTCAAATCCATGCAAAATTTCTTGATCTACTATAATGGGAAGTTCTTTATATTTTTTATACAAATACAATACGATATCTTGCGCCCTACCAAGCGGTGGCAACGGTAGTAATGCTATTCCTTTCTTTTGCGCAACTCCCTCAATTTCTGTACATAGTTCGTTTACTCGTTCATGTTGCGAAACATCATCAGTATGATAAGCTGCATCAACAATTGCGACTTTTATATCAGCGCGCAAATTCTCAGGTAAATTAGCTCGTAGTATGTTAGACTCTGCTGAGTAATCGCCAGAATAAAATACATATGTATGACTCATGTCCACTAAAAACCAAACAGCCCCCAATACATGCCCACTATACCCCCATTGAAAACGCAATGTAGGTGTAATCTGTATCCATTCATTCGGATTACTAATTTCATCAATATATACATAATTTAAATCTTTAACATTTTGGTCGTTATAAGGTACATTCCATCCTTGCGTCAAATTATAGTTTCTCCATTTTTCATAATAAACGGGAAGTTGCTCCTTCGTATAACGAGTCGTCCAAATTTTTTTCTTATATCCATACTTCGCTAATAAAGGTAAGCCCATCGTATGATCTTCATGAATATGTGATAAAAATACTGCATCTAAAAACGGTACAACTTCCCTCTCTATTTTTGGATAACTATCCTCATATGATCGATTAATACCACAATCAAATACTATTTTCGTCTCTTTATTTTTTACGAAGTAGCAAGAACGACCGTATTCTCCCGCTCCTCCCCATACTTCTATCCTCATCATGCTACCCCTTTTCGTTTTTGCTCCATATGTTGCAGAAGTAATAAACATATTGTTGTAAGTCCAACTGAAACGACAGCCATTGCCATGCCAATAGATACTTCTCCTTGTTCAAATTGAGCAAAAATAAATGTTGCTGAAGTTTCTACTGATGGAGGCAGTACGAGAAGGGATGCTACTAACTCTCTTATCGAGATTGTAAATGTCATCGCCCACCCAGCAAGAACTCCCGGGATAATAAGAGGTAATATTATTTTTCTAAAAATATAAATATAATTTCCAGAAAAAATACTTCCTGCCTGTACTAGAGAATCATCAATTTGCACGAGCGATGCTTTTACATATTGCACCGTATAAGGTAAAAAAAGAACAACGTACGTTACGATAACCATGACTGGCGTATTGTAAATTGACATGGGCATATAGGGTGAATTCCAAAATAAAATAAGCCCTACAACCATCACGATTCCTGGTACCATATTCGGTAACATACCGCACATATCAAGCCATTTTTCAGAAGAGTTTTTCCCCTTTCGAATCATAAGCGCCAAAAACACTCCAATAGTAGCAGCAATAATCGCTGTTATAAGTGAAAAAAGAAAACTGTTCCATAAAGCCTCTAATCCTGGAGATCCAATTGTAAACAATGCTTCATAATGGCTCGTTGTAAAGTTGTTTATATGTAAGCCACCGCCTCTTAATTTTGATAATGAAGCAATCATTATAGAAAAATACGGGATTCCAATTGATACGATTAATAAACCAATTACATAGCCCCATGCTACAATGCGTGTAAATATAGACAAAGTATACCTTTTAGACTTCACACCTTTTCCACTAACCATTGCATATGAATACTTTCGATTCAATACATTTTGCATATACCAAATGAGCATACACGCACTAAGTAATAAAGAAGATAATGCTGTTGCACTACTAAAATCAATCGGCCAACTCGAAATAAATTTATGAATCTCTGATGTTAACACATGAAATCCTATTCTTCGTCCGAATGTAGCCGGTGTTCCAAATTCAGCGATCGTCTTTACGAAAATGAGTAAAGCACCCATTACATAACTTGATACTAATAGCGGCAATATTATTTTTCGTAAACGATAGAAAAAGTTTCCACCATGAACTGCTGCCGCTTCTTCTTTACTACTTCCAATTTGAAGTAACGTGTTTTTCAACATGAAGTAAAGAAATGGGAATAAATGCAGACTCATAATTAAAACCATACCACCTAAACTAAAAAACGAAGATGAAATCGTCTTTAGCATCGGAAAAAACTGTTCGAAATAGCCGTTCGGTTGCATGAACAAAATCCAGCCCATCGATCCAATATACGGCGGAGTCATAAATGGAATCATAAAAATAATATCCAATTTACTATACTTTCCAACATCTGTTTTGCTCATAATGAACGCCAATGGAAATGCAAATACGGTTGCTCCTATTACTACGAGTACACCTAGAAGCATCGAGTTTAGAAAAATCCCAGCTAATCCACCACTCTGCATCACTTCAAAAGGCTTTAAAAAATTCCAACTACTATTTTCATATACGCTAGAAAATAAAATGAGGAAAAGCGGAATGACGATTAACATCGCCACAAGTAATAACGCTACCGTCATTCCAACTTGTCTTACTGATACGAATCGATTTACCATGTAATCACCATCTTATTGAAATACTTTCTTAAATTGTTTTCCTATTTCATCTTGTTCTTTCTCAACTGTTTTCCAATCAATATTTAATACCGGAATCTCTTCTACATTCGGTCTATTTTCTGCTTTTATATCTGTTCTGCCTGGTAATAAATACGCTTTAGCAACTTGTTTTTGCACATCATCTGATAATAAATAATCAATAAACTCTTTTGCACCTTCTACATTTTTACTATCCTTCATAATACCTGCTGCACGTGGACTAATAACTGTTCCGCTTTTTGGATACACAATATCAACCGGTTCACCCTTTGCTTTTGCACTGTACGTCATATAATCAACACCAGCAATGACCATGTCTTTCGCACCTGTTACTACTGGATCTAACGCTTCTTGATTTGCCCCTGCTACTGTAACTTCATTTTTCTTAAGCTGTTCAAATAAATTCCAACCATCTTTTCCATTCTTTTTCACATATCCTGTTACAAAGTCTAAAGCTGAACCTGAAAGTGCTGGATCTGGAAGATTCACTTTTCCTTTCCATTCCGCTTTCGTTATATCACTCCAATCTTCCGGCGCTGTCTTCACATTTTTTGTGTTATACACAATTCCTAACGCTGAAGCACTATATCCGAAATAATTTCCTTTATCGTCCGACCATTCAGAACGAAGCTTATCAGCTTGTTTCGCTTCTTTATAAGCTAACGTTTGCCCATCCTTTTTTAATCCTTCCATCGCTGGTAATGATGCAAGTACGACTACATCAACGACTGGATTTTTCTTTTCAGCTTCCATTCTCGCTAAAATCTTACCTGTTGTTCCTTGAAATATTTCTACTTTTATACCTGTTTTCTTTTCAAAGTCCTTTTGAATCTTTTCTGCTAATCCTTTTGGTCCTGCACTATATACAACAATTTTCTTTTCATTCGTATTTTTACTTTTTGCATCTGCATTACCTGTCTTTGAACTACACCCTGTTACTACAGCAGAAAATAATAACGTACATACAAATAAAGACTTAAGCGAACTGAATCTCTTCATACGATTCTCCCCCTATATGATGAATACATTTTTTTGGCACATATAACGATACTGGTTTACCGATGCTTAATTTACTATTGTGATAAACTGTCCATATTCCAAGTGCACCCATGTTTACTTTCATTTCATACCGTTCTCCTACATATGTAACGTGCTGAATTTCACCTGTATACATTTCGCAAACTTCATTTTTCGTCCAGCTCACATGCTCTGGACGAATCATTTGTTTACCCTCTACAAGCCAATTTGCCTTACCAACAAATTTTGCAACAAATTCATGAGATGGCTTCACATAAATGTCTTCTGGTGTTCCTTTTTGTAATACTTCTCCTTGTTTCATGACAATAATTTGATCTGACATTGACATTGCTTCTGTTTGATCGTGCGTGACATACAATGCCGTTAAACCAATTGAATGAACGATGTCCATAAGCTCTAATCGCATTTCTTCTCGCAAAATTGCATCGAGTGCACTCAGCGGTTCATCAAACAAAATAAAATGCGGTTTTGTTACAATTGCTCGAGCAAATGCGACACGTTGCTGCTGTCCACCAGAGAGTTCATGCGGATATCTTTTCTCCATCCCTTGCAAGCGAACTCTCTTTATTGCATCTTCTACTTTTTCCCGCAATTGATTCGTTTGCTTTGTAGCTCTTAAACCAAATGCAACATTTTCAAACACTGTCATATGCGGCCATAAAGCAAAATCTTGAAATACCATACCGATATTACGTTCATGAGGAGATGTTTTTATTTTTTTTGCACCAGAATACATGCACTTATCCCCAAAATATATTTCACCTTTATCTGGCTCTTCAAGTCCTGCAATCATTCTAAGTAAAGTCGTTTTCCCGCATCCCGAAGGTCCTAAAAGTGTGGTGAATTCGCCTTGTTTCATAACAATTTGTAATGGTTTCAACGCCTGTGTTTTTCCAAAGTTCTTTTCTAATCCATGAATTTTAATATCCATCGTATCACCTCTCTCCCCTTACTCTTAACCTGCTTTCATTCTATATGGAAGATTTATACTGAATGTTAATGTACTGTAAAGATTAAATTAAAAAACTTCTAATAAACTATTTATTTCTATAGATTTTTTCTATAGTTAGAAGAAAAAGGAGCAACTTGCCATGAATCTCTTAAAATTAGAAATTGTAGTGCTTATTAAGAAATATAAAAAACTTACACTTGTTGCAGAAAAACTTGGTGTTAAACAACCTACTATTACATTCCATATAAAAAGCTTAGAAGAGGAACTTGGTGTACCTTTATTTGAGTTACGATCCGGGAGATATTTCTTAACAGAGGCTGGTGAGGCATTGCATCATTATGCTTGTAAAATAGATGCACTTATGAAAGAAGCTAGGCGGGTCACGCAAGAGTTTAAAGATTTTCATAAAGGTGCTATAACAATTGGCGCTAGTTATGTACCAGCGACTTATCTTTTACCAGAAATTATTCACCAATTTCAATGCGAATTTCCAAATATAAAAATAACACTCATGGTAAAAACAGCTCCTGAAATTCGAACGATGCTACAAAATCATGAAATTGACCTCGGGGTAATTTCTGCAGCACCGTTTGATGAATCCCTTTTAAAACAGACGAATGTAATGCCTGATACACTTGTTCTTGCTTTCTCCAAAGAACATCATTTTTCAAAAAAAGAAAATGTATCACTACAAGATATCGAGAGGGAACGTATATTATTGCATCGTAATCCATCTACAACGAGAGATTTACTTACACAATGGACGTTAGCACATAACATTACGTTCCAATCTGAAATTGAATTAGATTCATTAGAAACGATGAAACAAATTTTAAAATACGGTAATGGAATTGCTTTTATTTCTAAACTCGCTATCGAACAAGAAATACAACGACATGAACTATGCTACATACCTATCCCTGGATTTGAATTTCAACGTAACATTTATACGATTCATCATGAGGACAGATGGAATTCTAAAATTATTTCTTTTTTACTACATAGCATCACTTCTTATGCCGCAAAAAATTAAAAGGCTGTCGTTATGCACGACAGCCTTTCAAACTATAACTCTATTTATTTTTCTTCGCTTCAACTTTTGCCTGCGCCTCTTCAGCCTTATCTAATGCTTCTGAAACTTTCTTCTCTTTTTCTTTCACGTCATCTATACTATCGACCGCTTTAATGAGTTTATCGATTCCTTCTTCTTCTACTTTTCTCCGCTTTGCCACTCTTTCATTTACTTTCTTTTCCACATCTTTTGCTTTTTGAAGCATATCCTCTGCATTTGATGTCACAGCTTTTTCAAGTGCATCGTCTTTTTTCTTTTGTAATACCTCATTTGCAATATCTTTCGTCTCTAAATACTTACCATCTTTTAATGATGTAGCTCCGCGCTCCAATAACTGAGCGACTTCTTTATATGCCTTCGCTTCATTTCCTGTTTTCTCTTTTTCCGCTTTTTCAAACCACATCGTTGCATCACTATATTTTTCATCTTTCAATGATTGCATACCTGTATCAATATACGTGCCATAATTACTACATCCAGCCATTACGACTAACAGAAAAAGCATAACAAAACTTAATTTTTTCATGATGTTTTCTCCTTTTCTTTGTCTGCTCACTATACTGTAACATACATGAAAAAGAGTTTCAAAAACTAAAATACTAATTTGGTCATTTCCATGATGATAAGTCAAATTTTTATTATTTTCTTATTTTTAAGCAGACATATCTACTTGTTTTTTCGCCATATGTTGCTTTACTCCAACTAATACAACTAACAATAACCCCCCGCCTATCGTCATCATAACAATGCTAGTTGGCAACATATCTAATAATAATCCATATACAATCATACCGAGTGGTGCGATTGCAGTAGCAATTGTTTCAAGTAGGCCAAACACACGCCCTAAGTAGCTCGGATCTGTCGTTTTTTGCATATGTACTTGCATCGGAATATTTACAATCATAATTGCTATACCCGTTAACATCATAAAAGCAATATAGTAAATAAAACTTGCCCCTTTTGAAATGGTAACTACCAATGGGAAGACTGTACATAAACTTAAACCCGCAAACAAAAACAGCCCAGTATAAATAGAACGAAACGGATTATTCACTTCTTTACGCACCGATAAAGCAATCGCACCCATTAGCATCCCGACTGCTAACATTCCCTCTACAGTACCGAGTTGCTTTGAAGATAGATGCAATGTATGGACGATAATATATGGAAGTGCTACGGTTAGCCCACACGCAAAAAAGTTTACCCACAATGCTATTTTCATTAAACCATATATTTCATGCTGTCGTTTTACATATGAAAATCCTTCTTTTATACTCGTCAAGAAACGCTCTTTACTCTCAGCCACTTCTTTTTTGTATAAATCAAATACAATAAATAATTGCAAAATAACTGCTAAAAAGAACGTAATACTATTTAACAAAAAGAACGACTTAATGGAAAAGAAACCAAATACAACTCCACCAATAATCGGCCCTAAAATATTTGATAAAGAAGCTGCCGTTTGATTTAAAGCACTCGCTTTTTGAATACGCCCCGCATCTACTAAATTAGGAATAGACGAAGTTAATGCAACAGAATAAAAACTTGCACAAATTGATAATAATGCCGCTGAAATATAGATAAAAAGAAGTGACGGTCCAAATATAGTAGCAAGAATAAACATAATAAGCATCGTTAAACTACTTAATAAATCAGTGCCAATGACAAGCCATTTTCGATTCACACGATCAGCTACAGCACCTGCAATCGGACCACAGATCATCCTTGGTAGTGATCCGCAAACGAGCGTAATAGCAAACCCCATCCCTGAACCAGTTGTCTTTAATACGTATAACCCCATTGCGAATGTATAAATACCTGCCCCTAATAAAGACGTCATCTTTCCAATCATCATCAAAATAATATTTCTCGTTGCAACTTTCATTCTTGAATCATTTTCTCCTATACTTATATCTCCCATAATGACTTTCTCCCCTTAAAAGTTAAATTGTGTTAAACTTATTATATAATCAACTTTCCAATTTTTACAACAAAAAGTTAAATACAATTTAACTTCCCAATTATAAAGGAGCAATAATATGGCAACTCTCGGTGAAAAAATTAAAGCGTTACGTAAAGAAAAAAAACTTACACAAACAGAACTGGCAGGTTCGGAACTTACAAAAAGTATGCTTAGTCAAATTGAAAATGGAAAAGCTACCCCTTCCATGAAAACATTACAATACATCGCTGAAAAGCTTGAATGTGAAGCGAGTTTTTTATTAGAAGATGATGATGGAGAAATTGTGGAACTCATTACAAAAATGGAGCAACTCATAAAGAAAAACAAATGTGATGAAGTGTACGAGACTTTACTACCTATCGTTCAAAAAGAGCTCCCTTCTACTTTAAATACGGCTCGTATATACAAACAATTCGTAACTGCTGCGGTGATTATGAAAGATTACAACATTGAATCTTACGTAGAAAAAGCTGTTTCTATTTTCGAAAAATATAAGTTATACCGAGACAGTACGGAAACAAAATTAAAATTATCTTTTGCGATATTCACACGTAAAAAGTATGCAGAATGTTTACAACTTATATCTAATATTAGAAATGATTATGAAGAGAAACATTTAGAAATGGATCTTATTATACATATTGATTTATGTTTATATGAAGCCATCATATTACTGGCATGTGGCGATTATGAAAAATGTGAAGAAACGATATTAGAGACACTCACATTTTCAAAAAAACATCAAGTGTATTATAAAACAGATGTATTTTACCGGATTTTATCTTATCAAAAAGTCATTACAGTTGATAAAGAGCGTTATTTATATTACATAAAGAAATCTGAGCAATTTGCCATTTTTACAGAAGATACTCTATCCATTGCGATGACTAATATTTTAAAAGCCTATTACTACAACACGATTACTAATGAATATACAATCGCATTAAAACATCTAGAACAATATCGAGAAAAACTAAAAGATCAGCCCATTTTTCAAGACGACGGATTGTATTATCTTGAAAAAGGAAAATCTTTATACGGATTAAAACGTTACGAAGAAGCTTTAGAAGCATTACAACGTGGCATTATACCGGATTATATGAACCATCCATTGGATCAATCGTGGCTTACAACAGCAGGTGCATATCGTGCACTTTGTTACGTTAAACTGAATGATAAAAAAAGAGCTCTTGAAGAAGCAACAAAAGCAAATGAAATGATACAATCGTATCCGGATTCTATTTTCTCTTCATTTATTAAAGAAACATTACAAATAATACAAAAACTTTAAGAATGTCTCTAAATGGTATATTATTCCTCTTTTTTAGCAAAGATAATAATGATGGGAGGAATATAAATGAATATTCAACGTGCAAAAGAGCTTTCTGTTTCATCTGAACAAGCAAATGTCAGTTTTCAAGGCATGCCTGTTACAATTCAACACGTCGATGAAAGCAACGAAACCGCCCGCATATATGAAGTTAAAAATCCAGACCGCGAATTAACGGTCCCCGTTAATAGCTTAGAGGAAATATAAAAAATGCCGCTTCGATTTTGAAGTGGCATTTTTCTTACTTTCATATAAATTCTCTATACCCCCTTGTTTTACAACAACTGAAAAAATAAGAATCTTCTACTTCTTTTCTTTTTTTAACCTGCTAAAATACAAACTATAAATGAATTATTCGCACTATATATTAAGGGGGAAAGATAATGAAATCTGCTTTAGAAAAAAACAATCATTATTATGCAGTTATATTCACTTCTCATTTATCAAATGATACGACAGATTATAGTACCGTTGCCGACAAAATGGAGGAAGTTGCAAAGCAGCAACCTGGATTTTTAGGTGTAGAAAGTGCACGAAATCATTCGGGACTCGGAATCACAATTTCTTATTGGGAATCACTTGCGGCAATTGACAATTGGAAACAGAACGCCTTACATAAAGAAGCGAAAAAAAGAGGTCGTGAGCAATGGTATGAAAACTTCCATCTACGTATCTGCCTTGTTGAGAAAGAATTTAAGTTTCATAGAGGTACATTGTAAAGATGAAGAAAAAATTAGCTCTCGTTGCTGTTCATGAAATATATGGTGTGAACGACCATATGCATCACGTTATCCACCACTTCACTTCATCTCATATAGATGTATTCTGTCCTAATCTTCTACAATCGCAACATGCATTTCATTATAGTGATGAAGAAAAAGCATATCAACATTTTGTAAATAATATTGGATTTGATGATGGAAAAGAACAAATTAAAGAATTCATCAATACTCTTTCAAGTAATTATACACATATTGGACTTATCGGATTTAGTGTTGGCGCTACCATCTCTTGGCTATGCAGTAACAATCCGAAAATAGATTTTATTATCGGCTGTTACGGTTCCCGTATACGTGACTATATTCATATGAAACCAACATGTGCTACCTTACTTATTTTCCCTGAAAAAGAAGTTAGTTTTTCAATATCCTCTTTAATCCAAACATTGCAGCAACAAAAGAATCCTTTATTAGAAATAATACAACTACACGGTGAACATGGATTTCTAAATCCGTACACTGAAAAATATAGTGAGAACTCTACAAAGCAGGCATACAATGTAATAGATTCATTTCTTGTAAAAAACAATCTTATAAAGGAGATCTAAATGACACTTACATTACTCTTACTTTTTTTCATATTCATTACATTTATATTAGCGCTAACTATCATTTTTACAACCGTAAAAAAAGGAGAGTTTTTCAAACGCCCCCACTTACAATCTATTATCGTTTGCATTTTATTTTTTACAAATTGGATCTTATATTTAACAACTTTTTATGGTTTACTCCCCGAGAAAGTTAGCGAGTTCATATTCCTGCCCATTTGGTTTTTTCTTTGTATTTTAGGATTTATCGTTTTCTGGCGCGAATGGAGAAACAATCGTGTGTTCTCAATATGTATCGGTTTTCTTTCCTTTATTAGTTTTTTATTTGGGTTGTTTTTGTTAGTTCTTTCCGGGATGTAATTGTTGTAAAGAGGATTACATACCTCTTTACAACAATTTTTTTCGTTCCATGATGAAAGGGATTGTTAAATATAATGCATAAGCAATAACCATCCAAATGGTAAATGATATGATTTGCTGTGCGGAGAATTGTGAGAATAAATTAGAAGAATTATATAAGATGTAAGTATCTAAAATTAAACCGATTGCTGTACCGCATATACCTAACTTAATAACTGCATATTTCGTGGTATCTAGTTTTTTGTATAACCACATTACAAAGTATAAGGCTATAGCTGTTCCTAATTCAAGAAACGTCAATTGTAGAAAAAATCTACTTGAAGTGTATTCTAATAAAACGGAAGAACCGAAAATAATGAAGAATGCTGAGGCAAAAAACCATATACCAATCGAAAATAAAATAGTGAGCCAAAATCTATTATTCACTGACATTACCTCCCTTTTCTAGCACTGTAAACTTTTCCAAGAGCATATATAAATCACCATATACTTTGTCTGTAGAAAAAGATGGATTGAATAATGCTTGCAATGCCAATCCGTCAATTAATGCATTACATAAAACGCTCAATGTTTCCGTTGAAATTTGAGATGTCATTGTATCTCCTATTTTTTTATTTAACACTCCTTTTAATTTTTGATTTTCATAATGTAACAATCCACCAATTTTATCTTTCATCGCATCATTTTGTAATCCACTTGCTACTAATTGAAAGAACAAATGATGATACATTGAATCTTTCACACATCTACTTTCCGCAGACTGTAAAGCCTTCTCTAACTGTACATCCTTTCCTATTTGTTCCCACGATGCTTTACAAAACGATTCAGTTACTTCAAGTAATAATTGATCCTTCGTTTTAAAATGATAATATACGGTACCTTGTGTAACTTGAGCACTTTCTGCAACTGCTTTTAATGTCAACTTTTCCATCCCGTGCTCTGCAATAATTGCTTTTGCTGCTTCTAGTAATTTCTCTTTATTAACAACGTTCGGTTTTGCCACTTCTACGACCTCCTTTTAAGTTAGTTGTATAACTAACTTAAACTATACAGAAAAATCAGATGAAAGAAAAGGAAGAAAAGCCAACATTCAACTTTTCTTCCTTTTATCTTTACCTTTAGCTTTCACTGTCACTGATTCACAAGGTGTATAATATATTTGAGGTGTCGCCTTATCAACAAACATCATAAACGTAATAAAGCCGATAATAAAGAAAATAAACAACGTTAACAAAATTGCTCCTATCGTTAAAAGTATCATAACACCACCCCTATATCTTTCATGTTATTACACCTTTCGCTATTATATGAGCGTAATCCTTTTTAGAAAAAGAAACGTAACAAAATAATCACAATCACTCCCGTTAATACTGTACCTAATAAACTACGAGTATATATTGCAACAAGAAATGTCGGGATTGCTGCGATAAGATAATCCCACTGCATCGTCTCATGCATAAATAATACTTGGGCTAAAAGTGCTGCTAATATCGCAATTGGTATGTAATTTAACCATTTTAAACCCCAGTCCGGAATTTGAAGTTTGCTAAATACGAGTAGAGGTAAAATACGTGGCACGAGTGTGACAGCTCCTGCTGCTAGTAAAAGTAATAGTACATCCAATCTTATTTCCATTTTTCAATCACAACTCCAATCGTCGCAGCTAGTAATGTAGCGATAATAACCGCTATACTATCTGGCATAAATAAGTGTGAAACGTATGCAATCATAATTGCTACAATTGCAACAGTAAGATGAATTGCTAGTTTCGGTTTACTACTTATGAGCTGAAGAACAAATAATCCGATAAACATTGCTGGTAATGCATAATCCATGCCGTACGTATGTGGATCTGGTATCCACTCACCAAACAGCCCGCCAATAATAGTAGCAAGAATCCAATTTAAATATGCCGTTACATTTAAGCCCATCATCCACCTGTCGCCTACATATCCTTTTTGCGCTGCATGCTGCACTGCCACGCCGAACGTTTCATCTGTAATTTGAGAACCGATAAATACGTTTTTTAATAGCGGAAGTTTCGTAAAGTACGGTGCAAGGGCAGCACTCATTAGAAGGTGGCGTAAATTAACAAAAAAGACGGTAAAAATGATTGCTGAAGCAGGAGCGCCAGCTGCATACATACCAGCTAATATAAATTGGGCAGAACCTGCATAAATTAAAGTGGACATAAACGCAATTTCAATGATTGAGAAACCTGCTGTTTTTGCAATTACACCAGCTGCTATACCGATGCTTAAATAACCAAATACAGTTGGTAAACAATCTTTTACTCCTTGCTGAAATGTATCATCGCTCTGTAAAGATACATGGGCCTGAGCTTTACTCATTCGTATCATCCTCCATTCTTTCCATCGTTCTTTTTCCTGTTACGACATGAACTAAATCTATATTTTCACGCCACAACGTATCTAACTTATCAGCCCCAAATTCCTTCGTAATTTCTTCGACCATAATATCGTGCCGCACATACTCTGTAGCAACGAGAACTAAAGCTGGGTCATACGTTGTAACGGCCCATGAAGTGCTATCATTTGAGAAGTTCGCAATTAATACTTCCTCTCCATCACGAGCAATAACAGTTAAATGACCACCCATTCTCTTTTCAACAACGTGGGGCGTCATATAATTATGGTGAAACGTCGCGCCTATTTTTGTATTTGGAGCGCCAAATAAGATTGAAAATATATGTACACCTTCCTCTTCCTTTTGACGAATATATGGCTCAATTTCATGCACTTGATCTTCCCAAACAGAAATCCATAGCTCTTCCTTCGCCCTATTAATTATATTGCATATTTCTTTTACAACACGATCATTGGAGCGAATATGCGAAATTACATCTATTTGTCGCTCTTGTTCTAAACAATTTAATTTCCGGTCTAAAAATTCAAAGGACTTTTCAAAATCTTTTCGCATTCGATCCATTAACTCCGTAGCTGGTACTGGTACATATTTCACTGGTTCAGTAGGAACGATATGCACTGCTCCTTTATCCATCAATTTACCAAGCACTTCATAAATCATCGAACGAGGTACTCCTGTCTGTTTACTCACTTCATACCCAGTTACTGGGGAATGTTTTAGTAGTCCAATATAAGCTTTACATTCATACTGGGAAAAACCTAACTTTTGTAATTCCTTTATAATTTCATCCATCAGTACCCCTCACAATCTATATAACTCTCATTTCAAAACGATGTATGTACGTTAGTAGTTATTAGTATACCTACTAATATAAAAAAACAGAACTGTAAAGTCAATTGATAATTCTGAAATTTCATCCGAAAATAAAAAGCCTTCTAATTAAAAGGCTTTTTTTACATACTATTCCACTTATTTTAGCTGCAACGTATTTGATAGATTCTCCTCCAAATGCTCCCGTAAAGTAGAACCTGTATACTCTTCCGATACGATAAACTTAACTAAATCTATACAATTCAATCAAATTTATACAAATTAGTGCTTCATCGTGTTCTCGCAACCCCGAGGGGACGAGGGATATAACACTCCACACGAGGCAGTATCGTTACCTCCTATTATCAAGCATTTATTTTACCCATCTTGATAAATTTATCGAAGCATTTACATCCCTATCGTGATGGCTATTGCATGAAGCACAACACCACTCACGTATTTTTAAACTCCACTGTCCTTCTGGTTGAACTGAATGGTCGTATTTTACTCCGCAACATGAGCAAATCTTGCTTGAGGCGAACCATTTATCAGCTTTTACATACTCAATGCCATACTTCTCGCACTTGTATGATAAACATTGAAAGAAGAAGTTTAATTTTTGAAATGAAAATGCTTTCGATAGTTTTTTGTTTTTTAACAGGTTTGAGATAGATAAGTCTTCCACAACAATCCTCATTGGTTTGGTTTTCACCAATTTAGCTGTTGCTTGATGGATATGGTTATTTCGGATATTCATAATTTTCCTAGATAACCGCAGGTGCTCAGTTTTGGCTTTTTCATATCCGGCAGATTGAATTTTTACACCTTTTTTAAATCTCCTAGACATATCTCTTTGCGCTGACTTTTTCCTTTTCAAAAGTTTTTTAACCTTAGCATCTTTGTTTATATTTCGTTCTTTCGTACCATTAGAAGCTACAAACAGCTCTTTTAAACCAACATCCACACCAATCGACTCATTGGTTAGTTCTTGTGATGCAAAGTCTTCTTGGAACCCTACACTAATCCACCAGTGACGCCCATCAAAGGTAACTCTTGGATTTGATGGCTTTTTGTTTCTTGGTAGTTGTTGGCTTGTTTTCACTTCTCCAACGGACTGAATATGAACTACTTTCTTTCCTATAATCAGTCTTTCATAATTAGCATAAAATCCTTGGATTAAATCTTTTTTGGATTTATAAGAAGTGTGAGAACCATTTTTGTACTTTTTGAACGAATGTTTCCTCGCCTTATCAAAATCTTTTGAAGCCTGTTTGGGAACTTGTGCGTTGATGTCATTTAACCACTCATATCTCTTTCGCTTCTTGATCTTTGTAAATCGTTTCTGTAAAGCTAACTGTGAAACAGATTTTCCAAATAGCTTATAGTATCTATCACTCATTCTTTTACAATAGTTATAAGCGAATCTTGCAGCACCAGCATGGTTTCTAAGCACTTTTTCTTGTTCAGGCGTTGGAATCAGTCTGACTTTCTTCGCCAATATCATCAGAAGCCTACTCCTTTACTGTGCGATTATTCGGGCACTCACCTTTCAGATAATGAAAGATTTATTCTTCTGAATAGTAGCGTACTCCACCAGCATTCTCCTAAGACTACTAGGATACAAACCTGTTAATTCCGATACTTGACTAACTCGTGAAAATTTCATTATTATTCTCACCTCATTGAATCCACCATAGCACATACGTTCTATATATTCAATGAAGTTTGATAGATTTAATAAAATTTATCTCGTTCAACTAAGGGCGCAATCCCTTAGCCAGTTCTCTTATGAACTTCTCATGTTTTCACATGAGCGCAGACTATATGTTTATCTCTTTAGAGATAGAAGATTTTCCACCACCATAGGCTTGTGGTGTACTCTCGTCAGTTATACGAGATAGTCGTTGAACATTCATCTTATCCATTTTGACTTAGATGATTCGAGGCGGAAGACCCATTATTCTAATGTTTAGGATTTAACCTTGCACCATCTGATTGATTTTTTCTGCTTTCGCGACATTCACACTCGCTATTTCTAGCCACGTTGTAGTTCAATCAGCTTTAGGGATTGCCCGCAGTTAACCCTCACTACTAGCCAATCACTTGACTAGCAGGGCTTGCTGATATATTTAATTAACTTTGGTTATAATTGGTTAAATAAATCGTAACAGTTAGTTACCCCTTTTTTAATTCACTTAGTTAAATAAACATTGCTATCATTATGAAATTCTATCCTCACAATAACGATGTTGATAATCATTATCATTTTATGATGTAACTGTAATAAAAGCAATAAAAAAAAAGACTTCCGCTAACGGAAGTCTCTTATCTCAATATTTCATTCGCTTCTTTTTCATAAATTTTATCAAATGAAGTCATAACGCGTTGTGACGCTGAAATCATTTTTTGATCTGTCATAAGATCAGCCATCTCTTTCGTCATATCTACATTTGAATTTTCTAGCATATGGTTTTTTACTGTCCCTGTTCCGTTCGGTAAATCAGCAATATTCCCTTCAGCTAGCGCAAAGCTTTTGTTCTCTCTTTGTACGAGACGTGCATTCGCTTCTGCATCTACTGTTTTTGTTTGCAGGCGGGCAATATTATTTTGTGTTACTGCATCATATAACGTACCGTCTGCTTGTACAGCTACTTTTGCTCCTTCTGGAATACGAATACGTTCATTATTCTCTCCCATTACGAAAGCGCCTGAAGTTGTTTGTAAATAACGATCACTATTTAATGTAAAACTACCGTCCCTCGTTAAAAACGTTTCATTATTTTTAGATGTAACGAAAAACGAAGCTGTGCCGGCCGTACCGTCATCTAAAAAGAAATCTGTATCACTATTTGTCATTTGTATATTTCCTTGTACTAAGTTCACATGCGTTGCGGCTGGTACTACAGCGTAATCAGTCGAACCGATATTTGTCACAGCCCCATCTCCGCGGCGATATGTGTCTTGTACATCAAATACTTTAGAAGTCATATTTTCTGCTTTAAATCCTGTCGTTTGAGCATTTGCAACGTTATTCGAATGAACATTAATGCGCTGCATGTAATTCATCATACCCATAGAACCTATATAAAGACCGTTCATAATCGTTTGAATAAGGCAGTTGCCTTATCCTTCACCTCTCTTCTATGATGTTTGCAACATTTGTTTCGCTAAATGTTCAGCTGTAGCGATATGTATATGTTGCTTCACGTCTTGTCCGTCTGTCATTAATACAATTGGAGCTGATGATACTGCTGGAATTTTCAACAATTCACCACTACTTGCTGTTTCATCAAATTTCGTAAATACGATACCATCAATATGAATATCTTTAAAATTCGTAATGATTTCAATCATGTCTTTACTTTTCATCGAAGCTGATAACGTTAAACAAATATAATCTGGCTCTACTTGTCCCATCGTTTCAATCATTTCTTCTACTGTTTCTGACGCACGATAATTTTTTCCGGCTGTATCAATTAAAATATAATCGACGCGCGCTTCTTCTTTAAAATACGTAAGCGCTCTTGTCATTGCAGCTTCATCACGTACAGCAATTACTTCAAATCCAATTGTCTTGACGTAATCTTGCAGTTGCTGTACTGTTCCAATGCGCGAATGATCTGTCGTAATAAAACCGACCGTTTTTTTCTTACCGTGAAACTGCCATGCCATTTTCGCAAGTGTCGTCGTTTTTCCAACTCCAGTTGGACCGATTAATGCAATTGTTTGCACTTCTTTTTCAAAAACGTTTTCCGTATTGAAATGAGACCTCATATCTTCCAATATGTATCCGATCACTTCTTCTTCTGTAATCATCGTCGCATTCTCAAACTTCACTTTTAACTTCTCAGCATATGCATGAATGAAGTATTGTTCTACATCATTTTGCTCTAGCATGCGAATTACTTTTTGAATAATAAACGGTACAGATTCTTGGTTTTCTTTTTTTACAACCACTTCTTCTTTCTTGACCGGAACAACTTTTTTCACAGTTTTTTGCTTTTTTGTTACTTTCGCTAATTTCGTTTCTTCCGTCTGTTTCACAACGACGATACCTTTTTCAAACAACTTTAATAGTTTCTCTTTCTTTCTTGTCCATTCTTCACTATTTCCTGTTTGCATCGCCGCATATGACATAGAAGTCGTCAAGTTTTCTAAATTGTGCAGTACCGATTGAATTCCGTTCGCCTTCACAATTTGTTCTGAAGAATCATTTACAACATCCATTAGTTGTTCATGAAATTGAGCTGTGCCTTCATTCACTTCTTCCTGTTTATCCTCTGGAAAAGCAACTAACATTTCATAATTCTTTTTCCAAAAAAACGGGATATTTCGTTTTACACTTTCATCGACAACGTAATAATAATCTGTACCATATTGGTCAAATAACTTTCGATACAATTCATTTTTCGAAGCTGCTTTTATTCGCATTAACGCTTCTTTCTTTTCTGTACTTTCCATTACTTCACCCCCTACTATTCAATATAGGCAATTTGATCTACAACAATTTCTGGTGCTAATTCGCTAATACAAAGTACTTGCGCTTCTACTTGATAACGCTCAAGAAGTCTTACAATCGCAAATCTGAAATCTTTTCTACGCGTTAATAATACTGGTTCTCTTCCCATTAAACGAGCTTGTTTAAAGACACGCTGTACTTGTTCAACAACACGTGTTTCTAAATCTAAATCCCAGTTTAATAAGTAACCTTGGTATGAATTATTTACAACATCCGCATCTAACTCTATTGAATCTGAGAAGAGCGCCGCATATATTTTACCGTCAGGATTTTTCGCATTTTCACAAATCACTTTTGAAATACATTCACGGACGAATGACGTTACACCGTCTACATGATTTTGATAAATTTCTTTTCCGTCAATAATACCTTCGATAATAGTTGGTAAATCACGAATAGAAATACCCTCTTTTAGCAATTGTTTAATAACATTTTGAACGAGTGATAAGTCGATTTCTTTCTTCTTAATCTCTTCTAATAAAACACCGTTATCATTTTCAAGCGAGTTAATTAAGTCTTTTACATGTTGACGCTGAATTAACTCATGAAGATTACGTCTAACGACAACATCTAAATGTGTGATTAATATGCTAAGTGGCTCTAATACTTGATAGCCTTTCATTTGTGCATCTTGTACCATATGCTCTAAAATCCAATATCCATCTTCACCGAAAATTGGATCTTTCGCTGGTTCTGCATCTAAATCGGCCATTACATTCGGTGTTTTCAATGCTAATAAATAACCTGATTTTAAAACACCTTCAGCTGCCTTCGCACCTTTAATACGAATAATGTAACGTCCGCGTGGTCTAAAACTCGTATTATCTTTAAAGTTAATGCCAGGAACGTTAATACCAAGGTCGGTAATAATCGACTTCCTCATAAGAACAACTTTATCACGAGCTGTTTCCCCGTTAATCTTCTGCTTTACAAGGGCTGCTAAATCTAAACCGAGTTCTACTATAATTGGATATTTATCTGTAAATACTCCGAATGAATCTTCCACTTGTTGCAGTTGCTCATCTTCGCCTTGAATCATTTCTAATTCTTTTTGAAGCTCGTCTTCTTTTTCTTTCTTTATTCGGTTTTTATTACGAATTCCTAAGAAAATAATTGTCCCACCAACAAGAGCAAACGGTAGAAATGGTAGCGGAGTGAAAATACCCATCGCAATAAATAAACCACCAAGCGCATATACAACAACTTCATGTGCTAATAACTCTTTAAAGATACCTTCAGTTACCGTATCCGCTGAACCATCAAATACACGTGTTACGATAATACCTGTTGAAATCGCAAGCATTAACGAACCGATTTGGTTTACGATTCCGTCACCGACAGTTAGCTGTGTATAGTGAATAGCTGCTTCAGCAAAACTCATGCCCTGCTGCATCATCCCGACAATTAAACCGAAAATAATGTTTACGAATAAAATGACAATCCCGAAAATAACGTCCCCTTTAATGAACTTTCCGGCACCATCCATCGCTCCGTAAAACTCTGTTTCCATATTTAATTTCTTTCGTTTTGCCTGTGCATCTTTTTCAGTAATAATACGCTGGTTTAAATCAGCATCGATCGACATTTGTTTCCCGGGTAAAGAATCAAGTGTAAAACGAGCTGCAACTTCAGCTGTACGAGATGCACCGTTTGCAACGATAAACTGGAATATGATTAATACTATGAAAATAACGATACCAATTAATAAGTTCCCGCCAATAACAAACTGACCGAACTCTTCAATAACATGCCCCGCATTTCCGTCTGTCAAAATCGCTCGCGTCGTCGATACGTTAATCGATACGCGGAAAATCCCGATTAATAACAGCATCGTCGGAAATGACTTTAATTCATCCCACTCGTTAATACTTGTTGCTCGCATATAAATAAGCACTGACATACTTAGTAAAAAAACGATAACGATATCAAGTATAAATGGTGGAAGTGGAATTAAGAGCGCCACTACGAATGACGCTGCTAAAAAGATAGAAAAATAGGTTCTTGCAGAATCTATCTTAAACACAAGAGATCTCCTCCAACCGCGCTATTATACTTCAAGTTCATTCGTTTGAATTAAATAGCGCATAACTTCAATTACAGCTACGTATAAATCTTCTGGAATCGTCTCATCTTCCTCGACTTGATAATATAAAGAACGAGCAAGCGGACGGTTTTCCACCATTGGTATTTCTTGTTCGCGGGCAAGCGTTCGTATGTATAATGCGAGCTCATCTTCCCCTTTTGCAACGACAATTGGCGCCGCATCAACCTGTTTATTGTACCGAAGTACGACCGAAATATGAGTCGGATTGTTTACAATAAACGTTGCACCATCCATCTTCTTCGCAATTGTCCCTTGCAAGATCGCATGCATAAAGTTTTTTCGCTTTCCCTTTACTTGCGGGTCCCCTTCATTATCTTTATGCTCTCTTTTTACTTCTTCTTTTTTCATCTTAATATCTTGTTCGTACTCCCATTTTTGATAAATAAAATCAATAATAGAAAGAACGATTAATATAATTAAAATAGCTAAAAAGATAAATTTAATTTGCCTAATAATTTCAGTAAGTGACGCAGTCCAGTTAAATCCAATCATACTAACGATTTTCTCTAAATTCTTTTTAAAGAGAACGTAAGCAACGTAGCCGATTAATCCCATATAAAATAGTGATTTCAAAATATCTACTAAACTTTTACGACTAAACAATCTCGTAAAATAGTTTTTGGGGTTAATACGCGACGCTTTCGGCTTAATAACTTTAGAAGAAAATAAGAAACCGACTTGAATCATATAATTAAATAAATGAAAAGCGTATACGAGTATTAATATCGGCGCGGATACTTTTAATAATAAAATCCCCATTAAATAAAAATACTCAGTTGAATCTGTATTTTTTCCAATTTGATCAAACAGCACCGCTACAGAATTTGCAATCTCATATCCGAGCCAATCTCCGAAAAAGTAAACGACAACTGCTAATACAAGTATGGAAAATAAATTATTTAAATCTTTACTCCGGGCAATATTCCCTTCTTCACGCGATTTCTTACGCTTCTGCGGGGTGGCCTTTTCTGTTTTATTATCCTTTGCCATGCGCGTCCCCCTACTTCGTTAAGAAAAAGTTAAATAGTTTCGTATATTCCTCAAGCAATACATCCGTCATATTTTTAAACACATAACCGAGCATCGGTACACTCATCGCAATAAACAAAATACCACATGTGATTTTAATGACGTACGCATTCATAAAAACGTTTAATTGCGGAGCGTTTTTTGCGATTAAAATTAAAACAAAGTTAATGATGAACAAACTTCCCATAAGCGGAAGAGCAATTTCAACCGCGGATGTAATCGCAAATAATAACGTTGCGAGTAGACTATCTAGAAAACTAGTCGTCAGCAATTTTGAAATCGCCTCTGTATATTGAAACGACTTTAAAATCGTGGCAACGAAATAATTAATGCCGCCAAGTGAAATAAAAATAATGAGAAAAAATATATCAAAAATGGTTGAAAGTAAAGTAGACTGTGAACCTGCATTTACATCAAACAAACTTGCCTGTGATAAACCGATATCAAAGTCTAAAATATGCCCTGCCATTTTTGGAATGTTCCACAGCATTTCTACAATTTTTGAAAGCGATAATCCAATTACTATTTGCGTTCCTGCATAAGCTGCCACGTCCCAAGTTGTCTTTATGTGAGAGACATCAACTTGATCCGCAACTGTGATTGAAAGAGCAAGTCCAACTACAACCTTTGCCATCGCTGGAATGGATCGACCTGAGAAAAACGGTAAAAAATATAAAAATGAAGTAATGCGGCAAAACGCAAAAAACGTCGCCGCCCATAATTCCATATTCATTTCAGTTCACCTATCTTAGTACGAACGCAATAGCGATGGGATTTTATCAAATAAATCTAAAATAAGCGTCGTTAACTCTTGAAACATCCACGGACCTAAAATGATAATAACGAGTACAATACTCGCCATTTTCGGTAAAAACGTCAGCGTTTGTTCTTGAATTTGCATCATCGCCATAATGACAGCGATAATAATAACGACAATCATACTAACACCGGCAACCGGCATTAAAATCATAACCCCTTTATAAAAAAAGGTTTGAAAAATATCTATAATTGGTGACGTATTCATTTATATGACTCCTATCACATAGCATCAAACGTTTCAGGCGACCGTTTTAAACATAATGTCGACGATTTTTGTATATCCACCTAAATATACGAAAACGAGTATTTTAAATGGTAAACTTAAAATCATCGGCGGTACCATCATCATCCCGAGGTACATTAAAAGTGTACTAATAATCAAATCTATAAATACAAACGCTAAATAAATGAACATCCCCGTTAATAATCCCTTTTGAATTTGCGTTAACGTAAAGGATGGTACGAGCGTAAATAATGAAAGATCTTTCAAATCTTTCGGCAACTCTTCTCCGCGCACTTTCAGCATCATTTTTAAATCATGCTTATACGTATGCTTTGACATATACTCTTTCATAATCGGAGCTGTCGTCTCTGCAGCTTGACTTACTGTTATTTTCTCTTTCGTCATCGGATCCCACACATCGCTCTTTAGCTGCCCAAGTACAGGCTGCATCGTAAAGAGTGATAAAAATAATGCAAGTCCAACAAGCACTTGGTTCGGTGGTAAATTCATTACCCCAAGTCCTTGACGTGTAATCCCAAGAACGATCATAAAATAAGTAAAATGTGTAAATAATAGAACGATAGAAGAAGATAATGATAAAAGGGTAACGAGCGCAAATAATTGTACACTTGAATTACTCGTAAACTCTTTTCCATTTTCGAAATTAATAAAACCGTTCGGGGCCGCATACGCTGGATTTACAAAAATAATTGAAAAAACGATAGAAAATACGAAAATAACGGCTAATAATGATAACTGTTTCTTTATTCTCATGATGGATCCTCTACTTTTTTCGTTTCACTCTTCACCGCGTCTTCTAACGCTTGTTGAAACTGATTTCCTGTTCCTGTTAATTGCACAGATTGTACACCGTTATTACTAATAACAGTGAACACTTGCTTGCCATCTACTTCAAATAAAAAGGCGCTCGTTTGATGATTTAAATACACCCCGTCTTTCACTTGAATATGGCCATTTTCACCTTGCTTAAAAAACTGCTGCTTGCGCGTCTTTTTCGTCATATAATATGCACCGTAGCCGAGCGCACCAAACAGTAAAACGACTTGAAATAAGGTCGTCATATACGACATATGACTCCTCCTCTACTCTTTATCTTGCATTTGACTTTGCGCTTTCATAAGCGCAGCTTGCTTCTTATCGGCTTCAATTTCAGAAATGATAATACCGAACTTCTCGTCCATTACGATCGCTTCACCGATGCCGACTTTCATATTACTTAAATACACATCTACTTTATGTCCTAGGTTTTTCTCTACTTCCAGAACATCGCCCACTTTTAACTGTTTCACATCACCAAGCGTAATAGATGACTTCCCAAGCTTTACACCAAGTTCAATCGAAATGTCTGAAACAGTATCAATATGTGCTTTACCTGCTTCATTTCGCTTCCCTGCAAAATCTTCTAATCCCATTAATGACACAGGAGATACTTCATGCTTCATATGGATCCTCCTACTCTACAAAACTTTTAAATAAGAGCGCCTTACGCGTTCCATCTTTCCCAATAAAACAATTAAATTTATGCTTTCCATCTACATAACCAAGTAATTCATCCGAAACTTTCGTATGAAGCGGAATAATATCGCCTTCTTCAATTTGTTCAATCTCACCCATTGTCATCTTTTGCTCGCCAATTGCAACGTGAACAGGTTTATACACTTGATTTACTTTCACTTCCACTTCAGACGTATACTTTTTACGCTTATCCGAAGAATGTTCGACAATATTTTCAGACGTTAACTTATCCATAATTTCTTCAACAGATAAGAACGGAATACCGATACGCACCGTCGTATTCCAAAAATCTGTTTTCATATTTACGTTCAGTAATGAAATGATATCACTCGCTGTCGTAATCTTTAATGCATTCGGGTCTGTCTCCGTCGTTACAAATTTTGGTTCAATCGCAACAACGCTTTCAAATGATTGCTCTAAATTTTTACAAAGGAGCATAAAAATATTATCCAGTGTTAAAAACTCAAATGCGGTAAGTGGTCTGCGCATCGTAAAGTTACGCTTACTATCTCCGCCAAGCCAACATTCATGAATGTAAATAACGAACGCTAAATCAATCTCAATGACAATTTCTCCAAGCTCCGGGAGGCCAAGATCAATAACGCAATATAAATAGTAATCTTTCGGCATTTTCTCCACATACTCACTCGTAAATGGAACTTGTTCAACCGTAGAAGGCTCTAACTCAATTGGAATACGCATACGCGCTGACAACGTCTGTGACGTCTGTTTACCAAATGTAGAAGCAATTGCTTGCAAGCTACGTAAATGCTCAACACCGAACTTCTCCGGTCTATTAAAATCATACTCTTGAAATTTCTCTTGCTTTCCTGCTTCTTGTGCGAAAGCTGGCATTTCCTCGCCTTCATTTACCGCCTTCAGCAGGGCATCAATTTGCTCTTGGCTTAATTTTTCGCCACTCATGACAATCCCCTTCCCTACCTTTTCAATTCAACGATTTCAACGTACATCTTCCCGTTTTTCGTCAAAATCTTTCCGGTTCCAATCTCTTCATTCTCAAGCATAAGACGCACCGTATTTTTCGTTGAATTTTCAAGACGATACAATGTACCTTTCGTAATATGAAGCAAATCTTCAATTTTCTTTTTCGTATTTCCGATTTCAAAATAAATTGTTAACGGAATATCATCTTGTAATTTCAAATCTAGCCAACTCCCATATCATGTTCACGAAAATTTCATGTTCTCTCTATATATGAAATTTCTTATTTTGAAACGTCGATATTTAATATTTTTTTAATATATCCTTGCGTTTCTTTAAATGGCGGTACGCCTCCGTACTTTCTCACATTACCAGGGCCAGCATTATAAGAAGCAAGTGCCAATACTAAGTCGCCGTTATTTTTCTTTAAATAACCGCTTAACTCTTTCACACCGCCCTCAATACTTTCAGCTGGTGAAAATGGATTTTTTATACCCATCTCTTTCACATTCGCTGGCATAAGCTGCATAAGACCCATCGCACCTGCATGTGACACCGTTTTCGGATTAAAATTAGACTCTACTTCAATCATTTTTTGAATTAACGTTTTCGGAATTCCGTATGTACGGCTAGCGCGATCAATAATATCCTCATACTTCCCCTCATTTGAAGAACGTATTTTTTGAATATTATACTTCTTCGTTAATTCCCACGTATCAGCAGCCTCATTTTTCGTTTCTGGGAAACGTCGTTCAAACTCTTTTTGTGCGACTTGCACTTCATCTACGTTCTTCGTTTCAGCTTTTTCTTCAGGCTTACTCGCTTCCTCTACTTTATTAATAGATTGTTCCGGTTTATTTACGGCCGTTTCTATTTTTGTAGATTGTACCGGCTGACTCATATCCTCTACATTTGCCGGCTGCGTAGTACCCTTCGTCTCCTTCGCAGGTTCACTCTGCAACTTCTCTTGAAAACGACTACTAACGAATGCTTGCGGACTACTTAGCTTTTGCTGAATTTGTCCTTTCTTATATGCAAGCACTTCTTTTACTATATTTCCAACTAACATAATATCACCTTTTCGGTAAACAAAGATAATCTAATATTAGAGTTTTTTTTTAAAGTTTGCAATAATCCTTTTAATAATATTGTAATAAAAAAATGAATATATTGTTAAACTGTTATTTTTTTATATTTATTAATTCGAATTTTTAGTTGACACCCGCTATGACAGGGATTACAATAAATCTCGAAATTGATTTTTTCGCATATTACCGTTTTTCAATTTGCAGAAAAGTCAATATAAAAAAATGGGGGTTTCTTAACATGAGAATTAATACAAACATTAACAGCATGCGTACTCAAGAGTACATGCGCCAAAACCAAGACAAA
This sequence comes from Bacillus sp. 01N45, assembly GCF_056399205.1. NCBI lineage: Bacteria > Bacillati > Bacillota > Bacilli > Caryophanales > Bacillaceae > Bacillus > Bacillus sp. 01N45. Next base: position 456,045 of record NZ_JBFTQW010000005.1, read on the forward strand.
ATGAATACAGCTATGAACCGTTTATCAAGCGGTAAATCAATCAACAGTGCGGCTGACGATGCAGCTGGTCTAGCAATCGCTACTCGTATGCGTGCAAAAGAGGGCGGCTTAATTGTTGGTGCTCGTAACACACAAGACGCTATGTCAGCATTACGTACTGGTGATTCAGCATTACAATCAATGTCAAACATCTTACTTCGTATGCGTGATCTTGCAACACAAGCATCAAGTGGTACAAATGGTACAACCGATGTTACTTCTGTTGGTAAAGAATATGCTCAATTAAAAGCGGAAATTGACCATATTGCTGAAAAAACAAATTTCAATGGTAAGGCATTCTTAAACGCAGATGCTGGTGGTGATGCTGATATCTCAGTTCAACTTTCTGACGCTTCAGGAGATACATTGGTAATTGAATCTCTAAATACAAAAGATTTAACAACTGCAAAATTAGGCGATGATATAACTACTAATGAACTGGCTGCAGCAGAATTAGACAAGCTTGACGAAGCTATCCAATCAATTGCAGACGCTAGAGCAACTTTCGGTTCACAATTAAACCGTTTAGACCATAACTTAAACAACGTAACTAGCCAAGCAACAAACATGGCTGCTGCTGCTTCTCAAATCGAAGACGCTGACATGGCAAAAGAAATGTCTGAAATGACTAAGTTCAAAATCTTGAACGAAGCCGGTATCAGCATGCTTTCTCAAGCAAACCAAACTCCACAAATGGTTTCTAAATTATTACAATAATCCATTTGAGTTAGTTTCATGAATAAACCTCTCTGCTTGCGGAGAGGTTTATTTTTCTATATAGATGAATTATTTGTAAAACCTTTCTTTTTTTAGGCGGAAGAGAGCATCCGCGTTGCGTAGAAGCGGTCAGTGGCTATCTCTATCCCCTCTCATGTTAAAATACAACTAGAAGATAAGCATATGTCCCTTTTTCTTTTCATAACTGTTTATTCGCTTTAAGACCATATATGAATCTTTAAGGTAAGGAGTGTCTATTATGCGTATTGATACGAATGTTTTGAGTATGAATGCTAGGCAGTCATAGTATGAGAATGAGAAATGTATGAATGTTTCGATGGAGGATTTAGCGACTGGTACAAAGTTGAATACTGCTTCTGATAATCCTGTTAATATTACAATTGTAACTCGTATGCATGCGAGAGCGAGTAGTATGTGTGGGACGATTCGTAATAACGAGGATGCAATATCAATGCTTCGTACAGCGGAAGCTGCTCTTCAAATTGTTACGATTATTTTACAGCGTATGCGTGATTTAGCTGTTCAATCTGCGAATGGTACAAATTTAAACAAAAACCGTGATGCGCTGAATAAAGAGTTTCAATCGTTAACAGAACAAATTGGCTATATCGGCGAGACAACTGAGTTTAATGATTTATCTGTATTTGACGAACAAAACCGTTCTATTACGTTAGATGCTATCGGTTATACCGTACATATCATGAAACATATTCCCCCTTCTCCTACACAACATGGCATCAACATTTCAACTGAGCAAGAAGCAAGAGCGGCAATTCGGAAAATTGAAGAGGTCTTGCAAAATGTATCACATCATTGTGCCAATCTCGGTGCCATGATGAATAGTTTACAGTTTAATATTGAAAATTTAAATAGCCAAAGTATGGCTCTAACAGATGCTTCTTCTCGAATTGAAGATGCGGGTATGGCGCAGGAAATGAGCGATTTTTTAAGGTTTAAATTGTTAACTGAAGTTGCACTTAGTATGGTTTCACAGGCTAATCAAATTCCGCAAATGGTTTCTAAGTTACTACAATCGTAAAAATTCATCCTCCTTCTTTGGAACGATTCCACACAAAACAAAAGGGAAATACATATACACTATGTATCTCCCTTTTATTTTGTACCCAATTTTTTTATTGTGTTACGGTCATAACTTGTCCACTACGATCGACCATAATTTTCATTTTTCCATCTTGAGCGTTATATAGCCCTAGCTTATGTAGGTCTTGTTTACACTCTTCTACAAAGTAAGGTAATGTGCGAATTTGATCGATATCAGAGCTCGTAATGAAATGAATTAAATGATGCGTCATTTCTTTAATATCAAAGACGAGTTCTTCCTTCTCCCTCTTTAACCTTTCATTTTCAAACTGTAGCGACTTTAATTGACTTTCAAGGTCACGTGTATTTTTTTCATCTTTCGAACGATCTGCAGCCATGCTAGAAAGCTTATAAATACCTTCCATGAATTGATGCAGTTCATGTTCCTTCTTTTCGCTACATTGACTAATTGTTTCAAAGTTGTCAACGATACCCGATATAACTGTTACAAGACTTTTTTCATCCTCTTTACTTCGAACGTCTTCTTTTACTTCTTGTTTTCTTTCTTGTCTCGTCTCAACAATCTTCTCTTTCACAGGTTTATATTTTCGTTTTCGACCTGGTTTTTGTTTTTCAATATTTTCAAAAGACATCTCTTGTTTTTTTAATTTATAATACGTGTTTTGTAATTGGCTTTCTGTTTTCGGAAAAATATTCAATTCATTTTTACTAACATATTTTGAAATATTTGCGATGTTTAAACCGTGACGTTGACAAAATTGATACACTTCATATAATAGTTCTAACTCAGATTTCAGCCATGTAATTACTGATTCTTCATATGCTCGCATACCGCCATTTTTTTCTATATCTATTTGAAATAGTACCATTCTTTTATATAAAGCAACTAGCTCTTCATACCCTATTCTGAATTGTTTCTCTATTTTTTTGAATTCCGCATCTAGTTTCATATCGTTCATTTTATTATTTGACATGTTTTGTAAAAGACTCAATACATTAATTGCTGTGTGGTGATACATAATATGTGTCACTCCCCCCTCATCCTTTCACAATTCTCATCTGACTCCCATGTCTTTTAAGAAAATATAAATTTTAACATATCCATATTATAACATTTCGAAATTATCTGTCAAATAATTAACATATAAAAAGATATAAAAAGTATAAAATCAGATTTAGCTATTTCATTTATGCATAAAGCATTTCTCCCATAAATTTAAATATCCCATTTTAAAAATATTTTTTATTACTATCTATATTACTTAACCAAAAACAAGAACGCCAAGAGATCTACTTCCTCCTGGCGCTCTCTATTGAACTACTAATTTTTAATACTCTACCTTTTATTCACCTATAAAATCTTTTGCTACACGTACACTTTCTTCCTTATTCACGTTTGTTACTGTAATGTATACCTTTCCTGCTTTCTCACCTAATTGAGGAATTTTAACATTTACTGCCGTTTTTGAGTCAGCAACGGTTGCTGATTTCAGCTCGTTACCTTCTTGTGCCGCGTCATATACTTTCACTACATCTCCTGCTTTTAAGCCTGTCACTCGAACAATATCATCTTCACCAGCATCATTATTTAACACAACAATATTACTTGCATTTGGAGCCGCTGTAATTTCTGTATCATATGCTTTCACTGTACGTGTACTTTCTAACTCACCTTTACTTTGTACACTTACGTATACATTGCCTTTTGTTTTTGCGTCTTTTGCGATTTGATCAATTTCTACTTTTGCTTCTACTGCATTTTCTGCCGCTGTTGCTGTTCCTAGTTCTTTTCCTTTTGTGGCTGC